>JAGGDU010000185.1 GCA_018457135.1 Trichodesmium erythraeum GBRTRLIN201 | reverse complement strand
TATAATAGGTTACTTCTAAAAGTGTAGCTTAAGTTTATGAAATTAGTATAAGAATGCGGTCTATGTTTCTTTAAGCAAATTTCCTTATGGAGATGATATCATTGATGAGGGTGAGGGGAATGACATTATTTATGGCGGTAACAATGATGACCTCCTCAATGGAGGTTTTTACCACGACCAACTCTATGAAGGAAATGGTAACGACACCTTTTACGGTGGTGCGGGAGACGATACTTGGAACGGGGGTCTGGGCAACGACAGATATAATGGTGGTGCTAGCAAAAATACTTTGATTATTTCTCCAGGAATGGGTTTAGACATAATTCAAGGATTTAAAGATGGCACAGATACAATTAAATTAGAAAGAGGTATAGGTTTTGCTGACTTAGATATAGTTAGTCGTGACAATTCGACTTTGGTTAAAGTAACTGTGACTGAGGAAATTTTAGCTCGTATTTCAGGTATTGATGTCAGTTTAATTGATAAAACTGATTTTATTGTCTAGCTTTTCAGTTGTGTCAGAAAAATAGATCCAGAATTACGTCAATAATAAGTATCCTCAAGCTTACCAGTTTATTAAATGTACTAAAAAAAACTAGGTAAATTCACCATCCAATGAATGATTCAATAATAATTGACATCAAATAATTTCCCGGTTGGTCAGAAAGACTTTATCCTTTTTAACAAAGTTCAAAAATCATTTAGGGGCTACGCGCGTATTTCATTCATCACTCATTACAAACTTAAGGGAGTAAGTACAACAGCCCGCTTCGCCTGACTATAATTTTATCGCTACATATACAAAACTACCCAGAAAATAAAAAAGACATAATTGTGTAAATTATGTCTTCAATAATTATCTTTTGTAAATACATACTCAAACAGACTCAATGGCAAAAATCTCTTTTATTTGAGGTAGTAATATTTGAAAAGCTTTACCGCGATGGGATAGCGATCGCTTAGTTTCAGGAGACATTTCGGCAAAAGTCTTTTTTTCTGAAGGAACATAAAAAATAGGATCGTAACCAAACCCACCATTTCCACGAGTGGAATATAAAATTTCTCCATAGCAAATTCCCTCTGCTTTTAACGCTATTGTACCATCAGGCCTAGCAATAACGAGAGCGCAAACAAATTTTGCTTGACGATTTTGGCTATCTTTCAACTCCCTCAAGACTCGCTCTATTTGTTCCGCAACAGTGGGAGCATAACGAGCAGAATAAATTCCCGGCTTTCCATCCAAAGCATCCACAGCTAATCCTGAATCATCAGCGATCGCCCATTTTTCAGTTACTTTTGCCACTTCACTTGCTTTAAGGCAAGCATTAGCTAAAAAAGTTTTTCCAGTTTCCTCAATTTCTAAATCCTTGGGTTTTAGTTCTAATTGGAGATTCAAATCTGCCATATATTCCTGCATTTCTACAACTTTCCCTAGATTACCAGTAGCTACAACAAGTAATCTAGGAGTTGTTTTTAGAGGAGTAAAATTTTTCATTTCAGTAATCAATTATCAATTATTACCTCTATTTTCCCAAATTCTGCCAACCATTTTTATTATTTGAGAACAAATTACCATAGTGTTCCAACCATAACTGAAATCAATTATCATAACACCAATTCCCATACATGAAGACTGTATTTATTGGAAAATACTCAACCACTACAGAAACTTCTTTTTTTTCAATCAAAACTACCTCCCAACAAACTTAATTCATCTTCCAAAACTTTTTTATATACTGTTGGCAAATGCTTCGTCATAGAATTAGTTTCAATTCCATATCCTAAACTTGTCCATGTACCAGATAATAATTGCAGAACTTGATTTAATTCTCCCCTTCTTAACAACTCAGGAATATCTGCTTTCCAGTATTTGCGATCGCTTAACCAACCATACACAACAGCATCCTGATATTTGGGCTCAAAACTATAAGATTTCCAAAACATAAACGAATCATGATGTCTAGGATAATAACGTTTTGCCATCAGATACCAAGTATTACTTAACATTTGATATCGTCCTGCTGCCGTGCTACAGTTTCCCTTATTTGGACCTGAAACAATTGTGATACACCAGTCTGGATGTTTGCTGAGGTCAGATACCTTTTTACCTGTATAAACAACATGATAAGGCTCAGAATAATTGGATTCACTAGCTGAAATAGTTCGCATTAAGGCCCTAATATAAGGGTCACCACCTTTCATTACTAGTCGAGGCCATTTTTCCTTCTTATTATAATCATTATTTATTGGAGTATTTGATTTACTTATTAAATTTAATTTTCCCTTAAAAACCTGGAAAAAAGATATAAAAGAGACAATAACTATCGATATAAAAATTAGGCGTTTAAAAAGTATGAAACGGACTTTAGAAGGCTGTCGTTTCTTTCTGATAATTTTTGGTCTAACAGAACCCATCTAAAATTTTCAAGGATGATTTTACAAATATTCTTCTGAGAGCTTGTGACAATGAATTACATTTTTTCAAGTCTCTAATAAAAATATAGTTTAACTTAAATAAGCCAAAGCTGCTCCCCATCTTTAAAATGTAAAACAGCTCGGATTTTTTTAGAAAATAATTACTGTATTGAAATAATTTCAAAATTTGCTACGTAGTAAATCAATTTAAAACTACTGCAAAGAGGGAGAACTAAATAATTCTACCAAAGATTTTTCAGGCGCTTTTGCCTGAGTAACAATCTCTACAATTTTATTACAAGCTGCTGATTGAAAAATAGCCTCTACAGAAACTTGTGCGACTTTAGTACGAGGAATACTACCTTCAAATAAGCGATCTGCAGGTTCCATCACAATAGGAAATTGATTGTCATCATTTTTCAAACCACCAGGGCGGACAATAGTATAATTAATACCACTTTTCTTAATATATTCTTCAGCTTGTTTCTTCCAAAATAAAACTAACCAGAACAAATTTAAGGGGTGAAAAAACTTAGACACACAGAGGGATGAAACTAAAACAAAATGTTTAATACCCTTCTGCTTTGAAACATCTACTAAATTTTTAGTTCCTAAATAATCAACCATTAATGGACCAGCAAAATTAAAGTTAGGTTTAGCACCTGTAGCACATAATACAACTGTGCTATCCCCCATAGCATTATAAAGACTAGTAGGATTAAGGACATCCCCCATAACTAGCTCTGCTTTTGGAGGCAGAATTTCTCTAGCCATTTCTAAGTTACGAACTAAAGCTTTAACAGGAATATCTCGTCTTACCAACTCTTGTACGATTCGACGGCCTGTTTGACCAGTTGCTCCAGGAATAAATGCTTTCATATTTCAATGTATATAAAGTTCAAGTTATAAAAAGTAATAGCTTTCAGACCAAAGTCTCCAGACTTGTCATATTTATTTGAGAAACCAGAAATATAGACAACAATTTTCTCTAGTGTAGTTTAACAAAATGAACACTGCTATAATATATTAAATAAATATTAATTATAATTCCATGATTCATACTTTATAAAGATAAATTAATGCTCTTTGGCAATCCTAAAATTATTAAGTATAGTTTATGTATAAAACCAAAATTCTAACCATGCATGAAAATTTGGCAGGACATGAAACTTTAGAAATAGACAAAAAATTGATTAATGATTGTTACCTAAATAAAATAAAAATAAACACATTAGAAAATAATAAAACAACCTGGTTTAAGGTAAAATACAGTGACTATATGCAACTATATGTAGATGTTGAAACTGTAGCAAAGCACTTTAACTCTCACAAGAATTGGTTTTATAGATGCGCTTATCCAATGAAAGTTGAGCCCCTCGGAGAAAATGGCTATGATTTATTAGTTGGAAAATTTGGTTCTTTTGGATACCAGATAGAAGCGAGAGTTGGCTTGGAGCTAGTACCATCAGATTCCCCAAGAAAATATAGAATCAGAAATATTAAATTGCCAAATTATACAGCTCCTGGATATGAAATTAAATTTCAATCAGAAATGGAGTTGGTAGAGTTACCTACAGATCAATTTCATAATCAGAAGGAGATTCAAAAATGGGGACTCCCCAATGTTATGACTGGAGTAGAATGGGATTTAGATTTGACCGTGGGGGTTAAGTTTCCTGAGTTTATTCAGAAAATGTCTCCTACTTTAATTGAGAATACTGGCAATAACTTATTAGTAAAAATAGTGCGCCAGGTATCACGGTATTTAAGCTACAAAACTCAAATAGATTTTCATAAGACCTATAATTTGCCATTTCCCAAGCAAAGAAAAAGAAAGGAGGGGCTTGGTTTCCCAACCCCTAAAATATCTAAATAAATATTTATAGTAGTGCAAGATTTAACCGAATCTAAAGTCAACACGCAAGTCATAAACCTTGAATGTGTATGGGATCAACAGTTAAAGTAATAACTTTGTAGTCTTTAGTCTTGCTGAGACCAACAAGATCCATAGTTTCAGTTTCAAGGCTCCTAGTCTACTTCTAATCCGCACTATGAAAACTCAGAGGTCCATTATTTAATATTGCTTAACTTATGACCATTTATTCTAAGACGAATTTTAGTTCTAGGATGAGCAAAATTGTTTGCTTTTTCAACAAGCTCCTAACTTTTTTAATGTGTACTTTACTTTTATTTCAAGCTAACTAATTACTATGGGTAACCTTAACAAGCTTTGTCAGGAGTTTGCATTAACTATAACTTCATTCCTTTACTGTTAGGACTTTCTGAAAATATTAAATTTAGTTAATGGCAATAATTTCACTTTCCTTGGGGATACTATGTCAAGACAACAGAAAGCATATCACATATTACTAATAATTCTTAACAGAATTTCTACTCCCGTCACAGCTTGCCAACTAAAAAGGCCTAGCAATGAAACGTTAAGGGCTATATGGCTGTAACGTGCCCAATTTTGGCCTTTTTGCATGAAAGGAGTTAGAGAAGCAGACATAGCGATCGCTCCCATCATACCTAAACCTGCTAGAAGATGAGGACCAAAAAACAGCTTACCATTATTAATATAAGTGACTGTCATCCCACCTAGAGACCCTAAAACCATAAAAGATAGGAGTATGGAACCCACTTGGTGATGTTTAAATTTAAATTTAGCAAATTCTTTTTTCTTTTCTGTTTTTGTTGCTGTTCTGCTACTGCGAACTTTAATACCAAGATATAAGGCATAAATCCCCAAGGCCAAAAGTATCCACATAATTAGAGGATGAAAAAAATTGAGCCAAGGCTTAATTGACTCTGGAATTGGTAGGTCCATAATTAATATTCTCTCTGGAGTTTGTAAAAAAACTTTGTAAAACTTATCATAACACCCAAACTGTGTTAATTTTTATAAAAACCTTAACTGAATCAACATCATTTTGAAGGACAAAAGTCTGATAAATTTTTCAGGACTTTTCACAAAACATGAGAATTATCTTGGCTTGTACCATTTAAATCTCCCAGCGATGGTTTTTACCCCAGCATTCTTGGCTTTGCCAGTTAAAATAGACCAAAACATAGATTATAGTTATTACTATGGCTTCGCAAAAAGAAGAAACTGCTTTAGTACAGGCTGTTAAAAATAGCAATTTTGCTCAAGTATCTATCCTCGTGGCTCAAAATATTAATGCTAATGCTCAAGCTCTAGATGGTACAACTGCTCTAATGGTGGCCGCAGAAAAGGGCTATACTCAAATAGCCTCTTTATTACTAGATAAAGGCGCTAATGTCAACTATACGAAAAAAAAGTTTGGCGCTACAGCTTTAATGTTGGCTGCGGCTCATGGGCGATCTGAAATAGTAGAAGTTTTGTTAAGTAGAGGTGCTGATGTCAATGCTAAAAATTATGATGGTGCTTCTCCTCTAATGGTCGCCTCTATGAATGGTTATCTGTTAGTGGTGAATCAGCTAATAGCCGCTGGGGCAGATGTTAATGTGGTAGACAAAGATCATGATACCGCTTTGGGTTTAGCAACCGCTCAAGGTTATCAAAATGTAGTTCAAGTTTTGCTAGATGCTGGGGCTAGAATAGATGAGTCTACTTTATCTGTAGTTGCTCATAGTAATCATGCCAAAATGAGAGAAATTTTGCTTAATTATGGTGTGGATGTAAATACTAAAAATTTACAGGGTAAAACATGGTTAATACAAGCAGCAGAAGCAGGTGATTTATCTACTGTCAAGACACTATTAAAAGCTGGTGCTGATGTTAATTTTAGAGATAAAGATGGAGAAACTGCCCTGATTTTATCTGCTGATCAAGGTGATTTAGAAATTGTCAAAGCATTATTAGAATCAGGGGCAGATGTAAATATTAAAAGCAGAAGTGGTGGAACAGCTTTGATGGCTGCTGCCGCTGAAGGAAATCTAGTGATCGTCTCTACTTTATTAGATGCTAATAGTGATGTTAATGCTCAAGATTTAGAAGGAGAAACAGCACTAAGTTTTGCAATAGGAGAAAATCATACTGAAACAGTCAAAATTCTCCTTGAACATCAGGCAGAAATAATTACTAAAAATCAAGCTGGCGATACACCTTTATTCAGTGCAATTTTTCATGGTTATACGGATGTTGTCTCAATTTTATTGGCAACAATAGAAAAGCAAAATCTGACATCTTTACTAAATAGTAAATATTTAGGAGAAACAGCCTTAACTTTAGCAATTTGGCAAAAAAATAGGGAGATTATTAATATTTTGCTAGATGTTGGTGTAGATATAAATATTCCAGCTCAGGGAGGTTATACCCCAATGATAAAAGCAGTATACCAAGGTGATATTGAAACATTAAAGATACTTTTAGGAAGAGAAGCCGATATTAATCTTAGAGATGATAATCAGGCAACAGCTTTAATGTGGGCAGCATATCAAGGTCATACTGAAGCTGTAAAATTGTTAATTGATTCTGGAGCTAATTTAACCTATAAAAATACAAGTGGTTATACAGCTTTAATGCTAGCAGAATTTAATGGTTATCAAGATATTGTTAGATTACTTAGTAATGCTAAAGGAGAACATTAATACTAGATCAAAAAATCTGGATTTTCTTCTAAATGAAATAGGGGAAATAGAAACTGAGCAGTAATAATCTACATCTATTTTCCTTTGATTAAAAATCAAAGTTTTTAACAGCTAGAGATAGGTTTTAAACTCACCCACAACCAAACATTAGACTTTCTCAGTAATACTAATAATCTTCCCGCCAGTCTGATGAATTCTTTGTACAAATGGGGACATCTCAGTATAGTTGATTATCAATTCTTTCTTACTGAGGCGGTTCAGTCTAGCTGATACCTTAGAGGTAGTATAAACAATACGGAAACGTTTGCCCATATTCCCATAGTTAGCTCCATTTCCTCTAGCTTGAAGTTTAATAGGAGTGGGTAAATTACTAGCAACAGAAGAAAGTAATTGAGAACGATTATCTCCGTCATTAGTAGCCGGTCCACCTAACAAGGAAAATATTCGATTAAAGGTATTATTTTTTAAACCAATTTGGGAAGTAATACCATAGGGATAAGGTACAATTGATTCTCCAAAATTTTCGTTATATTCTTGAGTATCAATATAGGAATCTATTTCGGCTTCATATCCCTTTTCGTTATAAATTTGAACGTGCTGAGAAATTTCTGTTTGATCTTGAGGAGCACGGCCTAATAGGTGCTTGTAGTTTAGCTCAATAAAGCGATATTGATTATTACTATTAAAAAATAGAGATTGATACAAACTAGATTGAGCTATCTGTCGAACAAATTCCCTAACAGTAATTTCTCCATTACGCAGTTGAGACTCAGCAGTTGAAAGACGGTTGCTTTCCATAATGTACTGATTGCCCAATATCTGTTTGTAAACTGCCCTAATTATTATTTGTACATCTTCCTCAGTAGGATTGGGGCGGAGTTCTAAAGGGTAAACTTCAAAGGTATCTATCCCTAAAGTTTTTGATGTGGCTAACTTTTTCATTCGTTTATTTATTGAATAGAATAAATATTTTGTCTCTATCATAAGTTCTTGGTACCTCATTGACTGAAAAATTGTAACAAATGTTTACTTATTTACGAATTGTTACTTTCTTCCTCAGAAAGAGAGACAAAAGAGACATTCTTATTAGAAACTTTATATCCAGAGTTATAGAAAATAAACTTTTAAGGAGAACTCAATGTTAGATGCTTTTTCAAAAGCTGTAGTTACAGCAGATACAAAAACTGCTCCTATTGGTACCGAAGAATTAGCTAGCCTGAAAGAATTCATTGCCGCAGGTAACAAGCGTCTTGATTCAGTAAACGCTATTACTAGCAACGCCAGCTGTATTGTATCTGATGCTGTTGCTGGTATGATCTGTGAAAACAATGGATTAATCCAGGCAGGTGGTAACTGCTATCCTAACCGTCGTATGGCTGCTTGCTTGCGTGATGGAGAAATTATTCTCCGCTATGTTACCTATGCACTACTAGCTGGGGATGCTTCTGTCCTCAATGACCGTTGCTTAAATGGTTTGAAAGAAACCTACATCGCATTAGGTGTACCAGCTACAAGTGCAGCTCGTGCAGTGGGAATTATGAAAGCAGCAGCTGTTGCTTTTATCAACAATACAGCTTCTCAACGCAAGATGAGTGTTACTGAAGGTGACTGCTCTAGTTTAGCCAGTGAATGTGCAGGCTACTTTGATACAGTCATTGCTGCTATTAGTTAAAATCACTTAGTTTTGAGTTATTCAAACTAAAGACTTAACCTTTTAAAGCAATCCATTTTTAAAGTTAGAGAAAAACCTAATTATGTCATCAGTTCATGAGATAATTGATGCCGCTGATGCTCAAGGTCGCTTTCCAAGTAGCTCAGATCTAGAGTCCTTAGCTAGCATCAAAGAACTGATTGATCAAGGCAACAAACGTCTTGATGCAGTGAACTTTATTAGTAGCAACGCTAGCTGTATTGTATCTGATGCTGTTTCAGGTATGATCTGTGAAAACCCGGGATTAATCCAGGCAGGTGGTAACTGCTATCCTAACCGTCGTATGGCTGCTTGCTTGCGTGATGGAGAAATTATTCTCCGCTATGTTACCTATGCACTACTAGCTGGGGATGCTTCTGTCCTCAATGACCGTTGCTTAAATGGTTTGAAAGAAACCTACATCGCATTAGGTGTACCAGCTACAAGTGCAGCTCGTGCAGTGGGAATTATGAAAGCAGCAGCTGTTGCTTTTATCAACAATACAGCTTCTCAACGCAAGATGAGTGTTACTAAAGGTGATTGCTCTAGTTTAGCCAGTGAATGTGCAGGCTACTTTGATACAGTTATTGCTGCTATTAATTAAAATCACCTAATTGAAATCTAAGAGCTAACCTTTTGATCCAATCTATTTTTATATAGGAGAAAAACTACATTATGAAATCAGTTATTACCACAGTAATTTCTGCTGCTGATGCGGCAGGTCGTTTCCCTAGCACCTCAGATCTAGAGTCCGTACAAGGTTCTATCCAACGTGCAGCAGCTCGTCTAGAAGCTGCTGAAAAACTAGGAGGCAATCTTGATGCAGTTGCTAAAGAAGCCTATGAAGCTTGTATTAGCAAGTATAGTTACTTGAATAACACTGGTGAAGCTCATTCCACACCAGTTTTTAAGGAAAAGTGCCTCCGCGATATCAAGCACTATATGCGCCTAATTAACTACTGCTTAGTTGTTGGTGGAACTGGTCCTCTTGATGAATGGGGAATTGCTGGTCAACGTGAAGTTTATCGTGCTCTCAGCTTACCTACTGCACCTTATGTTGAAGCTTTGACTTTTGCCCGTAATCGTGGTTGTGCTCCTCGCGATATGTCCGCTCAAGCATTGACTGAATACACTGCTCTTCTCGACTATGTAATCAACTCTCTATCCTAAGAAACTAGGAATTTAAGCCAAAGCCACACTTTGGCTTTAAAACTACTTTAATTTTAGAAGTTTGGGACTCTTAGTTAGTTATTTACCTAATAGTAGATAAGTAACTAACTAAGAGTTCCTTTGTTTTTTTACTGGAAAATTGTAATACAAGCTCAGGCATTTTTGGCCAACTTTTGTGAAAATAGGAATAGTTTTAAAAATACCCACCTGCTTTCTTAGCTAGTATTATGAGGATAAGCTCGTCATAATTGAATGTTCCTTAAGTAATTTGAGAAAGCTCAGAGTCAATGAGGAAATAAAACTTAAAGCATTATCTGAAAATAAGCTTTTTAAATTTTCTCCTGTAGACCTCCCTCCTAAATCTGATACTCACTGTGCCAAGTTGAAAAGTTTTTGAACAATAGGAAAAAAACCGGATTCCAAGCCTCCGGGTTGAGCCAGAGTGATTGTTTCACTACTAAACATGAAAAACAAAGATCCTCTTTAGGATACTAATATCATGTCCCGTTAAATACTTACACTTCGGAAAAAGTAAGCCAGAAATCATAAAATAGAAGGAACAAAGAAAGAAAAGGCACTTACAAGAAAAAGTTTTTTGAGCACTGATGATTCAGAGGTGGTATAGTTGATAACTAATAACTGATAACTGATAACTGAAATGACAGAACCGTCATTATTTGAACAACTCAAATATCCTGATCCTGGCTTGCGCGATCAAGCAATGCGGGAAATAACTGAAACTAGGGATGAAACGACTATTCCTCGCTTAATGAGAATTTTGGCAGAAGAAAATACAGTCTATCGGCGAGCAGCAGTTAAGACACTAGGAGCTATTGGGATAGATACTATACCACTTCTAGTAGATTCATTGCTCAAGAGTGATAATTCAACTATTAGAAGCAGTTGTGCTAAAGCTCTAGCTCAGATAGCTTATAACTATAAGGATATTCCCTTTCCTTCCGAAGGTATTAAGGGTTTAAAGGAAGGACTCAATGACTCTCATCCGGTTGTTCAGATTACTTCGGCAATGGCTTTAGGGGTTATTGGTGTGCCTGCTTTAGATACCTTACTAGAAGTTCTTGATCAGACTGATAATGTAGGCTTAGCAGTAGCAATTATTAATGCTGTTAGCTCTATTGATGATGATCGCTCAATAGAAATATTAACCAAATTGGGAAATGATGAATCTGCTGATACCTATGTAAGGGAAGTTGCTAATGGTGCTTTATCTCGCTTGGATATGTTGAAGTTTAAATCTCACCCTGGTTAAATTAACTTTTTGGTTCTGCACAATGAGGAATAATGAAATCCGAAATTCTTAATGATCACAATAATTTAAAGTAAAAGTCTTGTGCTATTAAGTCGGTCCTATGTTTATGATAATTTTCCTGTTATCGCCATAGACTTAAACTGTTTCCAAGTTTTTATGACAGGAAAATTTTTGTGCTTTTCTGATATCCCTATCAGACTAAAATAAGCACTAGGTGATATCAGAATGTCTGATTTTATTTGGTGACATTGGTTTGTCTATTCCTAGTTTAGCATTTGTATGTTTGACTATATTGTAAACGGTGTCATTAGCTAGTCTTTTTCCCCAATTAGAACGACTTATGTTTATAAATAATGGGTCTGTAGCACCTAAGTGCAGGAGAAAAAACTTGACTTATAGAACAGGAAAAGGTTTCATAGAACTTAAACCATAATGTCCATCAAATCTGAATATTTAGGAGATTAGTTGACTAGAAAAAACTTCTAAATTAACACTTTTCTTGCCATGGAGCCAGAATTAAATTTCTCCCTTTATTTATCTAGGCTGTATTTAGAGAAATATTAACTTGGCACAAATAGCAACTGTATTTTTATCTAATGCCCAAGTAAGTTCTAATTATACTAATTTCATAAACTTAAGCTACACTTTTAGAAGTAACCTATTATAGAA
>JAGGDU010000184.1 GCA_018457135.1 Trichodesmium erythraeum GBRTRLIN201 | reverse complement strand
ATGATTTTATTCTTGAAGCATTATGTGTAGTCGGACTTTAGGAAATTGGTATAAAATAATTTCTCATAGGCGATCGCTAAAGTCAAAAACTGATAACTAACTACAAAACTCCTTTGGAACTAGGAATTTCCCCAACTCGCCTGGGGTCAATTTCCGTAGCCATCCGTAGAGAACGAGCAAAAGCTTTAAACCCTGCCTCAATAATATGATGAGAATTAATTCCTCCCAACTGCCGAATATGCAAAGTCATCAAACTATTATTGGCCAGGGCCACAAAAAATTCCCGTACTAACTGAGTATCATAATTTCCCACCCGTTGAGTTGGCATTTCCAAACCATAACTTAAATGTGGACGACCAGAAAAATCTAAGGCCACTTCAACCAAAGCCTCATCCAAAGGAGCCAAAAAATGACCAAAACGGACAATACCCTTTCGATCGCCCAAGGCCTGCTTTAAAGCCTGGCCTAAAGTAATGCCCACATCCTCATTAGTATGATGGTCATCAATTTCAATATCCCCCACAGCCTGGACATCCAAATCAATCAGTCCATGAGAAGAAATTTGATGCAACATATGATCCAAAAAAGGAATACCAGTATTAGCCTGACAATTACCCACACCATCAAGATTAAGATTAACAGTCACATCAGTTTCTCCAGTTTTTCGTTTCACAGAAGCACGTCTAACAGGCAAATTCAGTATTGGTGCAGTAGATGAAGAAAGGCGATCGCTTATCTGCATAATAAATATATAAATATAGATATAAATTTTAAATTTTACTTTTTCAGTAGCACAGTTTTACAGCCTGTTTATTCATTATTGTTAAACTAAGCCAAGTAAGTTACCCTACCCGACTCGTCTTCAAAACCGGACGTGAGACTTTCACCTCATCCGGCTCCTCTCCTGAACGTCCTTTTACATAGGTACATCCCTGTTTTAGAATTAACATATCATTTACCCATAAATATTCATCAGGTAAGTCCTGTAACTTAGGTTTTGGGTATGTTTTATTATCTAAAGCAGTTTTAGTATCGTGACAATGTCGGTGTAACAGTTGTTTATTTTTAATTGAGTTATCACCGCCTTCAGATTTTGGTTTTATATGGTCTACTTCCCATTTGGTCGTCTGGTCTGAAGTAATTTCCACAATGTGCGCATTTACCTTTCTGTCGTTTTAACAGTGTTGTAACTTCTTTCCTTATACCGGGATATTTGCCTAGTCGGTTGCCCCAATATGTCCAATCTCCGTTATAGGGTGAGTTATTACCTTTAACCTTTACGTGTCGCACAATAGACACATTAGAGTGTTGGTTTAATACATATTCGCCGTCGTTAAGTATCCAGTTTCTGGAGCCCAGAGCGGGGAAGTATTTACTTTTTACCCAGGCTGCTGACTTATTAGAATGTCTCCGGTTTGCCCATCGACCTAATCTTTTCCATAGGAGGTTATCTATTTTAATAAATGCCTCTTTACTGACTACGGTTGAGAAGTAGTTAGACCAGCCTCTGATTATTGGATTTAATTTTGCTATAAGTACCTTGGTAGGAACTGCTTTCATAACATCAAATATTTCCGCCATCTTTTTGTATTGAGATTTCATACTATTAATTGATGGTTTAATCAGTGTTTTGAATCCCTGTTTGGTTGTCTTAACTTTCCACTGCCTTACTGTGAATCCTAAAAAGTCAAATCCAGGTTTGTTCCCTTCATATTCCTCTAAGGTGTGGGCAATTTTGGTTTTTTCTGGTTTTAGCTCTAATCCTACCTGGTTTAACCAATCCTGTATTACGGCTTTTGCTTGTAACAATACTTTGATATCTTTGTGTAGAATTACAAAGTCATCAGCATATCTTACTAGGGTTAATGCCTGTTTATTTTTTGCCTTTACTCCCGGAAGGGTTTCGGCATATTTTTCTAGACATTTTTCTTTCCCCGTGTAAGGCGATGTTTGCTAGTAAGGGTGATATAACCCCTCCCTGTGGTGTACCTTCCATAGTTTCTGAGAAATGTTTGTTATCAAATACCCCGGACTTTAACCATTGTTTGATTAATCGTCTGTAAGGTGTTCGTCCTACTTTTCTCAACAACGCATCATGGTTAATTCGGTCAAAACATTTGGATATGTCAGCATCTAAAACGTATTTTGGTTTTTTGTTGATGCTGTCATAGATTGCTGCAATAGCATCGTATGTTGACCTCCGGAAAAGACCATAACTATTAGGTTCAAAAAGGGCCTCCCATTCTGGTGACCTACCTAACTTTACCAGTGCTTGAAGGGCCCTATCATACAAAGTAGGTATGCTTAATGGACGTTTTTCTTCTTTCCCTGGTTTTGGTATCCAGACTCTACGGGTAGGGCTTGCTTTAAGATATCGTGACTTTAACATTTCTACCAAGTTAAATCTCTGCATTGGGGGAAGACTTTTTATACCATCTATACCCACAGTTTTCTTCCCCTGGTTTTCCTGAGTCACACGCCTAACAGCTAGCAACCTAGCATCATAACTTTTGGTCAGAAGTTTTTGGTATTTACGCATTTTGCGGATTTTGCCACGGCTGGATGCTTTATAGATTAACTTTTGTAACTTAAACACATACCGCTCAACTTTTTTCCAGTCTATATCCCTCCATTTAAGGTTAGGATTGACACAAATTTGGTCAAGCATATCGTAAGTGTCCCATGCCACACTTAAAAAGGGTTTTGGATTACCCAATCTTCTTTTTAGTATTTCAGCTTTTTTCATGACTAATCATTACTCTATATTACGTTCAACAGTGAGTACGTCTGCCTCTGCAATGCTTCTTACTCAATCCTAATCTCCTTAAGACCTACAACTTTTGTGTAGATTGACCTTGAATGGTTTCCTAAGTTTTCGACCTATTTACTTAGGTGTCTTAAATAGGTTTCCTCGTTCCATTATTCCTTTATTTCGATTGATTTAGTGGGGTAAATTCTCCCGGAGGGTTCGGCTTGGTTGTTAATAATCTCAGATACATAAGATTATTCAAAGACCCCCTGACTTTCGTCCTAAACTCCTTAGCTACCTTTGAAGTTGTTATTAGTTACGAGAGTTTAATTACCTTCCTATTCGTCCACTTGTCAGCCTTTGCTAAAAGTCTCACTCATTTGGTAGTTAGAGCTTTGACCCCATTTAGGCCAGCTTTAGGGATTGATGTTCAGTCTCTACCCTATGGCCTATGCTGTCAACCCAACAACAAGGTGGATGGAATTTCACCATCAAGGTAATAAGAGTTATTCACAAGTCGAGGTTGTCCTCATGTGATGACTTTGAACGGCCATTTATACCCAGTTTCCTGGTTTAGTGGCCAACGAGTCGCACGTATATACATAGATTGATGTCCCACAAGCTGGAAGTTTGTCCCCACTATGTTATTAAATGTATCAGCAATAAAGTTGTTGTTGGGTTTTGTTTATCAAACCCCAACAACAACCTAACAAACTAAACCTTAACTTAAGTCAATCAGAAAACTTTATTACTTACTTTTGTTTACTTCTGAATTTTGAATTTAGCTATACTTTCTTTACTTCTGACTAGAAATGTGCTGACTTTTGAGTTCAATATCTAAATTCCCATAATTTCATAACCAGCATCCACATAGACAACCTGACCAGTAATTCCACTTGCCAGATCACTACATAAAAAAGCAGCAGTATTACCAATTTCAATTTGAGTCACCGTACGACGCAACGGAGCCACTTTTTCCACATGATGAATCATATCCAAAATACCACCAACAGCAGAAGAAGCCAAAGTTCTAATTGGACCAGCAGAAATAGCATTTATCCTAATATTTTTGGGCCCAAGTTCTGCTGCTAAATAACGCACATTCATTTCCAAAGCAGACTTAGCAATTCCCATAACATTATAATTACGAACAACTCGCACCCCACCCAAGTAACTCAGAGTCAGAATACTCCCTCCTTCAGTCATCAACTCCTTAGCCTTTGAGCTTAAATCAATCAAAGAATAAGAACTAATCTCCAAAGCACGAGTAAACCCTTCACGAGTAGTATTACTAAAATCCCCAGACAACTCCTCCTTACCAGCAAAAGCCAAACAATGAATTAAAATATCCAGCTTACCCCACTTTTCCCCTACTTGGGCAAAAGTCTGTTTAACCTGTTGGTCATCTTGAACATTACAAGGTAAATATAAAGAAGGACTCAAAGGTTCGACTAACTCCCAAACCTTCTTTTGAAACTTACCCTTATCATCTGGTAGATAAGTAACCCCCAAATTAGCCCCGGCTTTATGAAGTTGTTGAGCAATACCCCAAGCAATAGAACGATTATTTGCAATCCCTGTCACCAGAGCATTTTTTCCAGTTAAGTTTAACATTATATCATTAATTTTTATTAATATTTAATTTGATCAAAAATTTCAAATTTAATTTGATCATGATGTATTACCGATTGATGGTATGATTATTATATGTATATTTGCTATACCAGCAAAATAGTACTAATAGGCCATCATTAAACATTAAGTTTTTCAGTTTCAATATGCTAATTTATCTCAATAAATGTTTACAACAAAATAAAATCAATCCTAAATATACAGCAATATCTTGTAATTTGATAGTATTACCTTTGCTTAGTTAGTGAATTACTTATTATAAAAATATAAAGAAAAAAATTTAGATGAGAGAATTGAGTTAGTTGACAACTTACGTCATAAAGTATTATTATGCTACAGTTGTTAAAAGCAATAAAGTAGGTAGATTTTTTCATCTTCCAAAACTTGTTATAGTTGCGCTTATGTAATAGATATGCCATTAAATATTTTAACTTTTGATTAATAAAAGTCTGGTTTGTCTATATGTCGCCATCTAAATGCAAGTATAAATTTGAGAGACTCGGTTAGCTTGAACGTTGATACCTGTTAATATCGTGCTGCCGACAACTTTGGTAGAAACAGGAAGTCAAAATTTAAATGTCATAACCAGTGAAGTTTTAGATCAGTTTTATGAAGCAGTGTAAGGAAATTGCTCGTGACGCATGATAGACCGCTAGCATCTGTTTTCCGTAATATATCTGGTGGCTCATATCCACCAGTGATAGAAACTTTTGAGCGGAGCAAGACAATATTTTTTCCAGGAGATCCTGCCGAGCGTGTCTACGTCTTAATAAAAGGCGCAGTAAAGCTATCTAGGGTTTATGAAGCAGGAGACGAAATTACAGTAGCCTTACTTAGGGAGAATAGTGTATTTGGTGTGCTATCTCTAATAACAGGCCATAAGTCAGATCGTTTCTACCATGCAGTGGCATTTACTCCAGTAGAGTTAATATCAGTGCCAATTGACCAAGTAGAAAAAGCTCTAAGAGAAGATCCAGAACTGTCAGTTATTCTATTGCGTGGACTATCATCCCGAATTTTACAGACAGAAATGATGATTGAAACCTTGGCACACCGAGATATGGGTTCTAGACTGGTTAGCTTTTTGTTAATCCTTTGTCGAGATTTTGGAGTTCCTAGAGATGATGGGATTATGATTGACTTGAAATTATCTCACCAAGCAATTGCAGAAGCAATTGGGTCAACAAGGGTGACTGTTACTCGTCTACTTGGAGACCTCAGGCAAGATGAAATGATATCTATTCATAAAAAGAAAATTACAGTACATAACCCAGTAGCTTTAAGTCAGCAATTTACTTAATTAAAAAAATAAAATAAATACTTGTAAAAATATTAATCATCCAACTTTTTATAGTGCTGACATCTTGCCAGAAATGGCTGTAACTTACTTTTGATTAAATCTACTACAATCAATTGAGTCATCAAGATTACTTTACATAAAGCATATTTGATAAGGGTTTATGACCTGAAACAAGAATCAGAAGCTATCCTTACAATTAAACTATTACCAGCAGGCATTAATGACCGCGGGTATTATCCTAATATTGGCAATTTTACTTTTAGGTAGTGTAATCGCTACTATTAGTGATCGTATAGGTAAAAAAGTAGGTAAAGCAAGACTAAGACTATTTAACCTCAGACCCCGCTATACTGCTGCATTAGTATCTATGCTCACTGGCAGTATTCTTTCCGCTTTAACCTTAGCTACTTTATTTGCAACAAGCAAACCGTTAAGAAAAGGTGTTTTTAGAATAGATGAAATCCAAATCAAGCTTAATCAAACCAGCAAAGAACTGACAAAAGCTGAATTAGAAATAACTAAAATCAAGAATGAATTACAAATATTAAAAAATGATTTAAGATTAGCTTATTCCGAGTTAAATCAAGTTAATCAATCTTTTCAGAAAACTTTAGACCAAAAAGCTAAAACAGAGGCTAGACTAAAAATAGCTCAAAATCAATTAAATCAAGCTCAAGCAGAGAAAACTAGAATTGAAGCTAAACTTAATTTAACTCAAAGTAGACTAAGTGATATTATACAAGAAAAAGAAACACTCAAACAAGAAATTGAGCAATTGCAAGAAATAGATAGTCGAAAAATATTAGAAGACTAAATGTATAATAGCATTTTTCATTCATAAAAAAATATCAAGAAATAGCATTAATTTAGTCAGTAATAAAAAATCTTTAAACATGATTTTAGGATTTGACCCTGGTCGTGATAAATGTGGAATTGCAATTATGGATAAAAATAGGCAATTGCATTATAACCAAGTCGTAGATTCTGCCAAAATTACTATAACAATTACAAAACTAAGTCAACAGTTTGACATTAATTTAATTATTATAGGCGATCAAACCACATCAAAAATTTGGCAACAAAACCTCACAGAAATTATCTCAGAAAAAATACCAATAATAAAAATAGATGAACGCTATAGTAGTTTAGAAGCTCGCGATCGCTACTGGCAAATAAATCCCCCTCAAGGATTTGTACGTCTCATTCCACCTGGGATGCGAATCCCGCCCAAACCAATAGATGATATTGTAGCCATTATTTTAATCGAAAGATATTTAAATATTAATGAATTTTAACATCACACTTAACTTTAACTGAATCAATAAATTTTGCTACATATAGCAATCCTAAATCATTTACAAAAAATTACTAGTTCTTTGAAAAATAGCTCCAATCACTGTTACTTTTGGTTTATCTCTTCAGCATAAGTAACTTCTATCCTCTCATCTCTTTTACTTTTCAGATAGGATTGTTATATCTGTAATTAATTTGGCATAACTATTTAGATAACCTATTTATATATAAATCAGGAAATTATAGATCCATAAAAGAACAATAACTATTCCAGCGATACAAAAAGACTTTAGTTGCCTGAGTTTAACTGTAACTGGCTTGAGAAGAGTAATTCTTATTGGAGTGAAACTATCAAAAACTAATTTAATAAGATCAAATTTAAGTATATCTTGTCTCACAGAAACTCAATTCAATCAAGCATTTTTAAATAGGTCTAATTTCAGCTTTACCAAAATGGGTGAAACTGTAATAACCTATCCTGACTTTACAAAAACGAATTTTAGTGGATATTTTTTAGATAAGATAAAAATTGTCTAGAGCAAATTTAAGTAGTGCTAAATAAGTATATTAAAAAATCAATTTAATATAATTAAAAGATATTAGTATTTAAGGAATAACTAATTTAAAAATAAACTGCCAGTTTCCTCTATTAACAAACTAGATTTATCTAAATTAAAATCATTAGTTTCAGTCATAATAAGCTCTAAAAGACACTTTTCAGAAGTGAACAGTGTTTGTATAAATAAAAATCCTCCTGTCTCTCTGTAGAAAGTGATATTTATAGGAACTTTCAACGTCTTTAAAATAACTTCTGATTTTCCTGACAACTGACGTTGTGTGGTATCTCCAATTACCTCATAAGAAATTTTAGCAGCAGTTTTATTTGTAAGTTTAATATTGACAAAACCATTAACAGGTTTGATAATTCTCAGAGGCAATTGTCTTTCTAGTTGTAAAGAAGGTGTTGAATCATTAATAATTGATTGTTCTGAAGACTTACTTTGAAGAGGACTTGATGGTGATGTCGTTGAAGACTGTTTTCCTTGAGAAGGGGATTGAGGTATGGGATAATCAAAACGAGGTAATTGTGCTTGGCTAAGGAGAGGCCAAAATATGCTTGATAGTAATATAAGTATAGGTCTACAAATTGCAATGTTTAGTCTAGTATTTATATCGAACAATTCATGGATCAACTGCATAATTATTTGGTTAAATAATTTAATATTTGTTTTTAATTAAATACCTACTATCATATCAGAAAAGTTTTAGATGAAAAGGCTAATGAAAAATTACGATTGGATTGTAGTTGGGGGTGGTATAACTGGGGCAGCTCTTAGTTATGAATTAGCAAAAAAAGGTTTTACTGTACTCCTATTAGAAAAATATTCTACTTTAAACAATGCAACTCGTTATAGTTATGCTAGTTTACCCTACTGGTTAGGTAATACGGATTTGATTAAACAACTTGTTCAGGAGGGAAAACAACGCCATCATTGTTTATCTGAAGAGTTAGAAGCAGATACTCAGTTTCGAGAGTTAGATTTATTGCTAACTATCGCCCCAGAAGACGACCCAGGAAAAATAGCTACTAATTTCTCCAAGTATAATATTTTACCTCGGCTCATAAGTGTCGAAGAAGCCTTTGAAATGGAACCCTTACTAAACAAAGAGGCGATCGCAGGAGCTTTTACTGTTAGTCAAGGTCATGTTTCTCCAGAAGCCATAACTCTAGGATATTTCCAAGCATTTACTAGGTTAGGAGGTCAAATTGAAATTATAGAGGTAACTGGGTTCGTTAAAACTGGTGATAATGCAAGGATAACCGGGGTATACACTAAAAGCAAAACTTATCACACAGCTAATGTTGTTATTTGTGCAGGAGGAATTTCCCGTCACTTCCTAAAGTCAGCAGGTATTTCTACTCGTGTTTATTTTACCCATGCTGAAATGCTAGAAACTCCTCCTGTAGAACTACAACTAAAGACTATCGTTTTGCCAGCACTAACAAGTCGTTTAAATTATGAAATTGCTACAAGTACAGTTGAGTGCGAGAAAATGTGGGATGAACCTGGTCATGAGTTTGTACCGTTTAGCTTAGACCCTGGTGCAATTCAATTTAAAAATAATAGCATTAGAATAGGTCAAATTTCCCGCGTACTCACTGACCCCTACGCTAAAGTTGATCCTATTCAAAGTGAAGCCACTATGCGAGTAGAAATAGGAAAAGTTTTGCCTGCACTAGAAGATTTACCAGCAACCTGGCATCACTGCTTAGTAGCATACAGTGCTGACGACTTACCTCTCATCGGAGCTATTCCTAATTTAGAAGGAATACATATTTTTTCTGGCTTTAGTAGTCCATTTACACTGGTACCTCCCCTAGCTAAAAGATTTGCTAATTATGTAGCTGGGGAAAATGATCAGATTATCCAGCAATTATCTCCCAGTCGGTTTCTCTAATTAATTAGTTCTCCTCATAGCTAGATCCTTACCTAAAATTCCGTTTTGAAAAAAGAATGTTACGAATAGTAAGGGTGATAAAAAGCTCTTAGAGGAGATGTCCATTTGATCTCATGGGGTGACAAGCTAGTTGAAAGCTATATTTAGAGAGGAATTTGCCTTCGGGGACTGAATAATATTTCAACAAAAAGAAAACGCTCAATAGGAAATGCTGGGGTGTCAGAGCGATCGCACTACGCCCCCTAACCGTGTTGAAGAATTATTCAAGCTGTATTATAACCCACATTCCGCACTTCATATTGTATTACAAGAGGTTACAAGAGAATATCTATTTAATTAAGTAGAATTACTTATGGTCTTTAGTCACTTCAAGTGAGATCATAAAACTGATGATTCCATCCTTATTGAGTATCAAAAAAATGTCTTTAATCCCACATTCCGCACTTCAAAACGTAGCATAAAAAGCTACAAGACAATATCTATTTAATTAAGCATAATTACTTATGATCTTTAGTCACTTCAAGTGAGATCATAAAGCTGATGATTGCATTCTTATTGAGTATCAAAAAATGTCTTTAATAGAAGAAATAACAATTGAAAATCTTGACCCAAAATTATGGGATTTATACTCTTTAGAAATCAAGGAAAAAGAAATTAATAAACAGTCTATAGTCTATCATCATCAAATGGAAATTAAACCAAGAGGCTCAGAAATAGAAAGAAGGACTGTCGCAGCTGGCCGATTTATTTTAGCTACAAATATTGATTCGTCTTCAGACCTTCATTGCTCAGAAATACTCTGGAATTATAAAAACTAACAAAGTTGTGAACGTGGTTTGGTGATTAATCATTGAGCCACAATTTTTTGCTGATAGTTTTTTGTCAGAAAATCAGAAAGAGTAGAAACAATACTATTTATTATGTCACTGTGTTTATTAGTATATAATCTAGGCCAAAGAGAACTGAGAAAAACTTTAAAAAGAAGCAATAGTACAATTAGGAAAACTAACAAATACTTCGACATTAAGATGGGTATTTCAATGCTTTCAAGTCGTACATTTCTTGAGAATTAATCAATCGCCAAAAGTGGTTAATCTCACAGAAGAAAGGAGCTTAATTTTAGAGTGTTTACCCTCGAGTTGTCAAAAATATTATCTGGGAAACAATAATAAGAAGCGATAGACTTCCAGTCCGCTTCGCGATCGCATTACTTGAAGAACTAAGAAAATTAACTGATGCGAACAACAGGATTGTAGTTCCTCCTGTATGTTCTGCTGCCAAAAGAAATCCCTGGTTTGCTCAAAATATTCATGCCACTAATTTTTTGTGTTCTATAGAATTAATTTGTTTAATTTGTTGGCTCAAAATAGTAATGATAATTCATGTATCTTTTTGTACTACATACCGGAAGTGCGTGTGGGTGGGTTAAATAGCGATTTATTGTATCATAGCTGATATTTTCCAGATGGTTTGCTAAGGAGCGTTATTGTAAAATTTGTGTGAGATTTAAGTAAATATTGACGAGTTACAACAAAATTAAAATTCATATTTTTGAACTAAAATAATCATCTCATTATTATCTAATAATCAAACATTTTTAGCAAATAAATTTAATATTTTGTAACCTTATTTTCATAGATATTAAAAGTAATATCTATCCGAAAAGAACTAATTGAAGTAATTGACAATTCCCGAGTTGACAGTACGCTATATATAGCGTACCTGCGTAAGTCCTGATAGTTTTTAGGACTTACGCAACGGCACTATGTATAGTGGTAATATCTTGAAAATGATAATTTTTGCACCATATATAGCGGTACTTCGTAAGTCCTGAGTTTTATTAAAAAACTCATATGAATTAATTTATTGTTAAGGCTTTGTTGTATAAAGATAGAAAATATGGTAACAATAAGCGTGTGGCACAAGAAACCTATAGTAAGGGTAGAGATGAGTAAGTCCAAGTCCAAGTCTAAGTACCTCTTCAGCAACTGGTCGTAGGTCTGATGCGTCCCTAAGACAGAGAGGGAGCCTCACATTTTGGTTGAATGATGAAGTCATAGAGCAGTGGGTAAATCAACAAAAAACTGGACGTAGGGGGGCATCAAATACCTATAGCAATACGGCCATTGAATTTATGGTCACTATACAATCATTGTTTGGTCTGGCCGGACGACAGACTGAAGGTTTTGTCGAATCTATATTTCAATTGATGGACTTAGATTTACCAGTACCAGACCATAGCACTGTATCCCGTCCCTTGCTCAAACTGAATATCCAACTGCCAGTTATACCAACTAATGAAACTATTCCGTACAGTAGTAGACTCTACAGGGGTGAAAGTTTACGGAGAAGGTGAATGGAAAACAAAAGTTCATGGTGTCAGTAAACGGCGTACATGGGGTAAATTACACCTAGGAGTATAGCAGTCGAAGCAAAGATTAGGACATAATGCTCGAAAAATTATCTAGGAAAGATTATGCCTTCTCCTTATAGCTATGACTTAAGACAAAAAGTTATTAAGGCCATTGATGGTGGGATGAGTAAAACTCAAGTAATACCAATTTCCTAAAGTCCGACTACACATAATGCTTCAAGAATAAAATC
>JAGGDU010000183.1 GCA_018457135.1 Trichodesmium erythraeum GBRTRLIN201 | reverse complement strand
CTTTTTCTACTACTCCTTTTTCTTTTTGAGCAGGGAGGTAAACTGATAGGATGAATGATTACAGGGAATAGTGGCTAAGTTTTTCTTTGAAGTTTAATGGTAAAATTATATTAAGCTACTTCTATATCTAATAATTTATAATTTAACCATAGGCGAGCTAGAAGCTCGCAATTTATATAATCACCTTTTTACCAATTTTCCCTCCTCTTTTTTCTTAAAAACTAAACCACTATCTACAAAATCAATGATCACAACATCCCCACAAACAAACCTATTCTCCAAAATTTGATTTGCCAGAGGATTTTCTAATTCTCGCTGAATTGCCCGCTTTAAAGGTCTGGCTCCATAAACTGGGTCATATCCTACTTCAGTAATGTGATCTAAAGTCGCATCAGTCAACTGCAAACTAATCTTTTGTTCTCCTAATAACCGTTCAATTCTCTTGACTTGAATTTCCACAATTTGACGTAATTCACTCTTCCTTAGAGTATGGAATAAAATAATCTCATCTACCCTATTTAAAAATTCAGGGCGGAAATGTTTTCGCAGTGCTCCCATCACCCGCTTATACATCTCCTCATACTTAGAATCATCTCCCGCCACATCTAAAATATACTCACTACCAATATTACTAGTCATCACAATTACAGTATTACTAAAATCAATAACCCGACCCTGAGAATCAGTAATTCGACCATCATCCAAAACCTGCAACAAAATATTAAACACATCTGGGTGCGCCTTCTCCACCTCATCAAACAATACCAAAGAATAAGGATGTCGCCTGACTGCCTCCGATAATTGACCCCCTTGGTCATAACCCACATATCCAGGGGGAGCACCCACCAAGCGAGCAACAGCATGTTTCTCCATATATTCCGACATATCAACTCGTACCAAAGCATCATCCCGGTCAAAGAGAAACCCTGCCAATGCCCGCGCCAACTCAGTTTTACCAACCCCAGTCGGACCCAAAAACATAAACGAACCAATGGGTCTTCCTGGGTCTTTCATTCCTGCTCTCGCCCTTCTAATAGCTGCTGCTACAGCTGCTACAGCTTCTGACTGCCCAATAACCCTTTGATGAAGATGTTTTTCCAGTTGTAGTAATTTCTGCCGTTCCGACTCCAATAAACGATTTACCGGAATACCAGTCCACTTAGCAACAATTGTAGCAATATCCCCATCAGTCACCTGTTCTCGGAGGAGAAAAGAACCTTGAGCTTGCACTTTTAATAACTCTGCCTCTTGGGCTTCGCGATCGCGATGAACTGTTTCTAATTGCCCATATTTTAACTGAGCTGCCGTATTCAGATCATAAGCTCGTTCTGCTTGTTCTATTTGTACTTTAATTTTATCTTCTTCTGCCTTCAAAGAATTAATAGAATTTAACAACTCTTTTTCCCCAGACCATTGAGAAGAAAATTTCTCCTGCTTTTGCTTTAAACTATTAATTTCATTAGTAATGCGCTCTAAAGCAGGAGATACCTTTGTAGACAGAATAGCTTCAGAATTTTTTTCCTTATTAGTACCTGACAACTCTCCCTCAATAGAAAGTTTCTCCATTTCCAACTGCATTATCCGTCTGTCAATAGCTTCTAACTCAACTGGTTTAGAAGTAATTTCCATTTTTAATTGAGCAGCAGCTTCATCTACCAAGTCGATCGCCTTATCTGGCAAAAAGCGGTCAGAAATATATCGGTTAGACAAAGTAGCAGCAGCAACCAAAGCCGCATCAGTAATTTTCACACCGTGGTGAGTTTCGTAGCGGTCTTTCAACCCCCGCAAAATAGAAATAGTATCCTCAACACTAGGCTGACCAACCTCTACTTTTTGAAACCGACGTTCCAGGGCAGCATCTTTTTCTATATGTTTGCGATATTCATCAATAGTTGTTGCACCGATACAACGCAGTTCACCACGAGCCAGCATTGGTTTCAACAAATTTCCGGCATCTACACCAGAACTGTTACCCCCACCAGAACCTGCTCCAACAACTGTATGTAACTCATCAATAAACAGAACTATTTGACCATCAGAATGGGTAACTTCTCGTAAAACCGATCTAAGACGTTCTTCAAATTCTCCTCTAAACTTAGCCCCCGCAATGAGACTACCCATATCAAGACTAATAAGTTGACGTTCTTTAAGAGACTCTGGCACATCACCATTAACAATACGTTGAGCTAAACCCTCCGCGATCGCTGTTTTTCCCACCCCCGGTTCTCCAATAAGTACAGGATTATTTTTTGTCCGACGAGATAGACAACTAACCACCCGCCGAACTTCCTCATCTCTGCCAATAACCGGGTCAAGTTTACCTACTTTCGCTAACTCTGTCAGGTCACGCCCATATTTAGCTAAAGCATCATAAGTAGCTTCTGGGTTTTGGTCTTCGACTTTGCTACTACCTCGAAATGCTTTAATAGTTGCCTCTAGTTCTTTAAATTCAATTTGTAGAGTAGTTTGGGGGGGAGCAAAACCAGGGCGAGTTGGTAGTTGGGGAGTTCCACCACCAATAAGTTTATTACCCAGACGTTTATCTTCGTGAAAAGCGAGTAGAAAGTGTTCCACAGCAATAAATTTATCTTCCCACTTTTCTTTAGCTTGATCAGCCAGGTCTAAAAAAGTTTCCAGACCTTGACCTAAATATAGATGTTCTATACTGCCAACTTTAGGTTGACGTCTCACAAAAGCATCTACTTGTTGTAGGAGCTTTTCTGGTTCTATACCAGAACGGCTTAAGATTTTATTCGCTGTGCCTTGTTGTTCTAGGAGGGCAATAATTAGGTGTTCTACTTCCAGTTGTTGGTTTTGGTAGCGTTTGGCAACGTCTTGGGATTTTACTATAGCATCCCAGGCTTGTTCTGTAAATTTGCTTGGGTCAGTTGGCTGCATTTGAAGTATTTTAAATTTTTTCCTTTAAGGTTTTTTCTGGTATAGCACTTATAGATAATGGGGGATGACTGTAATATTTTTGTATAATGGGCATTTTGCCCATTTATTTTTTAGACTGGTATAGCAGTCCCCAAGGTACTTAGGATATTTTCCCTACACTTAAATTTAGTCTGTGCTGCGAGTTTAAGTTTTGATTTATGAGTTCTGAATTTTGATTTTAGTTATAGGGTAACTACCCCACTTATCATTCATTCTACTCCTCAGCAATATCTAACTTTTCAATTAGTATTAGCTGCAACTTTTTTTTCTAAGCTGCTGTTGTCACTCTTTAACTCAATTAGCTCTACTTTATATCCATTTGGGTCTTCTATAAAAGCAATAACTGTAGAACCATGCTTCATTGGCCCTGGTTCCCTAGTAACTTTACCCCCTTGTTCTTTAATTTTTTCGCAAGTGCTATAAATATCATCAACACCCAAGGCAATATGGCCATAAGCATTGCCTAAATCGTATTTATCAGTGTCCCAGTTATAGGTCAGTTCTAATACTGTATGGTTTAACTCATCGCCATAACCAACGAAAGCTAGAGTAAATTTGCCACCAGGGAAATCTTTTTTACGTAGTAGTTTCATGCCGAGGACATCACAGTAGAATTCTATAGATTTTTCTAAGTTATTGACTCGCAGCATGGTGTGTAAGAGTCGCATGGTTTACTCCTTATTCTTTGACTATATTTATATTGTGAGGCAATTTGGTTAATATTGGGAGTAGATATAGCATAAGTCAATAGGAGGGAATAACCATTCTCTGTATATTCCCAGCGCGGACTAAATTTAATTTAAGGGTTTGAGAATGTCCTAGTCATAACTACTCTGGCGACTGCTATATTGCTGTTGAGCAAAACTAGGAGCTTTCAAGCCTCTGGTCTTAGTAAAAGAGGTAGTAATGATATGAAAGTAAGACCATAGAGGGCGGACAACTAGACAATTTCAAAGCTATTACTACCTGTAAAGTTTTGATTCAACCTGAATGCTGAATACTATTACTGATAACTGAAGATACTTATATTATTAAATTTTCAATTCTCCAAATAAGATAACCTATAATCTTTTTTACTTCTGTTTTTTTTTAATACTTAAGGTTACTAATTTTCTCCAATCTAAGTTTTCTTTCAACCACAGCCTGGTCAATTTTTTGAACTCCTTCTAGTGAGATTAGTGACTTACATTGATTAACTAAACTATTCCAATTTAATAATGTTTTAATTGAGTTTGAATTCTCTATTTTTTTGACATAAAACTGTGCCCAAAACTTAGGTACATACTTTTGCTTTCTAGTTTTTATTCGCTTTCGCCATTTAGCAAAGTCTGCTTTTCTTGGTGGTTCTACTCCTATTACTGGTGGCATATCTGCATAACTGACAAACCTACTTTTTCCTTTTCCTACAACATGAATTACATATTTCCAACAGCTAATTTTATAAATGTTATCCCATTGAATTCCTAAATGAAATGATAGTGCATCTATAGTTACAAATCTACCTAAAGGATGAGTATAAGTATATTTATTTTCCATACTTCTTTTCATAAAATATACCTGAAGGTTTAATATATGATTGTGGTCTTAAATTTTTATCTATATAGTTATATATTAATATGTATTAAATATAACTTGGGTATTTTGTCAACACACAGTTAATCAGCTATTTTTTACACAAAAAAATTATTAAGCTCTAGGCAAAATTCAAAAGACAAAAGTTATCCAAGGCATTTTTACCCTGAAATATAAAACTATATATTTTTATTCTACCAAATACTAGTGTAAAACCTACATTCCACAGGTCAAAATCTAGTATTTTAGATTGACCATTCAAAACTTTGCTTGATAATACTAAGAAAAATTATAGATAACAATACATACTATATAAACTATTAATAACTGACTATTAGCACTGCTAAATATGTTAAATTTAAGTAGGATTTGTTGTTTGCTGATTTTGTCTATAAAGCCAATATAGTAAGTAGTTTTGGTGGGCTTAGGTTGGGTGGTACCCAGGAGGATAAAAAATTATTGAAGTAAAAATTTATTCAGAAAAAACTAGACCAAAATCAATGGATTTTGTAGTAAGATGTCATCAGTTTGTGAATTTTTAAACCCTTAACCTAATACTTGAAACGAGATAGCTGAACTATTAATCAATAACTAATTTTATTTTTTGTTTCTACTGGGCAGTTTAATAATAAATAATAATAGAGGGACGTAGAGGCAAGGCCATAGAGGCAAGGCCAAAATACTCCCATCTAAAAGATGGGAGGGGTTCGCTGAGGGTTAGGTGCAGTAGTCTGTAAAGGGTCAACCGTGTAGGAAAATTTTGGCTTCCTAGAATTATGCCCTTCCTCAATAGCCAAGGAGGATATCAAAAGACAAATTTATGTGAGATTCTATTCTGGAATACCAATGTTTATTAGCTAAAATCTTAGGAGTCCCAAATTTATTGTCCTTGGTTATTAGATGAATGGCAGTATATGTCTTGTGAATAGAGGCAGAATATTCTGGAAGTTATTCCCAAATAATCTTAAATACTATATCTCTCCAGCATGATAGGAGCTACGAACTAAGGGGCCAGAACGAACATGAGAAAAGCCCATTGAAAGAGCGATCGCCCCAAGATGATCAAATTCTTCTGGTGTCCAATATTTTTGTACTGGTAAATGTGCCAGGGAAGGTCGCATATACTGACCCAGAGTTATGCGATCGCATCCTACCTTTCTCAAGTCTCCCATTGCTTCTACCACTTCAGTTTCCTTTTCTCCATGTCCCAACATCAAACCAGACTTAGTAGGAATACTGGGGTTTAACTCTTTAACAATTCGCAATACATCAAGCGATCGCTGATATTTGGCCCCACGACGTACAGGCCCTTGCAACCTAGAAACCGTTTCAATATTATGATTATAACAAGCTGGTTCAGCATTTACCACAATCTCAATCCGTTTTCTTTGTCTTTGAGCTAGAGGAACAGATAACTTTTCAGCCCCCCTGACCTTCTGACCACCCCAAAAGTCAGCAGTCAAAACCTCTATTTTCGCCTCTGGCTTCCGATCCCTAATAGCCATCATTGTAGCTACAAACCAACTAGCACCACCATCAGAGAGATCATCTCTAGCTACAGAAGTCAGTACTACATACTTCAAACCCAATAATTCCACTGCTTCCGCTACTTTTTGCGGTTCTTCTGGGTCCAAAGCCATTGGAGCGTGACCCTTATCTACTTGACAAAAAGCACAAGACCTAGTACAGGTAGGACCCATTAACAAAAAAGTAGCAGTTTTTTGGGCATAGCATTCTCCTCGGTTAGGACAGCGACCTTCCTCACAAATTGTATGGAGCTGACGCTGTTTGATAGTTTTTTGTACAGTAGAAATCTCACTAGCTTTACCCAAAGAGGGGCGCAGCCACTTTGGCATACTCTGAATTTGGGCTTTCATCTTAATTGAATTGACCATTTTTTTGTAGCCTTGACATTTTTCCGAAGTTAGGTAATCGTGAAAATAAATAGAAAATTTCTCAGTTTTCTTTCTGCCTCTGGTGCACTTATCTGCAAGAGTTTGATGTACACTTTTCTGACTCTGGCGCACTTGCCTGAAGTGAGTATTACTTCTAGTATATTGACAATAACTCCATAGTAGTTAAAATATCCGACGGCTCGCCGAGTCACTACTATACCAGTCAGCTAAGGTATAATAACACGTTTAAGAATAGTGTAAGAAGTGAATGCAATGATTTTTCTTCTTATAAAACTCTCAATTGAGCTTATAGCAGGTTTTCGGCCAAAGTTATTACATGCATGCACATCTGTCAACTTGTAACCTTAGAAATAATATAAAAATCCTCATCTTGGTAAGCATTTGTAATACATATATCCTATTTATTAAAATTTTTTCAAAGTCAAATTCTCGGAAAAATATTAAACATAAATACTTGCTTAATTACTTACTCCTATTGAATAATATAATTTTTCTTAACTTCTTTTGTTGAGAACAAATAGCTATTAGCTCCTACAACTCAAGAACCCTGATGATATACTACAGATTATGTTTCAAAATGAAGATTATAATAGTTATGTAAAAAATTAAAAATAATAACTTTGTAGATTTTTTACATAAAAACAAGTGAGTGTAAAAACAATGATGCTATCCTTAGCATCAAAAAGCCCAGCACAATAGAATATCGGGTGGGAGTTACTACCCGTATTTATTGCTGATCATAACAATATAAGATGAAATTAAAAACACCAACTCATCACTAGAGGAGCAAGTTGTGGCAGGACATAAAATTTTAGTTATTGATGATAGTAAGGTCATTAGAGTCAGAGTCAAAGAAATGCTTCCTCAAGGAAACTTTAATGTTTTAGAAGCAAAGGATGGCCAAGAGGGACTTACAAATATTCTAAAGGAACGTCCTAACTTAATTATGTTGGATTTTTTACTGCCTAAAGTGACTGGTTGGCAGGTATTTCAAAAAATTCAATCCCAACCTCAATTAAAAAAGATTCCGTTGGTACTTATGTCAGGTCGTAAGGAAGAGGTAGCAGAAAAAATTCCTGAACCCTTTGAAAAACATTATTTTGCCTTTCTAGAAAAACCTTTTGAGAAAAAAGAATTAACAGCAGCTATTCAATTAGCTTTTCAGTTGGCCAAAAAACGTCCTACTGAGGCTCAACCTCAGAGTACAGTAGATGGGGGAGATAGTTCTGGCAAAATACAGGCATTGGAAGCTAAAGTTAAGAAAATGGAGTCTGAAATAGTGACATTGAAAAAACAAATGACTCAACTTGTAGCTATTGTCAAAAAGTTGAAGTAGGAAAATTAGATAACAAAGGAGTATGAAATTGATTTAGGGTGAGTTAAGCTTTCTACCATAAACTACTGTTGAACTATCAAACATGATATTGCACTGTAAGGCACTGTTGAGTAGTGTACTCTCAAAAATTGATTTGATACGGTAATTTATTAAATTTTTTCCATTGTGCACTTTATCCCCTTGTCTTCTGAATTTAAGTTTTAACCTATCATTTCAAAGTAGACAAACTACGTAGATAGTTTGTAGTCGTAGTAGATTAAAATAACTAAAGTTATGTATTACAACAGATTGCTAAATACTTTGTAATATCTTTTCGCAGTAGTTAAAATCTCCCCTTGCTACCTCAAGTCCTAGAATTAAACCCCCCCTTACTCTAACAAGGAGGCAGTTTATCTATGAAGACTTTATGGGCTCAAAACTTTGAGGACCTTAGTAAGTTTAGGAAATTATTTCACATATATTATTATAGTTGAGTTTAAAACTATTTGTAATATTGTTTTTTTCACTCTTGGTATAAGAGTTGATAGCAGTTTTCATTAACAATGTAGGTATTTGTAGAACAAGGTGAAATCTAACACGCCCTCTATTTTCTGTGGTTAGCAACTACTAAATCTTGCTATGTCCTTAGCAAAACTTACCTTTAATTGTACTCAGATCTTAACAGTTCATATCATTCCAGTAAGGTTTTTCAAGCCATATAATTCTTATTTAGAGTATACAACGCTAAAAAATAAATTATGGTACTAGACTCGGAATATCTCGCTCAACTCAAAAATTCTACCCCTCGACTAATGAACTTGCTGGCAGGTTTTTCTCAAGTTAGTGTGTTAGTGGTGGGAGACTTAACCCTTGATGAATTTATGACTGGTCAAGTTGAGCGTATTTCTCGTGAAGCACCAGTATTGATTTTACGTCATGAAACTACAGAGCAAGTACCCGGGGGTGGAGCTAATGCAGCTTATAATTTTGCTAAGTTGGGCGCTCAAGTTAGGGCTATTGGTTTGTTGGGAGAGGATGAGCAGGGTATGGCGCTACGTCAGATCCTTGAGTCTGCTGAAGTTGATACTTCTGGAGTTTTGCTTGACTCTGAGCGTCCTACAGTGACTAAAACTAGAATTTCTGGTCATGCTCGTCAGTCTGTGACTCAACAAATTATTAGGGTGGATCGAAAATCTGATAATTTGCCATCTGTTGATTTACAATTACAATTGGCGGAGTTAATTCGGCAACAAGTTGATAAGGTTTATGCTGTTGTTTGTTCTGACTATGGAGATGGTGTTCTCACAAAACCAGCTATTGAGGCAAGTATTTCTAATTCTCACAAAACTATTGTTGATACTCAGAAAAATTTGGAACTTTACAGGGGTGCAACTTTGTTTACTCCTAATATTCCGGAGGCGGAGAAGGCAGTGGGATATGCTATTTCTAATTGTGATAGTCTTTATCGGGCAGGATGTGATTTGTTGGAGTTGACTGATGCACGGCAAGTTTTAATTACTCAAGGTGATGAGGGTATGAGTTTGTTTGATCGCGAAATTCCTTCTCAGTTTTCTCCTCCTGCTTTAACTATTTATGAAAATGGGAGTTCTAATGTTTATTGTTGGCATGTTCCTGCTTTTAACCGGACTGATGTTTTTGATGTGACTGGTGCTGGGGATACGGTTGTCGCTGCTTTGACTTTGGCTTTGGGTGCTGGTGCTTCGACTTGGGAAGCTGTAGTCATAGGAAATTTGGCGGCTAGTGTTGTGGTGCGTAAGTTTGGCACGGCAACTACTACAGTGGATGAGTTGCGGGAGACTTTGAGAGTACTTGTGGGTTAAGGGTCTTAGGGTTTGTCTTAGTTCTTACTTCTAAGGTTAATTTTTCCATGGGTTAAAGCTCTATTACAAACAAAAATTTTATGATCACTAATTATCTAGGTCTGTTCTAGTTATTAAAATAACCAATGAGGTTTTTTTCCCGAAATGGAGAATGGTAACCTTGATCAATTTCTGGGTAGGGCTTAGTTGGGGCGCAATTCCAGATTATTTTTTACCATTCGGAGCAAACGAATTAGGATCTTCGGAGAAAATATCAAAGTAGGGAGGCTGCATACAACATCCCAGAGTTGCTAATCATTTTTTTGATGTTGGCAACTCTGGGAACTGTTGTAATTTTTGTTATATTGTTGTTGAAAAATATACTCCAACAATATAATACAGATGTTCTTTAAAACATCTTGAATGTAGACTTAAATATACTTGTTGTTTTCTTTACTAGTCTCTAGGATAGTTTGAATATTCTCCAGCTCTAAAATTTAATTTATGCTAGTAATTTAACTTCTAAATTTAGCTATAAATTTTGATTCCTGATTATCTAGTTTCTTAATCTACTAAGGCACTAACTAGAATATTTGTCATAAATTTTTCTTTGATTTTATACCATAGTTTTGTATCTACAATATCACATTTGGCACCAACTTGAACAAGGCGATCGTCAAGGTAGTTTAGATGTTCTTTTGTCACTTGATCTTCTCCTACTTGTAAAAAACTAATTCCTAGTTCATAGCTCTTTTGTGTACCTGGAATAAAATTAATTTTCTTAGTAGCATTGATAATTAAATTAATCAGTGCTTTTTGCTCGTGAGATATTTTATCTACTAATACTAAAATAATATCTCCATTTTGAGTTTTCTTGGCATCTCGACGTTGAAAATAGTCGTTAATAGCGTCTTCAAGGCTAGTTACTAAATCCATTCTTTTTGGCGGGTTTTTAATCTGAAATAGTCTGGCTAATGTTATGACCTCTGTGTTTGTCTCCTTAACAAAAGGTTTTGATGCCAAGTAAACAGTAATTCCACTATTATCTAATGATTGACAAAATTTTGCTAAGTTAATGATTTTTGTTTGGGCTGCAAGCCAATGCTCATAATGAGGATGAGAAAAAGACCAGCTTTCATGACTTCTGGCGAAAATAAATGTGTAGTCTCTATTTTCGAGCGACAGATGGTTCTCAGCCATAGATTTTTTACCTAAGATTTTAGTGAGGAATAATGTAGCTTTTTGTTCTTAATGATCAAAATAGTGGTAATCTTAATTAATCTATGTAAATTTGAATACTAAAAATTTTTATTTGAACGGAAATTAATCTTGATTTGTTAGGATTTCTTGACTTGCTTGAAGTTTAACGTTATCAAGTGTTATCATATAATAATCATCTCAAATAATAGCCTGGTAAAATTTTTTAAACTAAGGACAACTTCTGAAATATGTTTGATAAGTCCTGATTAATTATGAGATACTCGGGTTTTCTTAAGTAGGCGATCGCACTGTGAGAAATAGTCATGAGAAATAGTCAAAAGTAACTTCTTCAAAGGTGAAAGGAAGTTAAGAAAATTAAAAGTTTAAAAATCAAGTTAATAGTTAATAGTTAAGGGTAAGATTTTATGGGTTCAAAATAATGATAAATATGAGGATAGTATGATCGGAAAAGTCAAAGGTTACCTATTCAAAGGTAAGAGGAAGTTAAAGGTTAAAATTCAAAAGTTAGAAAAATTCAAAAGTTAGAAAAGGTTAAGAGTTCAAGGTTAAATGTCAGGCTTTATCCCTTCACAATAATGATAAATATGACTATAGTATTATTAGGTATAAAATACTCGGCTGTTGTGAAATAGGGGAGCGATCGCTATAGTAAAAATAGAATATTTTATTGCTCAAAACATCATAAGTTAAGATCAAGTTTGAGCTTTAAAGTTGATGTTCTCCGGGGAAATTAGTGATAATTTATTGCTGATTCTGTATAATTATGGTATGATTGTTATAAAAAATCCTGTTATAATTTTTGACCCGGCTTTTGTTTTTATGTTTACCAGAATCTTCAGCATCACTTATTTGGCCCAAACTTGCCTGGCAGCTATTGTTATTATCAATGGCCTAGAAGCTTTGGTTGTGCAGCCTGTATGGGCACAGACTTATGTCTTTCCACAAGAACCATCAACAACCGAAGCAACTGAGGAGCTGATAATTAATGGGACTCTCAATGAAAATAGTGAGCTGTTGGAAGATGGGAGTTACTTTCAGTGGCACACTTTTACGGGCAAGGCGGGTGAAGCTATTACTATTGAGTTGAGTAGTTCTGAGTTTGATGCTTACTTAATGTTAGTAGACCCAAGATCCAATAAAATTGCTGAGAATAATGATGGAGGGGAAAATAATAATGCCAAAATTACAATAACTCTACCTACAACAGGAACTTATACAGTTATTGTCAATACCTATGAAAAAGGTCAACAAGGAAGTTACAAACTGAGTTGGCGACAGGCTTCAGCTAAAGACCAGTCCCTAGCTTCTGCCACAGAACTTAATGACAAAGCTATTGAACTATATAAACAAGGTAAATATGATGAAGCAGTTCCTTTATTAGAGCAGTCTTTGAAAATTAGGCAGCAGGCGCTGGGGGCTGAACATCCTGATGTTGCCGCCAGCCTCAACAATTTGGCTTTTCTTTACAATGCTCAAGGAAGGTATACAGAAGC
>JAGGDU010000182.1:12238-12328 GCA_018457135.1 Trichodesmium erythraeum GBRTRLIN201 | reverse complement strand
TACTTATCATCTGCTTATACCTGTTACCCTGAAACAAATAAATACGAACATTCTCGCTGATATTGTCATCCCAAGTAATATTGTAAGTAT
>JAGGDU010000182.1:8800-12138 GCA_018457135.1 Trichodesmium erythraeum GBRTRLIN201 | reverse complement strand
CTCCTGTATTGATAACATCCCCCCCATTAGGCGACTTCACAGTAATAACACCATCCGGTTCAATAGTAAAATTACTATCACTAAAATCAAAAATACGATCTTTCTCAACACTTTGAATAGCAACTTGATAATTATCACCAGTAGCCAAATTTGTCGGCACCCTCCAACGGAAACTACCATCACTAGAAGTTGAATTACTTATCATCTGCTTATACCTGTTATCTTGATACAGATCAATACGAACATTCTCGCTGATATTGTCATCCCAAGTAATATTGTAAGTATCTCCTGTATTGATAACATCCCCCCCATTAGGCGACTTCACAGTAATAACACCATCTGGTTCAATAGTAAAACTACTGTCGCTATAGTCATAAAGACTACCTTTCTCAACACTTTGAATAGCAACTTCATAATTATCACCAGCAGTCAAACTAGTCGGCACCGTCCAACTGTAACTACCATCACTAGGAGTTGAATTACTTATCATCTGCTTATACCTGTTACCTTGATACAGATAAATACGAACATTCTCGCTGATATTGTCATCCCAAGTAACATCGTAAGTATCCCCTGTATTGATAACATCCCCTCCATTAGGCGACTTCACAGTAATAACACCATCTCGTTCAATAGTAAAATTACTATCACTCAAGTCAGAAACCCCAGCATCACTGACACTAGTAATTTTCACCTTATAGTCACTACCAATAGCCATAGACGTAGGCAAAGTCCAACCATAACTGCCATCACTAGCAGTTGAATTAGTAATTATGCTATCAAACGAACCCCCCTTGTACAACTCCAGCTTCACATTTTCACTAAAATTATCATCCCAAGTAATAGTATAGCTTTTTCCTAACTTCAGAGTGTCACCTCCATTAGGGGACTTCACAGTCACTGAATCTTCTGGAGTTTCAAAACCGTAGATATACTGTAATGCATTCACGTCATAAGACCTCAGATTATCTGCGGTGTAAGTAAAGTTATATGACATCACAGTATTGCTCGTATTATCCTCATTTTCTGGCAACGTATCACCATCCTCGTGAGGATGCTTTAAACCAACAGCATGACCTAACTCATGGATCAGAGTCATATAACCATGAGTTCCCGGACCCCCCTGAAAATTGTTATGATCACCATTACCATCATAATAAACATTAAAATGGACATCACCAGCCAAATCAAGAAGATTTCCCGCATTATAATCATCTGCATACGGATAATATGCATAAGCATAATTTGGGTTACTTGATTTCATAATTCGAATTAGACCATAGCTATTAGAAGTATCCGCTACCTCTACAAAATCAAGATCCGAAAGAGGCTCATAAATATTTTCAAGAATATGTCGAATATCTTCCTGAACCTTATCACTAACCTCCCCAACATCTCTTTCCGCACCATAATATGGACCTGAATCATTATCATAGAAGCTATAAGTTATTGTGTTAGTTCCCCACTTATAAGGGCTTAATAACGCATCAATCTGATAATCTCCAGATTTAGACGTTTGTGCCTCTTTAACTATATTTGCCAGAGAATAGTCAGCACCAAAAAAGCCTTCCTGCTTTAGCTCAATTACATCCTCATCTTTCTCAAAATCAATAAAGTCTTCTTCACTCCCCATGCCACTAGCACCAGAAGGCAAATCTTCACTAGCATAATAAGGAACATACTCTTTTTTAGTTTCTAAATCATAATAGCTTTCCAGGTAAACCTCTCCATCTTTTGCTTTAGCCCCCGCTTTACTAGAACTAGAAATATAGTATTTACCGTTAGCACTTGCTTCATTTTTTTCTTCATTAAAGTCATAGTAACTATCTACTTCATAAGTTCCTTTTGGAGCGTAAAAATAGCCACTATAGTAGTCCTGAAACTCATTATCCTGACTACCACTATAGTAGTAAGTAAACTCGTACTTTTCTAGATTCTTAGAACCTGAACCTACATCCAAACTCAAAGTATATTTAGCATCTTCATCATTCGACTGCACCTTTACATAATAAGTCCCTGGGTTCAAAGTCCGCTCAATATCTTCTACCTTATTAAGGCCTTTAGTAGACTTCTCAATAAGCCTCCCCTTATTATTCAGCAAATACAAATCTGCATTCCCACCGAGGCCACCCAACTCAATATCTACATCCGTCTTTTCTTCAACCTTAAACCGATAAAAATCCCTCTTATCAGACTTACCTACAAATTCCTCAAACTGCTCATTATTCTTCAGAGCTCCAAATTTATAGGCTTTTTTCCGGTTATTACCTACCTTATCTTCTTGCTGAGAACCTGAACCTACATCCAAACTCAAAGTATAATTAGCATCTTCCTCATTCGACTGCACCTTTACATAATAAGCCCCTGGGTTCAAAGTCCGCTCAATATCTTCTGCGTTCTTACCACCTTTAGTAGACTTCTCAATAAGCTTCCCCTTATTATTCAGCAAATACAAATTTGCATTCCCACTCAGGTCATCCAACTTAATATCTACATCCGTCTTTTCTTCAACCTTAAACTGATAAAAATCCCTCTGATCAGACTTACCTACAAAATCCTCAAACTTCTCATCATTCTTCAGAGCTCCGAATTTATAGGCTTTTTTCCGGTTATTACCTACCTTATCTTCTTGCTGAGAACCTGAACCTACATCCAAACTCAAAGTATAATTAGCATCTTCCTCATTCGACTGCACCTTTACATAATAAGCCCCTGGGTTCAAAGTCCGCTCAATATCTTCTGCGTTCTTACCACCTTTAGTAGACTTCTCAATAAGCTTCCCCTTATTATTCAGCAAATACAAATTTGCATTCCCACTCAGGTCATCCAACTTAATATCTACATCCGTCTTTTCTTCAACCTTAAACTGATAAAAATCCCTCTTATCAGACTTACCTACAAAATCCTCAAACTTCTCATCATTCTGCAAAGCTCCAACTTGATAAGCTTTTTTCCGACTATTGTCTACTTGATCTGGTTTGTTATATCTGTTGTTCATAATAGCCTCCCTATAAAAAAAATCATTATTTAACATTTATTTTATTTATAATATACTATTTTTACTACTTATTGACAATAATTTTTTCCTTAAAAAATACTAAAAATAACTAAAGAAAGTCAAAAGTAAGGTGAGCCAAAAATCAAAATTAGGATAAGTAGATTAGACAATTGAAAAAAATCCTGCTCAAAAACCATCAATAATTTATACAATCTGGATTTAGGTCTAACTTTCTACTTTACTTTACCCTTACTTTCATTCTGTGAAGCTCCAAGAAAAAAGAGACGTTGCCATTGCACCTTCTCAAAAAATTTGATATATTATGAATATAATGATTCGC
>JAGGDU010000182.1:0-8700 GCA_018457135.1 Trichodesmium erythraeum GBRTRLIN201 | reverse complement strand
AGCGATCGCTCTTGATGAAAATCAACTCAAGCAAGAAATAAAAAAAATCCTCAAAGGCGTTGCCATTGCACCTTCTCAAAAAATTTGATATATTATGAATATAATGATTCGCTCGCCCATACTCATGATTATTTATTCAACAAAAAAAATAGGACAGGAAAGCGATCGCTCTTGATGAAAATCAACTCAAGCAAGAAATAAAAAAAATCCTCAAAATAGATAAATTGAAAATAGTACATTAATACCCACCCCAAACCAGAATAATATTGCCAATAAATGGGACGAAATGTCCCATTTATTAACCAGCAAAAAACCTCACACCATCATCTTTGATGTGGAGTGAGGCTTCTCAACGATAAAGCTAAAAAATCAAGAAAAGAATGAACCATAGCCTACTTAGTGAGCAGAGCCATTACCATGATAATCATCAGTATCATAAAATCCATTCTGTGTACCAAAGAACAGGCAACCAATAGTAAACAAAAAAGTTAATCCGACTAAAATTAATTTGACATCCATAATTTAGAAACTCTATTATTATAAATCTACTTTACAATAGAAAAAAAAGAGTCTAGTTAATTTTATAGAATTTCTTTTGAATTCTCCCACACAAAAACCATAATAAAAGAAGCGAATTAGTGCTAGAATTTATTTAACAGTAGCTATATTAGTTATCCGTTCTCAATTATTGCATACTTGTAATAGTACATAGTTAGTATCCAAGGAAACCATACAGTTTCTCAAAAATTTTTCTACATTCAATGCAGAATTGATATGACTTATTTCCAACTCTACAAATTGATGCATTATTCATAGAAAATTTGCCCTCTCCAAAAAAACTTCAAAAAATCAACTCAACCAAACCAGCCCAGTCAAAGTCAGAATTATCAATACTAAAGCCACCAAAACAAACTGATTATCTTGTGTATTGACCTTACTCGGATCCACAACTTCTAACTGAGAAATTTCTGTTTTTGGCTGAGGCGAAGGCGACTTAACTTGAGAAACCAGACCACTACCCCCACGATCTTGAGCATCACTTTCAGAAATAGCCCCCAAATCAGGGATTTTTGTTACCCACTCAGGTCGAGTTCTCAGTACAGGTGCTTCCAGAATAGCTAATATACGTTTTGCTTGTTGGCGAGTCTGTAAATAAGAATGATGAATAAGTTTTTTACAAAGAGTAGTAGCTTCTTGAAACTTACCCACAGCTTGATATACTGTCACTAGCCATATTTGTGTCTCTCCTCCCAACCGAGAATTAGGATTAACATTTTTTAAAGCAGTCTCTAAATGCTGTAATGATTTACTATATTGGCCGCTTTCAAAGGCCTGTTTACCAGCATTAAATTCAGCTTCAAATAATTCTAGATTTTCTAAATTCACAATCTGTTCTATAAATAAGACTGATACAAAGCATTAAAAATAGAGATTATAATGATCTCTAAGAAAATTGAATAAAACGTCCCTTGCTTTTACTAAAACCATCAGCAGTTACTTGTCCATAAGTATTGACAGTCGAAGTCACCACTCTAGTAGTATATCAATAACGTGAGCAGACCCACAACACATCTGTGATAATGGAAAAAATCTTATTACTACGATCGCGATCATTGAAACAACAACAACAAAATATAAAAAACTTAAACACTTACCTCAAACTACTTTAAATTACTTAATATACTAAATTAATATCAATTAGTTGTCAATACCTGAAAAATGAACTTCAACTGTATACTACTATATAGAGTGAATAATCAATAAGAGCAATCTTCACACTCTGTGCAGGGTAGAATTAAACTTTATTTCCCTTTGCGATCGTTAACTGTTCACTCAAAAATATCCAGTTATTTAAGTTCAATAAATTTCACCCATTATATAATTTTCCCACTTCTATTCACTCCAATTCAAATCAAAGTAAGTCATAAAATTTATCATAAAAATCAGGCACATTTACTATCATCAATTATTCCACTAAAAAAGAAAAAAACTTGTTAAATTCCCCCTTTTTTTTAGCGATGCTTTATAAACACCTTTCTGAGCATAAAAAAAATCAAAATCGAAAAATCATCTATTGGTCATTAAATTAAATAAATATTTGAGAAAATTAAATATATTAAAAAAAATTAATTACACCCTTAGGTTTATACAAAATCTAGTTAGAAAAGGAGACTTGTCCAATTATCCAATACCCTATTTAGTAAAAGCTGTAACTTCAAAAAATACCCACTCATCAATGATAATTGAGAACTTAGTATAAACCCTTCTAAAAAACCTACGATTATCTAAATAAATATTTGATTGTTCCTATAATTAAATATTTATATACTAATGGCCAAAACTTAGGATTTTCCAAATATGGATTCATTTCTGAAAATAGAAAAAATATAACTCAACTCCACTAACCACATTATTTTTTCAATTGATTAGTATAGATATTAACTTTAACCCAGTCTAGAAATAATAGTAAACTGCTTTCCCATTCAAGCATAAATTATAATAATAGCTTCTAAAAAAAAGATAATTAAAGCCTGACTTGCTAAAAATTATGACCTCACAAGCTAACTAACATCAAAATAACCAACCAAAATAAAAATAGTTAATCAGTTAGCTATTTTATTCTCACCGTTCAATCACAGATTATAACAAGAATACCCAACAGCTATAATATGATTAGTATATTTTTATTTGAACCTATCCAGACCATGAGATAATATTAATAATGCTCAAATAAAAAATAGAATAGGAAGACTAAATATGGTAGAAAGCAATCTATGGATTCCGATAGGAGTTGTTGTCGTAGGCTTTGTGGCTGCTGTAACCATCGGTTCAATTGCTTGGTATAATTCTAAACGTCCTCCAGGTTGGGAAAATACTCAACGTCCTGATTATATTCCTCAATTTAGCGACAAAGATAAAAATACTGAAGCGAATAGTGAATAATATCAAGTATGATTAATTAGTCATAATAAAGTAGCTAGTTTTAGTCATCTTTAGATAACTTATACTATTAGGTAAGAAATTTATTTCTTAGCAGATAAAATCGAATCACCAAAAATCCTAATCTGTGCACTTTTAGCTTAAGTTATCTCAAAGATGACTATTGCTCATCTGCTATATTTTTCATATTGTAATTAATCAATGTAGCCTATAATTATGTGTAAGTATTTATCTCTCCCGAGTCTGTAAATTATTCTTATATTGTACAGACATTCTATGGAAAATTCCTAGGCATAGTAACCCTTAACAGTTAGTAATTGGGGGGTAATTACCTTATTGAAAATTGCATTGTATTCTACCAGTAGAAATAACTAGAAAATATAAATATTTTAGTACAAAGCATCAATAATAAAGATTATCCCAGATATAATCTATTAATTTCTTCCCATTATCCATAGATAGAACTTGACAACAACCATTTTCATCATAGCTCAACAATGAAACATCCGGAATCTGATCTTCGTTTTTACTATCACTGATAATTTTACCTTTAATTTGTGTCAAATTATTTAAAGGACCATCAATATCAAAATCAATTTTTCTATCAAATTTTTTTTCCATCCATACCTCAATTTTATTGTCTAATTGTTCTGGAGTTAGTGATGTATTGCTAGTTAGCAAATGATAATATACCAAGATAATTTCCTTACATTCTTCTTCTTCAGCATCATCAACTAAACATTGAAAGACAGATGCATTATTAGCAATTATTTGAAAAAATAACGTTTCTGTGACCTGCTTTTGAAACTTAATTTGTTTATTTTTATATTGAGTATATTGCTTGAAACAAAATCCTCCTAAAGTAACTAATAAAGATAATGTAGCTATTAAAATTCCTGTCATGTTCTTAATATCTTCCGGACTAACTCTCAAATTGAATCTTTCTATATGAGACGGACCAAAAGTTAGAAAGATAATGACACTAATAATTAGTAAAAATTGGGGTAAAATTTTTAGAGCAAGAGGTACTGCTGCACCAATAGCAGGCACTGCTAACATGAGACGATCTTTTAAAGTCATACTAATTTTTAGGTTAGGAAATAGAAACTCAATATCATCTTTAGGAATATTTTTGTAGAGAGAAAGATAGATTTTACTAGGTATTAAATTAGACTCTTCCATCAATTTTTCAGAAGAATCTACATTCTTTTGGCTTTGGAATTTAATTAATAAAGCAACCCTTTCAAAAATATCAATTTTCTTTTCAATTTTTTGGAAAAATTTCTTAACCTTTATAGTTTTATATATGTCTCCGCGACAATAACATATTATCTCTTCAAAATCATCAAAATTGATATCTGTCTTAAGTTCAATTAGTGATTTTTTTTGAAAAGCACGTTCCAAACTAGCTTTAGAAATAGGGTAATAATTACTCTGCCCTAGAATTTCCTGAAAATTCTCAACAACCTTATTTTTCATTATTATAAGTTGTGAGTATGAGCAATCAACAATAGATTTAGTATCAATATCAGGATTAAAAGGAGCATAGCTTTCTTTGAATATTTCTAGTTTTTTATGTAGTTTAAAATGATAATAAGCCACTAGAATAGAACAAAAATCTCTAAATTTTTGTAAAGAAGCATCTGGTAATTTACCATCTCTAATACAAAGTTCTATTAAATCTCTGCGAGAATAAGGAATAAATGCTTCCCTGTCTTGATAGACCGCCATAGTTGTATACTTAATTAGATTAGAAAATATTTTAGCACTTTTTTTATTACAAAAACTTCATGATACTTGACAAAATCATCAAAATTTGTGTAAATACACTAAATTGAATTATCCTACTGTTAAAGGTAACTAGAAAAAAAAGACAAACATTTGAAGAAAGATTTAGCAGCCAGGATATAAAGTCAGGGCAAACCTATCTTATTTGCTGATTCCTATATATAGTGTTTTAACAATTACATCAACACTATATATTGAAAGTATATTGTCAATAAGCACAATAAACCAGAGTTGATTGAGAATTAACTAGAATTTCTTGACAAGATGCATTTGCCATGGAGATAAAATAAAAAAGGTATCAACACTCACTAATTAGCTTTTCAAAGGTTTGAATAGAGATGATTGAGTGCAGAAAAACCATCCAGCTTTTAGAAGAAGCAGTGAATTTTATCTAAATATTATATTTCGTAGGTTTTTAAAGTAAGTGAGTTATATGTCTAAGTCTAGAAGGTTGCTAAATCTGAAAGTCTTACATGATTTATCTTTAAATATTATAGCTTACTAATTTAACAAATACCCTAAATTAATTCTGTCTTAGTTAAATAATTATAATTTTAAAAAATGGATTCCAAAGCAACTTTAAATCAACTTAAAAAAAGAAGTCCAGAAGGAAAATTGCCCGGCAGTTATGGAGTTTATTTTAAAAATACACTAGTAGCTCTATGTCATGCTTTAGAAGACCACATATTACAAGTCAGCAGTCAACATCCAGAAGCTAAACCATTAGTTTTAGCAACATTTCAACAAGGAAAATGGTATCTGCAAGAAGCAGACCGCTATCAAGAATTAGCTCAATGTAGCCGTCACATTATGATAGCAGCAGTAGCAGATAGTGGTTTATCCAAACATCCTACAAGTAAGTTAGATAATGTATCTTTAATTAATCTAGAAACAACAGACAGTATAGTTAATGAATGGAATCTAATTATTCTAGCTCCAAGTTACCGAGCTATGGTACTTTGCCATGAACTCTCTGAAGATGAATATTTACCCAACTGTAAACCAACTGTAGATATAGAAAGAAAATTCTATGGTTTATGGACTTTTGATGAAACTTTAGTAGCTAAAGCAGCCGAAATTCTTGTAGAAAGATGTCGCCCTTACAACCCAGAACTCGCAGATACAATTCAAAAACAACATCAGGAAATTATTGAGACTAAAGGTATAGCACCCACAGATATGAGCGGTGTAGTTTCTAGAATAGTTTCTTACCTGCAAAAAACTCAGGAACAAATGATTGCTATCAATAGACAAACAAGGGAACTTTGGGAACTAGAAGATCAAGCATTACGCGTGACTCACAACCTTAATACTAACAAGTTGCAAGCATTTATACGAATGGCACAGAAAGTAGACGAGCAAGATCAAACAAACCCCCTTGCATCTTTGCAAGTAGCAGCTTTATGTGAAACTTTAGGGAACTTGTTAGATTTACCAACCCCAAAATTGCGACGTTTACGGTTGGCAGGATTATTGTTTCGAGTTGGCTTAGTTTCAGCTCCAAAAGAAGTATTTTCTAAAACACCTGATGAGTTAGATCCTAAAAGTTTAAATTTTTGGCAGAAACAGAATCTGTTTGGATCTCAGTTATTAGGAGCAATGCCAGAGTTAGTACCTATCACTAAAATTATTGCTCATTACTTAGAATACTGGGATGGTAGTGGTAAGCCAGATGGTCTCAAAGAAGAAGAAATACCGATAGAATCTCGTATTCTGGGTTTAGTTTCTTACTTCCAAGAGCTGACAATACCAAGGGGTAAACGCCCTGCTCTTAGTTTGGGAGAATCTCTAGAAAAGTGTAGCGCTCGCAAAGGCACTTATTTTGACCCTACTTTAGTAGAAACCCTCAACAATGTAGTTCGATTAACAGAAATGGGTCTAATGGAGTTACCTAAAAGGCCAAGTCAATTACCCAACGTTTGGTTAGAAGATGTTGCTAGGCTAATCGAATAATCTGTGGGATCTCATGAGAAGGTGACAATTCTTGCAAGTGACTTAAAAAATTATGTTCGAGTTTTACCTTCCTCCAAACACCCCGTGAAGTCTATCCCACAAAAAATAATTTTTGGGGATTTCACTCTTTTTATATTACCTCAATTAATGGTTGGAAAAAATAGTAGGATAGGTTCTCCATCGGTCAAATGGCTGCTATCCCTACTTTACCAGATTTACCAGGAATTGGAACTTCATAAATAACTGTTTGTTGAACTTTACCCATCGATAAAATTGCTTGCTTTGCTTCTTTGGTTTCCACACTAAGAAACATTTTCTCTTTTCCAGCGAAAACTATCACTGATATACTCAACAAACAAAAAAAACGGATTTCGGATGATTTATGATGTATTAAAGATAATATTGATAGTATTCACCATAAACCTATAGTTAACTTTTCTAACTCTAGTGCTGAGAGTAAGCACTTAGTCAGTCGAACATAACGACTCTGATATAATAGACTTGTCGCTCTTCTAAAACCTGAAAAGTGGCAAAACCAAATGGCTTTGTTGCATGAATGTTGCGATCGCAGATGACTCCCTGGAGAGATGCAGTTCTAGATGTGTACTTGATAACTTTCGGGTTTACCATTCTGTATCATGGGGTTCAGGATAGCGCATTGAATAGACATCTCCAAAATAAAAATTAAGGTATAATTGTCATGAAAAATTTGTAAAAACTATATACTAATGAGGCTTTGTTGTATAAAGATAGAAAATATGGTAACAATAAGCGTGTGGCACAAGAAACCTATAGTAAGGGTAGAGATGAGTAAGTCCAAGTCCAAGTCTAAGTACCTCTTCAGCAACTGGTCGTAGGTCTGATGCGTCCCTAAGACAGAGAGGGAGCCTCACATTTTGGTTGAATGATGAAGTCATAGAGCAGTGGGTAAATCAACAAAAAACTGGACGTAGGGGGGCATCAAATACCTATAGCAATACGGCCATTGAATTTATGGTCACTATACAATCATTGTTTGGTCTGGCCGGACGACAGACTGAAGGTTTTGTCGAATCTATATTTCAATTGATGGACTTAGATTTACCAGTACCAGACCATAGCACTGTATCCCGTCCCTTGCTCAAACTGAATATCCAACTGCCAGTTATACCAACTAATGAAACTATTCCGTACAGTAGTAGACTCTACAGGGGTGAAAGTTTACGGAGAAGGTGAATGGAAAACAAAAGTTCATGGTGTCAGTAAACGGCGTACATGGGGTAAATTACACCTAGGAGTAAATGAGGCTACAGGAGAGATTGTCAGTGGAGTAGTGACTACCAATGATGTCAGTGATTCACAAGCATTTTCTGAACTTGAGAAATGGAGTAGATGGGGAAATAGCCCAAGTATCAGGAGATGGAGCAGAGCACAAGTATAAATGTTACCAGAAAGCTAACCAACTAGGAGCAAAAGTAACAATTCCACCCAGGAAAAATGCAGTAATAGGTCAACACGGCAACTGCAAATGCCCACCTCATCCCAGAGATGAAAACCTCAGAAGAATCAGAAAGGTAGGACGCCAAAAATGGAAGCATGAAAGTGGTTACCATCGGCGTTCTCTATCAGAAACCACAATGTTTAGACTCAAAGTGAGCTTTGGAGGTCAGTTACGACGAGGAAAATTCGAAAGCCCAAGCAGTAGAGTTGTTCATACAATGTGCCATGCTGAACCGTATGATTCAAACAGGTAAACCCAAAAGTCACAAAGTGAAAATCTAGTTAACTTCCTGATGGAAGTTTTTGGCGATTACTACTTTCATGCAACAAAGCCCTTCCCTTACTGTAACTATCTTTTGTGGAGCGATCGCCAGCTCCACCAGATAGTCATTTTTTACGGGCTTTATAGTATGACAGATAGTTACTGTTAGTTATTTACTATTTTATCTAGTTTTTTATTGTTTTTTTGAGAGTAAAATTTATGATTTATAGCAATCGAAGCAAAGGTTAGGACGTTAACTTAACAGCATAATCAACTCT
>JAGGDU010000181.1 GCA_018457135.1 Trichodesmium erythraeum GBRTRLIN201 | reverse complement strand
ATAATCTATGCTGCCCCTTTTTCTCCTCTTTCCCCTAAGTAGAAACCCACAATTTATTGAGTTTCTATATCAATCGCTAACCACAGCCATTGTTTATTATTTTTATTGCCTACAAATGACCACATTTCATCACATTGAATGGTGAGTTTACCGGTTTTTTTTAGTACATTTAATAGAGCGTAAAACCTCAGCATACTTATTATTGACGTAATTCTGGTTCCATTTTTCTGACACACCTATTACACAGATTATACCAGCCAAACTAATTTTTTCTCTATTTTAATTTATCAATCAGTTCTTGGGTTTCATTACTAATATAATCTCTTTGACTATTTTCGACAAGTTGTCAGAGACAATTTTGACATTCCTAGGTAGGATAGGCTCAAAAACCTGTTTATCCTGGTTTAGCTTTGCCTCTTTACACAAAACTAATCCTCTATCTAACCAAGAGCTTTGTCACACCAAAAGGGCCTAATTTCTTTGAAGAACTTAGTCTATTTCAAAACCTGTATAGTTTTCTATATGGTATTACTAATAGGATAAAGTAAACGGTAGCAGGCAGTGAGAGGCAACTTTACAAAACTTTATAAACTTGCACTTTATGACGCGAACTATAGTATTTTTTTTCAAAAAAAATTATAATTTTAGATAATTTGCGAGAACTTCAAGAGAAGATGCTTGCGATTGCGAATTGGGTACTCAGCACCGATTTAAAAACTCTCCAATATGGTACGCACAATAAGAAGCAATTCATAAATTACTCCTACCCATCCTCTGCTTTCTTTTTAAGTTAAGTTTTGATAATAAAACCTCATCGGGGTAGAATTTATCTATTGTCAACCCCAGTCTAAAATAATCTGCAACAAATGCAAATAACAGAACTGCAACCAAACATAATAATTACAGGTTCTTTGTTCTCTGAACCAGTTCAGATAATTACTACAAATCATATGGGGGAATCTATCAAATTAATTGGTAAAGGAACTCAAACAAATCAAGTTTATGACCCTATTCTTACTCCTCAACAAATTGCTTCTCTTAGTGCTATTACCAAGACCAAACTTTTTGATGGCAATTCTGCCAGTTTTCGCTTAGGAGTAGAGGCCTTACGTTGGAAATTAGCCTACGAATATGACCCCTATTTTTCCTTAGCGATCGCTCGTGTAGACCCCCTACCTCATCAGTTAGAAGCCGTTTATGATTACTTTCTTAAGTTACCTCGAATTAGGTTTCTACTAGCAGATGACCCAGGAGCTGGTAAAACTATTATGGCTGGTTTATTGTTGAAAGAGTTAAAAATTAGGGGATTAGTTCAACGCACATTAATTGTAGCTCCTGCTAATCTAACTTTTCAATGGCAACGGGAACTTAAGGATAAGTTTAGAGAAGATTTTGAAGTAGTAAAAGGTGACATTCTCAGAGCTAATTATGGTAATAATCCTTGGCAAGAAAAATCTCAAATTGTTACTTCTGTTTCTTGGGTTTCTCGGATTCAAGATGCTAAAGAAAGTTTATTGCGTTCTAATTGGGATTTAATTATTGTTGATGAAGCCCATAAAATGAGTGCTTATAAATCTGATAAAAAAACTTTAGCTTATCAGTTAGGAGAAAAACTATCAGAAATGACTGATCATTATTTATTAATGACGGCTACTCCCCACAAAGGTGACCCTAAAAATTTTTGTCTATTTTTAGAACTATTAGATAAAGATGTTTATGGGGATGTGAGAAGTTTAGAGGAGGCAATGGTAAACAATGTAGCTCCTTTTTATTTACGCCGAACAAAAGAAGCACTTGTCACATTTCCTGACCCCGAAACTAAGGAAGTAAAAAAACTTTTTCCTAACCGTAAAGTAGAAACTATTGAATTTCAAATAGATGATGCTGAATTAGACTTTTACGATGCTCTAACTCGCTATGTTGAAGACCAATCAATTAAAGCTTCTAAAGATAATTCTGCTAGGGGAAGAGCATTAGGTTTTACTATGGCAATGCTACAACGTCGGTTTGCTTCTAGTATGTTTGCTATCCGTCGCAGTTTGGAACGGATGAAAGAAAAACGACAAAAAATTATCGATGATCCTCAAGGTTATCGAGAACAAAAAATTAGTCGTCATTTGCCTAATGATTTTGAGGATTTAACTGAGCAGGAACAGAATAAAATCAGGGAAAGTTTAGAGTCAGTAGTAGCTTCAGTAAATCCTGGAAATTTACAAGATGAAATTGCTCAATTAACCAGGTTAATTTATTTAGCTTTAGAGTTAGAAAAACGGGAAATAGAATCAAAATTAGTCAAGCTAAAAGAAATAATAACTAGCAAAGGTATTTTCCAAGACCGGAAGATGAAACTATTAATTTTTACCGAACATAAAGACACATTAGATTATTTGGTTGGCAAACTTCGAGGCTGGAAATTATCAGTAACTCAAATTCATGGGGGGATGAAAATAGGAGACCGGGATACTCCCCAAACTCGTATTTACGCTGAACGAGAGTTTCGTGAAGATGCACAGATATTAGTTGCTACCGAAGCAGCAGGAGAGGGTATTAATTTACAGTTTTGTTGGCTAACTATTAATTATGATATTCCCTGGAACCCAGTCCGTTTAGAACAACGTATGGGTAGAACTCACCGTTATGGGCAGGAAAAAGACTGTCTAATTTTTAACTTTGTTGCTACTAATACCAGAGAAGGTAGGGTTTTGTGGAAACTGTTTGAACGTATTTACGCCATCGAAGCTGACTTAGACCCCGAAAATACGGGTAAAGTCTTTAATGTTTTGGGAGATATTTTTCCTGCTAACCAACTAGAAAAGATGTTACGAGATATGTATGCTCGTAATATTAGTGAGGATGGTATCAAAGATAGAATTGTCCAACAGGTAGACAGCAAACATTTTCAAAAAATTACTAATTCAGCTTTAGAAGGATTAGCAAAACGGGAGCTTAACCTATCTAAATTAATAGGTAAGTCTACTGAAGCTAAGGAAAACCGACTGATGCCAAGAAGTATTGAAAATTTCTTTCTCAAAGCTGCTCCCATAGCAGGTATTCATCCTAAGGAAGTCAAGAAAAATTCCCACATTTATCGAGTGGGAAAACTGCCTCGTACTTTGTGGTCTGTGGGCGATCGCTTGGAACCTCAATATGGCAAACTAGGGCGAGAATATAAAAAAATTATCTTTGATAAGGACTTACTCAAAAGTGACCCTACCTTGGAATGGGTGACACCGGGGCATCCTTTATTTGAATGTGTGCGAGAAAAAGTAGGGGAAATAGTCACGGAAGATTTACAACGGGGGGCAATATTTTATGATTTGCATCGCCGGAAACCTAGTTATTTAGATGTGTTTGCTGCTGCTATTGTGGATGGTCGGGGACGGAAACTGCATGAGCGGTTGTTTGTAGTAGAAACAAGGTCTGATGGTGAAATGATAGTACGTCAACCTACTGTGTTTTTAGATTTAGCTGTGGCGGAATTGTCGGAGTTGTCAGAGGTGGATATGGAAAGACCGAGGTTAGAATGGGTAGAATTGGCTCTATATGAAAAAGCGTTGCAGCCATTCTTGGCAGAAAATTTAGCACAACGTCAGCAGGAAGTCAAGAGTATTCTTAATCATACAGAGATTAGTTTGAATACAATTATTGACCGGGTACAATGCCAGTTTGCTGAGTTACACGCAGAAAAGGAAGCGGGTTCTAAGGAGGCAGGGTTAGATGGGCGAATAAAACAGATGGATGACCGTTTGTTTGAGTTGAATGGTAGGTTGGAGTCTCGCCGGGAGGAGTTGGAAAAAGAGGCGAGTTGTGCTATTTCGGGGGTGCATCATTATGGTTGCGCTCTGGTTTTGCCCCATCCAGAACGCTCTTCTCCAGAGTTAGCTCCTATGGTGAGCGATCGGGATATTGAGTGTATTGCTATTGATAAGGTAATGGAGTATGAAAGGGGGAGGGGTTGGCAAGTGGAGAGTGTAGAAAACCAAAATCGGGGTTTTGATTTGATTTCTCGGAAACCTCATCCCGAAGATATTCAAACGGCTATTAGTGTAAGATTTATTGAGGTAAAAGGTAGGGCAACTGTAGGTACTGTGGTTTTAACAAATAATGAGTATCAAACTGCTGCTAGGTTGCAAGGAGATTATTGGCTTTATGTAGTTTTTAATTGTGCGACAAATTCAGAAGTTTATACGATTAATAACCCGGTAAAGTTAGGGTGGGAACCTTTGAATAAGATTGAACATTATCAGGTTGAAGCAAGTAAAATTATTAGTGCTAGTCAATAAAGTATCAATAAAGTAATGGATAGTTTATAACTGACATAACAGGTAGGATGTCTGTTATGTCATTTATTAGTAACTCTTGTAATAGAGAGGTTTGAAGTATGGAATGTTCTTTTTCTTATTCTCTTGAAAGAGCTATGCTTTATAAATATTTTTCTTAAGATAAAACTTGACAAAACAGAGAAGTTATGTATTTGTCATTCAATAGGTATTTCGGGAGAGCAAGTGTATTTTAGTTGATGCTCCAAACATGATATAACTGATAAATTATAACTGATAACTAAAATGACAAATTATCCCAAACGCTTAATTGAAGTAGACCTCCCAATTAAACAAATCTCTGCCCATGCTAGACGAGAAAAATCAATTCGTCACGGTCATATTTCGACCTTACATATTTGGTGGGCAAGACGACCTTTGGCTGCTTGTCGGGCTGTAATTTGTGCTGCTCTTTGGTTAGACCCAGTTGATGATAATTGCCCGGAATTGTTTCGGGTTGAGGCTGCAAAAGTTATTAATGGTTTTGCCAAAATAGTTGATAAAAATTTAGATAATCATGGCTCCACAGCAAACCTAAAAAAATGGCAAGTTTTAGCTAAACCTAAAAATCAGTTAAATCCAGAAAAAATAGAACATTTAAACATACTCCGTTATCGCTTATTAGACTTTATTGCTGACTTTGCTAATTGGGATAATTCTACACATCCAGATTATTTACAAACCAGTCGTAAACTAACAGAAATTAGTCATTATTCTTTAGGAGGAATTACTGATACAAAACCCGTAGTTTTTGACTCTTTTGCGGGTGGAGGTGCGATTCCTTTGGAGGCTTTGCGGGTAGGAGCAGATGCTTTTGCCTCTGATTTGAATCCGGTGGCGGTTTTGTTAAATAAGGTTGTGTTGGAATATATTCCTAAGTATGGGCAAACTTTGGCGGATGAGGTGCGTAAGTGGGGAGAATGGATAAAGCAGGAGGCAGAAAAGGAATTGGGGGAGTTTTATCCTAAATCTGCTGCAACACTTAAGAATGGGGATGTGGAAACACCTATTGCTTATCTTTGGGCGCGGACGATTGTTTGTGAGGGGCCTGGATGTGGGGCGGAGGTTCCTTTGATGCGGAGTTTGTGGTTGGCAAAGAAAAAGAATCGGTCGGTGGCGTTACGGTTGATTCCTCGGCAGGAGGAAAAGCGAGTTGATTTTGAGATTGTGGAGCAGGTGAAAGGGAAAGATGTTGGGGATGGAACGGTGAAACGAGGTTCAGCGACTTGTCCTTGTTGTGGGTTTACGACTCCGGTGGCTTCGGTGCGAAAGCAGTTGCAAGCAAGGGGTGGGGGTGCGGATGATGCCCGGTTGTTTTGTGTGGTGACGACTAGGGAGAAGGTGAAGGGTAGGTTTTATCGGTTGCCCAATGAGAGAGATTTGGAAGCGGTGAGAATGGCAGGTGAGGAGTTGGCAAGGCGGAAGTTGGAGTATGGTGGGGAGTTGAGTTTGGTGCCGGATGAACCGGTGCCAGTTATGAGCGGTGTTTTTAATGCGCCCATTTACGGACATAACACCTGGGGAAGTTTATTTTCTTCTCGTCAAGCTTTAGCTTTAACTACTTTGGTGAGGTTAGTTAAGGAAGTGGGAAAAAAATTGGCTAGTAATGAGGATGAAAGGTTGGCGATCGCTATTCAGACTTGTTTGGCTTTGGCAGTTGATCGCTGCACTAATCAGTTTTGCTCTCTATCAAAGTGGAATAACAGTCGAGAGTTAATAGACGGTGTTTTCGCTAGGCAAGCTTTACCCATGCTTTGGGATTTTGGAGAAACAAATCTAGTGGGAGGTTCTGACGGATACTGGCAAGGTGCTGTCAGTTGGGTTTTATCCGTCATCAAAGCATCATTATTACCCGACCCCGGTCAAACCCAACAAGCAAATGCAGCGAGTCACCCCCTACCAGACGACTTTACTCAATGCTTCTTTTCCGATCCTCCTTATTACAACGCTGTACCCTACGCTGACTTATCCGACTTTTTCTATGTCTGGCTAAAAAGAACTCTAAACAAAACCTACCCCAACTTATTTTCTAGTGAAACTACTCCGAAAGATGATGAAATTTGTGAAATGGCAGGATGGGATTCCAAAAGATACCCACACAAAAACGGCAAATGGTTTGAAACCCAGATGGCAAAAGCAATGGCAGAAGGATGTCGCATCATATCCTCAGACGGAATAGGTATTATTGTCTTTGCCCACAAATCAACTGCTGGATGGGAAGCTCAACTACAAGCAATGATAGATGCTGGTTGGAAAATAACCGCATCCTGGGCAATAGACACAGAAAGGGGCAACAGACCCCGCGCCCAAAACTCTGCTGCCCTCGCCTCATCCATCCATCTTGTTTGCCGACCCCGCAACAATAACAATATCGGCGACTGGCGCGACATCATCCAAGAGCTACCCCAACGCATCCAAGACTGGATGCCACGTCTGACATCAGAAGGTATAGTCGGTGCTGATGCTATCTTTGCTTGTATCGGACCCGCCCTAGAAATATTCTCTCGTTACTCCAGCGTGGAAAAAGTCAATGGGCAACCAGTCACTTTGGGCGAATACCTAGAATATCTCTGGGGAACAGTAGCAAACGAAGCCTTAAAACAGATATTCTCGGAAGCTGACACTAATAACCTGGAAGCAGACGCTCGTCTCACAGTCATTTGGTTATGGACGCTTTCTACTGGCAGCACCGAATCAGCAACAGAAACAGAGTCAGACCAAGATGAGGAAGACACCCCCGCCAGCAAAAATCAAAAATCTACAGGTTTTGCCTTAGAGTTTGACACCGCCCGCAAAATCGCCCAAGGTTTAGGAGCGCACCTAGAAAACCTCACCCATTTAGTAGAAATAAAAGGTAATAAAGCCAGACTTTTACCAGTACAAGAAAGGAGTCATTATTTAATCGGAAAAGTTGCCCCTACTACTAATACTAAAAAACGCAAAAGTAAGACTCCAAAACAACTAAGTTTAGAAGGTATTTTGCCAGAAAAAGAAACTGAAATAGAAGTAGAAGCAGATATAGCGATCGCTGAGATAGGCAAAACCGTATTAGACCGGATACATCAAACCATGTTGTTACACAAAACAGGACGTAGCGAAGCAGTGAAACGACTATTAGTAGAGGAGGGAGTAGGCAAAGACCCCAGATTTTGGAATTTAGCAGATGCCCTATTGCGGGTATATCCTCAGAATGTGGAAGAGAAACGTTGGTTAGAGGGAATATTGGCAAGGAAAAAAGGATTGGGTTTTTAGCAGAAGTAATGGTAAAATTGTTATGAGGATATTGTCTAAAATGTCCATTAAATTTTCTACTTTATCTGATTAAATCCCAGTAATTTTACATAAATAATCATGTCAGAAATTACTATTAATTTACCAGAAGAAATTTTTTCTGCCCGCCGTTTAGCTCCTGAAGAATTTGTTCGGGATATGCGTTTAGCAGCAGCTATATATTGGTATCAAAAAGGGGAAATTTCTCAAGAAAAAGCAGCTCAAGTTGCCGGGTTAAACCGTCGAGATTTTCTCGCTAGTTTAGCAAGGGAAAAAATAGATGTGTTTAATGTTGATTTTAATGATTTGCAACGGGAGTTAGAGCGTGGCTGAATTTCCGGCAGTAAATACTTCACCTTTGATTTTTTTGACTCAAGCAAATTTGCTCAACTTCCTGCAAATGCTGAGTCCAAAAATTATTGTTCCTCAAGCAGTAGCTACAGAAATTCAAGCCTACGGAAACACAGATGTAACTGCCCAAATGTTAGCTCAAACAGATTGGTTAGTTGTGACTCAAACTCCTGCTATTCCTGCTGTGATTCAAAGTTGGGATTTAGGAGCAGGAGAATCAGAGGTTTTGAGTTGGGGGTATCATCACCCAAATACAGAAGTGATTATTGATGATTTAGCTGCTCGTCGTTGTGCCCAAGCGTTAGGAATTCCGGTGAGAGGTACTTTGGGTTTAGTTTTAACTGCCAAACAACGTGGAGTAATTTCAGAAGCACGTCCTGTTTTAGAACAGTTAAGGTTGTCTGGAATGTATCTATCAGAGAGATTAATGAATCAAGTCTTGATGTCAGTGGGAGAGTAATTTTCAAAAGTGCAAACTAACTTAGCTGAAAAATGGCGATCGGCTTTTTGGCAAGTCGTACAACAACCTACCCATGCTCAAACTCTCCAAACTGCCGGAGAGCAAAAACAACTTAAGGAGTGGACTTCAGCTTTAACTGCTGTAGTAGTTTCTACTTGTCAAACATTGGGATGGCAAGCATCAGCTAAAGGTTATTCTCTAGAGTTGTTGCCAGTCGCTACTAATGAGTTTTTAACAATGGATGTGATGGCGTTTGTTGGTGCTGCTCAACGCTGGCAGTTTCCTATTGCAGTTATAGAATTAGAAAATAATTGGGAACGCAGTGCTTATTCTTTGTGGAAAGTTCTCTGTGTGCGAGTGGCTTTACGGGTGGTATTTTGTTATTGCCAAACTGCTGGAGAAAGAAGAGAATTAATTAATTATTTAGAACGGGAAATTTTACAACCTATTTTACCAAGAGAAAGATTAGATTTACAGGGAGAAACTTTAGTTGTAGTAGGAAGTAGAGAAGCAGCTTTGACATTTCCCTACGATTTCTTTAAGTGGTGGTTAATGGAGGTGAATATTGGCAAATTTACACTTTTTTGAACTTTGTTTGTTTGCCGGATTAAACCTCACCTACAGTGTTCTGTCTAAGAATTAGCAGAATGAGGCTATAGCTTCAATTAGGAACAAAAAAAGGAGAAAAATATTATCATTATGGCAATTAAAGCATGGTACAAAATAGATGGTTTAATTCCTAGAGAAGATTTACGAGAAGGTAAACCTTTAGATACTTCTGAATTTGCCATTCATCTCGACCAAGTTCGTAACAATAATGCTCCGGTAGATTATCAGCAACCGGAGCGTTTCTTTGAACGGACTTATTTAACAAAATCTCTGACCGACTTAGCATCTCAAGTTGTCCGTCGTTTGTCTGGAGAAACTAGCGGTACTTCAGCTATTTTTAACCTCTCTACTCAATTTGGAGGGGGTAAAACTCACGCCTTAACTTTACTATATCATTTAGCAAAAAATGGCAGTTTAGCTAATAATTGGACTGGAGTAGATAAGATTCTCAAAACAGCAAAAATTAATTCTATTCCCGAAGCAGCAGTAGCAGTTTTTGTAGGAGTACAATTTGATTCTATTACTGGTAGAGGTGGAAATGATGGTACTCCGCTACGGAAAACTCCCTGGGGAGAAATTGCTTTTCAATTAGGAGGAGAAACAGCTTTTAATTATGTTGCTGAACATGAGAAAAATTTTATCGAACCCAAGGGTGATGTGATTCGGAAATTATTTCCAAAAGATAGACCCTGTTTAATTTTAATGGATGAAATTATTAACTATATTTCTACTTATCGCAGTCGTGAATATCATAACCGCTTTTATAATTTTTTGCAGGCACTTTCTGAAACAGCTAGAAGTTTAGAAAATGTTGTTTTAGTGGTGTCTATTCCAGCTTCAGAAATGGAATATACCCAAGCAGACGAAGCAGACGAACAACGACTTAAAAAAATGTTAGACCGTCTGGGAAAAGCTATAGTTATGTCAGCAGAGTCAGAAACTTCAGAAATTATCCGTCGTCGTTTGTTTGAGTGGGATAAAGAAGCGGTTACTACCGAAGGTAAAATTATGTTGCCCAGAGATGCGATCGCCACCTGTAATGAATACGCTGAATGGGTGATATCCCACCACCAGCAAATACCTAGTTGGTTTAACGTTGATAACGCCCAAAAAGCATTCATCGCTACCTACCCATTTCACCCCACAGTTTTGTCAGTATTTGAGCGTAAGTGGCAAGTTTTACCAAGGTTTCAACGAACTAGGGGTATTTTGAGACTATTAGCACTCTGGGTTGCTCGTGCCTATCAAGAAAGTTACAGAAAAGTTCACAACGACCCACTCATTGGTTTGGGTAATGCTCCCCTAGACGACCCTCTGTTTCGCACCGCAGTATTTAATCAGTTGGGCGAAGAGCGTTTAGAGGGTGCTGTCACCACAGATATTTGTGGTAAGCAGAATGCTCATGCTATCCGGTTAGATAAGGAAGCAGTAGCAACCATTAAAAAATCTCGTCTCCATCGAAAAGTCGCAACTACTATATTTTTTGAATCTAATGGCGGTCAACAAAACACCGAAGCAACTATTCCTGAAATTAGGTTAGCAGTGGGAGAGCCAAATTTTGATATTGTCAATGTAGAAACAGTTTTGGAAGCATTGCAAAATGAAAGTTATTATTTATTGGTAAATAAGAATAGATATCGGTTTAATATTTCTCCCAACTTGAATAAAATTTTAGCAGACCGTCGAGCCAATATACAAAGTTCTAGAATACAGGAAAGAGTCGCAGCCGAAATTAAAAAAGTTTTTACTACTAATGGGGTAATTCAAGTTGTTTATTTTCCAGAATATACTAATAGTATTGCCAACCGACCAGTGCTGAATTTAGCTATTTTAAGTCCCGAATATGTTCGTTCTGATGAGGAGACAAGCAAATTTATAGAATCAATAATATTAAATTGTGGTAGTTCAGCTAGAACTTTTAAGAGTGCGATAATTTTTGTGGTGGCTAATCCTGATAATCTCCTGAGAGAACGAGCCAGAAATTTATTAGCTTGGGAGGATATTAGCGACCAAGAAACAGAATTAAATGCCGAGCAAAAACAGCAACTTAAGGAAAATATTGACAAGTCGAAAAAGTTATTACAAGAAACTGTTTGGCAGTCTTATACATCTGTTGCTTTGTGGGGAAAAAATCCAGAGATTCCAGAGATTCAAGAGATTCAGTGGATTGATTTAGGAATGCTTAATTCGAGTCAAGCTAACTCAATGGTAAGTTTAATTATCAATCGTCTACAGGCTAATGGAGAAATTACAAGCGTCATTCATCCTCGGTTTTTACTCAGAAATTGGCCGCCTGTTTTTACAGAATGGAGTATTAAAAATATTCAGGATGCCTTTTTTGCTTCCCCAACTTTTCCTAGATTATTAGAAGCTAAAGCTGTGCCAGAAGCTATTGTTCATGGAGTACGGGAAGGATTATTAGCTTATGTGGGGAAAAGTAAAAATGGTTATGAACCTTTTATATTTAATCAACCCAACTTTTCTGTTCAAGATGTAGAAATATCTGATGATGTATTTGTAATTAAAGCAGAAGTAGCAGAAGATTATGAAGCTAGAATTAAAGACCCCCCCAGATTAACTCAATTAATTATTTCTCCTGAAGAAGTTCTCTTAAAACCTGGTCAAAAACAAACATTTTTAGTGACAGGAAAAGACCAATATAACCGGTCAATTAATGTAGAAGAAATTAACTGGAGTGCTACAGGAGGAGAAATTAACTTCAATGGTGTTTTAACAGCCGGGAAAGATGAGGGGAATTTTATAGTTACTGCTCAAGTAGAATATATTAGCATTAAAGCCAAATTTACTGTAGAGCTTAAGTTACCTCATCTCCAAGAAAAATCGGAAAATTATAATATTACCGATAGTAGTTTAACCAAGTCAGATAGAACTAATGAAATTACTGAAGGTGAAACATCAAATATTCCTAATATAATTTCTTGGCGAGGAGAAATTACACCTCAAAAGTGGATGCAATTTTATACAAAAGTTCTGAGTAGGTTTGCTGCAAAAAAAGATTTTAATTTAACAGTAGAAATTAATTTTTCTGTAACCGGAAGCATTACATCTCAAAATATTAATGAAACCAAAGTTTCTCTCCAGGAATTAGGACTTGATGATGGTATTGAAACTAGCTAATACGGTCAAGTTGCACTTAAAACACAAGAGTATTTTAAAAAGTTGTAACTAAATTCTAAAACTCAATATCTTCCAATTCCTCAAAATCAAGTTCAAAATACTCACCTTTATCATCTTTCCATAGTTTCCGGTAGTCATGTGGTAGCCATTTTGGATAATTTACAGTATCTTTTTTCCCTTCCAACACCAACCACAAAATACCACCCTTAGCACGAGTCAGGCAGCGGGTTAAAGCAACGTATATCATGTGTTGTTCCTGCTGCCTTTCTTCTGTGCTTTGCTTCTCAAATTCTATAGGCATAT
>JAGGDU010000180.1 GCA_018457135.1 Trichodesmium erythraeum GBRTRLIN201 | reverse complement strand
ATGGTCATTTATACACAGTTTCCTGGTTTTAGTGACCAACGAGTCGCACAGTATATATGAAGTCCTCACCCCAGCAGGGGGGACTTCAATTCTACAACTATAAATTTTAGCAAGGAAATTATTAGTCTTGATTATGTATAAAGAAGTACAAAAGATATGGACTTTGATTATATTGTGACAACTTTCAAGTTAGGAGTTTTTTATGTCAAAAGTATTAATAAAAAAGTCAGATGACAAAAGAATCTGATTTTTTATTGATTTTTTTAGTTTAATGTTAAGTTTTATGTTATGTGTATACTATAACGTAATATTTAATTTATTTAAGTAAGCAGGATAGAATAGTGTCTATAGAGACTATAGAAAAACCTACCACTTCCACAGTCCGTAAAACTGCACCCCATTATCGTGTTTTACTCCATAATGATGATTTTAACAGCATGGAGTATGTGGTGCAAACTTTGATGAAAACAGTACCAAGCTTGACTCAACCCCAAGCTGTTAACATAATGATGGAAGCTCACTCAAATGGTATTGCATTGGTAATTATCTGTGCTTTAGAACCTGCAGAGTTCTACTGCGAAAATTTGAAAAACCATGGACTAACCAGCACCATAGAACCTGATGAGTAATTTTGTTCTAATTATAGATACCGGGCTTCTTTAGTTGGAAACTCGGTTTCTCCATCTCTTGTGGTTCTTGGCAATGTCTAATTTATTATTACTTCAGAAAATAGCGGAGTTTTCTGCTCCTACAAGAATTGTAATTTTTCTGAGCATATTACTTTTGGTTTGGATGCCACTGGCAATACCAATCTATTTTTTGGTCGAAGATGTTAATCTACAGAGTATATGGACAATAACTCTTCTATACATTGAGTTTATTATTTTAGTCAGGTTATGGGGAAAGAAAGTATATCAGCAACCCCATCTATTATGTGACTACGGTTTAATAATAAATAGACGTAATTTTCAACTGTTTTTTCAAGGTTTAGGAATAGGTTTATTTTGTCTATTTAGTTTGTTGATATTAGAGATGTTTTTGGGATGGTTAGTATGGCTTTCACCCCCAGAAGATTTACTAAAATTTATCTTTGAAGGTTTATTAGTTTCTGTAGGTATTGGTTTTGCTGAAGAGTTATTATTTAGGGGTTGGTTGTTAGATGAGTTGGAGAGAAATTATCAATCAACAATAGTTTTATGGGTGAGTAGTATTGTTTATGCAGTACTACATTTTATTAAACCTATAGAAGAAATTTGGCGGACTTTGTTACAATTTCCGGGTTTAGTTTTATTGGGTTTAATATTTGTTTGGGCAAAACGTAGTAGTGGGAAAAAGTTGAACAAATTTACTAATAAGAAAGAAGAGTTATTGGGTTTTCCTATGGGTATTCATGCTGGTTTAGTATGGGGATATTATATTGTTAATGTGAGTGGTTTAGTTAAATATGATGATGGGGTTGGAGATTGGTTAATTGGAATAGATGGTAATCCTTTAATGGGTTTAATGGGGTTGTTATTTTTAGGAGTGATAGCTTTTGGGGTGAGAAGAAGTTGATTTGTCTAAAAATTCACCTAATTTATGTTCAATTTGGCTCTGAATTATAAATGTTTTATTGTTGACGATTTCAGAAAAATAAATCATATTTCTATGATGTTTTTGGGGAATAATTTTATGGCTAAGAGATAATCCTAATCTCGTACTTTTGTCTTTGGTTTTAGCCGTAAAAAAAATATTATAAAGGCTTTTTTTTAGTTCCTGTGGTATGTCAGGTTGATTCTCTATAAATTTTAATTTTTAGCTAGTCTGGGGTGATAGTTTATGTTTTAATTTTAATTAAACTAGTTTGATTGTTTATATCTTCAATGGTTAGTTTTTGATGATATTTATTAATAACATTATTGACATTACTAATATTTATCAAAATTTGTTTAATTTGATTAGGATAAAAATATATGATAGGTAAATATTTATATTATTTTATAACTTTAATTACTAATTTTTTTAGGATTAGCTTTCAACAATTAATGAAATTATTAATGTACTTTTAAGAGTTTTTTGAAGGTCTATTTTTGGGAATTATGTTTGACTTACTAAGTGTTTATAAAGTAGTTAAATATGATGATAAATTAATTGCTAAACTGGAAAAAATATGAGGGTAAAATATATCTATTGGCTTTCAATTTTTCTAATCGTTATTGATAATAATCTGAACTTTTAAGTTCCTTTTCTATAGTTTTATAAGTACGACTTTAATCTTATCTATTTCACGGTATTTAGCTTTTTGACTAATATTTTAGACACTCTAGGAGCTGTTTGAGTTAAGGCTGAAATATCTTCAAAAAACTAAGCTTCTAAGTATAAAGTATAGCTGTGGTTTGGGAAGCGATCGCTCTTTTTTGAGCTAGGGACGATGTTCTTGGGAATGGCGATCGCTATGGCAAAATTTTTTCAAGGAGTAAAGTTTTTAAAGGAGTAAAGTTTAGAGGGTTGAGCTAGGATAGAAAAAACCCTGTACTTTTATTCAATGAAGCTAGAACATAGTCGGAGGCAGAGCTGGTTAACTCTTGATTTCTAAATCTAATGGAAGTTTTTTCCTGGTTTATGTGTGGGCCACTAAGCTACCTACCAGGTTGACTAGCAAGTTGAAGTTGAACACTCTGGGGTGGGGAGAATGTTCAATAGCAGCAGATATTTTTCAGTTGGTCGTTAACTGACTCAATTAATACCTGCTTCTGTTCCATAACTTTTTTCTGAAATCTATTGACGTTTTTTTCTGCTCCAATTAGACTGACTCCTTAAAAACAAGTCTAACTTTTTGAACACCTTCTATCATTTGTAAGCCAAATTGACCAGGGGTAAATTCATCTGAGATGGTTAGAGTCTCTTGGTTATGTCTAGCAAACTTTTGTAAATCAATGACTTCTTTTGTTTCGTTTTTCCAAGGAATAGAAATAGAGTCTTTCATTAATTCTCCGTCACTATCTCGTAGATTTTTTGACCATTGAGGATAATCTTCTGTTGGTGCATCTAACCCAAAGTGCATTGACTCCGGTTGTAAGTGAATATCAACGGTTTTGATTTCTCCTTCAAATAAACAAAGTAACACATCTTTAGCTAAGGTTTCCATTCGTAGTAGGGGTAAAAGATTGGCTTCTGTGGGGTCAATTGAATCTAAATCACTTACAACCTGATCATATCCATCAACCAGTAAACCAGGCCAACCAGAAACTACTTGCGATCGCATAATAATTCCACTAATTGTTTTATTTTGCTGACGCAGAAAATTGTTAAGTTCTATAATTTTTTTATCGTCTGATAAATCACCTTTCGTAACACGACCAACACTAAACGCACCATCTTGTAAACAGTCTATCCAAAAAGAATCTAAACAGAAGAAATGGATAAATTCTTGAGGTAATAAGCCCTCATTAGGTACTAAATAATTAAAAGGAACACCTTCTAATAATCCTAACCTTTGAAACCATTTTTCAACAGCATTTGGGATAATACCGAGATTTACTGGCCTTTAACAGATGCTCCCACACTTTTGACTACCTTAAGACTACCCTCTGAATTGTCAGAAATTTTCACAACTGTAAGTGGTGATCAGCAGCTTGGTAGAACCAAAACGATTAACTGTTACCCTACATCTGAGAGTTGCTGTTAGTGTTGGAGCTGCCATTGCATAATAACCAGGCACAGTTAGCTGCTTGAACTATGCTGACCTGACGCCATATCAGTTATAGAACTCAGAGGATGGAGGGAACTGCACCTTGGAATACTTTCTCGTAAGCTAGGATCAAGCTTTTTTTGAATATGTACGCGACCGCATTTCTCAGACTATGAATATACCTGCTGTGCCAACTATTATTTACGTTCGCGGAGCGTAGCGTTAGCCGTATCACTCCTTTTTTTATTCCTTTGGTTGATCTTGGCAACTATAAATCATTGCCTACTCCATCATATTGAGTGGATACATAATAAATAAGGAGAAACAATGACTTTTTGGGATACTGCTCCCTAGCAGATGAGTAAGATAAAATTCCCCCTTTAGAGATTGAGTGCATAAGCTCATGTTATTACTGTTAAAGTGTTTAGAGCAATTCACTTTAAAGATATTAAACATAGTTTCTAACTTTCAAAATCAAATAATTCACTGAAATTCCTGTATGGTAAAAGTTTTGAGTTGATAAAATATTAATGCATGAGTGCATGAATGCATCACTTCCGTAAAAGGTTATTAAAAGGGTATTAGTCTTGGTGGGTTACGGCTGACAGTTAAAATTTAGGTTCGTACATCATAAATATTCTCGCCTAACTCACCCTACTACCCCTGAATTTATTCCTTTTACCAGTAGTCTCTAAGAGCTTATTTATAAAAGAGTTGTTGGGAAATAAACTAAAATAAACCAAGAAAAAATTCGCGAACTTGAATGCTAAATATTAGATTTGTTGGAAATTAAGCAAAAAAAAACAGCTAAAACCCAAAATAAGTTTAGGTTTATAGTGCTTTTAATGCTTAAAATCCTGAAAACCCTATTATAGAGTAATTTTTTGAGGATTTTCAATTTTCCCATACCCAACAACTCTATGATCATTTTTACTATTGGTCCCAATTTTTAAGGGTTACTTTAATCGTTTCAACCATTGTTAGTAAAGCTTTTATATGCGTGATAAAAATGGTTTTGCTAAAAATAAACTAGAGATTGATTTAGCATCTATAAATTCTCCTTCTAAGATAGCTTTTTCTAATTCTTGAGGAGTCATTAAAACTGTTTCCATATCTTCATCAATATCTTGTGCTGGAGGATTTTCTAACTTTTCTAAATCTTCCGCCAAAAAAGCATAAATAAATTCATCTGAATATCCAGGAGCAAGGGGAAACTCTCCTAATTTTTGCCATTTATTTGCTCGATAACCTGTTTCTTCTTCTATTTCTCGTTTAACAGTGTCAGCAGGATTTTCATTTTCCTCTATTGTACCTGCGGGAAATTCTAAAATCCTGCCTTGAATAGCAAATCTATATTGTTTTACTAAAACTAATTTTCCATCTGAGGTAACAGGAATACATAAAGCACCTCCAGGATGACGGATACATTCCCAGTCACCTTCAACTCCATTAGGTAGACGTAAATAGTTAACATCAAAGTTAAATTTTCTACCTTTATATAACAAACGTTGTTTAATAATTTCAGGGGATTCTTGATTTTCCATAAAACATAAAAAACTCAACTTTAACCATAATATCATCTTTGTATAAATATAGGTTAAATGGTTAAACTTGATAGTTATAAATATTCTAATTAGTTTAAGCTATTTATTTTTTACTTACCCAGAAATCAATAAAATTGTAAGATGAGCGATCGCCAAAATTTTATAAAACTTTTAGCCATATAATAATCCTCAATAGCTCAATTGATGCCCAGCATCTTCCCATGCCATGTTCAAATACTAATCCTTACTTTAAATTACTATGTGACAAGTCTATTAAATTGATTTTTTCTCAAGTCAAGGCAACTCAAAAAAAATTATATTAGCCAATTAATTTTTTTTTTAGTCATTAAATCAACTGTGAGCTTTTGACAGTACAAGTATTAATATAATAACATATATATCATTTTTAATAGCCTTTAATAGTAGAGCTATTTCTCTGGAGATAGATTAATCATACGAGGGAGAATATCGACTAAATTTTACAAACTTATGAGCGAAAATTACCATATATATATACCTGAAAAATTTTATATATTCTATCTTTATCTATCAGGCTTTTTAAAATGAAAAAAATATATTTTTTATAGCCAGATTTTTTTTGATAAAATCACTTTTTTTTTAGTAATAAATATAAACACTGTAATCTCAGTAAAAAATAAAATTATTGATTAATAAATTTCTCTTTAATTGGTGAAAATATAGGTAAATGAAAAAAAATAATACTAAATAATGTTGAATATACAGGAATAATCTCTATATTTAATGGGAAGATTAAAACCAGCATATAACGTCTCTATTTCTACAGTTTTTTGAATATAAATTAACCAAAGTAATTTTTTTAATTTTCAACTTTAGTTCCAAAAAAATATTTAAATCTGATTCAGATAATCATAAAAATTGCAAAAAATTGCATTTAATTCGGTATATTTGTGTAAGTATAATTACTTCTTTTGACCATAAAATGTATGTAAATAATGGCAATCTGAGTAAATGAAAGTTCAAGGTTTTTTTGTCTTCAGTCTAAATATTTACTCAAATTTTATGACTAACACATATAAGACATTTGTATCATTAAAGCAAAATTGATTTATTACTCAATTTAATGTTGGGGTGTACTAAGCGCGATCGCTCTCGGTACATACTAATCAATAATAATTAATCATTCTTGCAAAAACCGCCATTTTTTTAGGTGAGTAAATATCCCACAAACCACTATCTCATAATAGTTTGAAAGTGCTTGATACCCCGTAATAGTTTCATCCCATCCAAGTTTTTGTAAAGCTCGAAACATACCAATGTCAGTAAGAGTCACCCAATTTCCTGTTTTAAGTGTAAAGAATGCACATAATTTTACAATAGTAGTATCTGGGCGTTCTGATACCAGTTGTTAGAAATCTAAATCTGCATTTATAGATGACTAAATCTTGGTTTCCCAGGTTTTAATGCTTCACTCATTGCCATCTATTATGACCTTATCGTAGAACTTACACAACTTAATTCCCAAAATTAGGCTTAATGCTTGATATCTAAGGGTTTTACCTCACAGCTATTGATAATGATGAAAAAACTACCCCTACTGCAATGCCCCCCTTGCGCGTGAAAATAGGAAGTCCGATCCCACTATAACTAAAGCTTTAAAAAGATTGATCATACAAGAAAAAAAACTTACGACTATAAATTAAAAAGATAAAAAGAGAAGAAAAAAAACTGGGTGGCCACCCATCTGCGATAAAAGACCGAATTTGTATATATAGATGAATCAGTTATGGACAATAGAGAAGATTATAGTTATCAATGGAATGAATTAGGAAAAAAATATTAGGATTTCAAGTTAGGAAAAAAAGTATAAGGGTAAGTGTTATGGCAGTCGAAGTATAACACTAACAGTAAGTAAGAACTCAGAAGTCATCTATGACTGAATTTCAAGATTTAGCAATGTCTTAACCTTTGCTTTAAGTTTTGTATAAGTGGTTTGTTTTAGAGAAAACTAGTTGCTCAATTGACACTTTTGTGGGCTCTTGTAACTATATAGTTTTTTAAAAATGGTTGAAATAAAAATTATGGCCACAATCAACAATAGTAATATTACTAATATTACTAATATTACTAATATTAGACAATGCAAGTTTTCACAAATCTTCAAAAATATCGAAATAGAATTAGTCGGGACGTTTTTATGCAACGTCCGTAGATTAAATATTTACTACTATATTCTCCTGAGTTAAATAAAATCAAAAATTATTGGTTTTCAATTAAAAATTGAGTCATAAAGTCAGAAGGAAGAATAGAATATTTTTGTATGGAGAGTTGATTCTGCTGCTATTGTTAATATCCTAAACTTTGCTTCGATTTCTATACAAACTCATTCAAAAGAAAATTACTTAATAGTCAAATCAATATGTTTAAGAAAATAATTTGGGGCATAATTAGTGGAACTGTTTGGGGGGTAGTATTTTGTGCTGTTTTAGCTGGTCTATTTATCGGAATTAATCAAAATTTACTCACTATTGTAAGTTCATTATTAATGGGTATTTTGTGGTGTACAATCATCAGCCTAATTTGGAAATCATTAATGGGTAAAAATGATGAATCTAACAAAAATTATATAATAGCAGGAATTATTGGTGGTTTTTTTCTCGGCAGTGCTATTGGAGGCTTGATGTTAGCAATATTAAATCGGGATGCTAATTTTGGTAATACTTATATATTAGGAGCATTTTTGGGAGGAAGTTTTGGTTTTGTTTGGAGTTTGTTTAAACCTCCTATGTTTTTGGGAGGTGTGAGAATTTGGGGTAAGTATGGAGCAATTTTAGGTGCAATTTGGGGGTCATTTTTCGGTACAATTATAGGTATCGTTGCCACACTTTACTTGTTGTTTTCGAGTCAAGGAAATATTGATGCTAGTACTAGTAACTTACCTCAATTATTACTAGCTGTTTTGATTTTTGGTAGTGGAAATGGTGCTATTGGTGGAATTATATCAGGAATTATATTCGGCGGATTAATTAGGGCTTATCCTTTGCCTTTAGCATTAGAATTAATTGGGATAAGAGGTGCAATTGTTGGAGCAATTTGGGGTTCTTTTTTGATGGCGATCGCTTTAGGAATTATTGGCGGGATTTCATCTATAGTTATTGGTGATGATTTGTTTTTAAATGTAATAATTAGTGGTCCAGTTACTTTGCTGAAAGGAGTAATTATTGGTACAGGTATTGGCTCAATTTGGGGAATAATTTCTGGTGCTTTTTGGGGTGGTTGTGGGAAATGGTAATTACCAATAAAAATTAAAAATCAATCAAATAACTTTCATTTCTGAATTTACTGAGGCAAAGTTATTGTTTTCTTTTTGATTCCCACCAAAACTGAATTACTACTCTCTAGTTTATAAGACCTAAATTTTTTATCTCAACCTTTTTAATAATATTATAAATAAGACTTTAGTTATCTAGATGGTACTTATCATTTTCTGGTAGAAAAAGTGTTTTAAACTTAATCTAGATCGGGGAATTATGTCGATCCTAAAAACGCATAAAACCCATGCTGGTGTTCTTATAATTGTAGTGAGTTAACCACTTTCATTGAGAATTTATTTATATCCTATAATTATGTAAAATTTGTCTTATTCTAAACTTTAGACTAAAAGAAATAGACGTGCTAATAGTTTTCATAAATTCTCAAATTTCTGCTCCGAAACCTACCTTTATATTTTTTTTTGTTAGTTAAATTAGCTTTCATAAAAGTCTACTGATTTCTCAACTTAGGATTAACAAATTCATTCAATCCTTCTCCTAATAAAGAGAGTCCAACCACCATTAAAGTTAAAGTAAAACCAGGGAAAAAAGCAGTCCACCAAATACCTGTTGGTAAAGCATTTAAAGCCAACCTTAAATCATTTCCCCATTCAGCAGTTTCAGGAGGTAATCCTAATCCTAAAAATCCTAATCCTCCTAATACTAAAACTGCATCTGCAGCATTAAGAGTAAACAACACAGGAACACTCTGAATAACATTCATAAATAAGTAACGAGTCAACACTCTCCAAGTATTAGCACCCATCGCTCTTGCTGCTTCAATAAAAAGTTCTGTTTTGACACTAACTGTATGGTTACGAACTACTCGATAATACTGAGGAATATAAGCAATACTCAGAGCGATCGCTGCATTTAATATTCCTTTTCCAACTACAAAAGCTAAAGTTATAGAAAGTAATAATCCTGGTAAAGTATAAACAGTATCCATAAAAAATATTAAAACTTTATCAATTCTACCTCCAAGATAACCACTTATCATTCCTAATGGCACACCAATAATTAAACTTAATGTTGTGGCTAAAATTACAACTTTCCAAGCAACTTGTGCGCCGAATAAAGTTCGAGAAAATACATCATAACCTTGACGACTTGTGCCAAACCAATGTTCAAAAGAAGGTGGTTGATGTATAGGGTTACTGAGAAATTCTTGAGGGTCTTGCAACCAACCTAAACTTTCTAAAAGTGGAGCAAAAATACTGATTAATATAAATAGCAATGTAACTATTAAACCCAGCCACATCATCTGCATTGAAATAGTGGGTTTACTAGAAAGCCGGAAAAATTTAGCTAGTGAATATCTACTTATCATAATCTGGTAATATCTCAACTTAGGAATTATAATTCTAGCATAAACTGATATACTTGAATAAGTAGATATATAATATTAATTATATCAAATCTCATACATTCTTACTATATTTTATTTGTGGTAGGTAGTAAAGAGTAGGGAGTAGGAAATAGGGATTAGAGTTTTATAGAGTAAGATATCTTCAATATCTTCACGCTTTTACAAACGAACCCTTAAAATATTGGCCTTAACTTATTTACTGCTTAATAGTAAATTTTATTATAAAAAAAATTAATCTAGATTTCCATCTCATTTGAATATATATAATCTGAATTATTTGCTTTCTAAATATTATAGAGAATTAGAATAGACAAACAATTTTATTTAAGCATTCAGACATTAAATATTGAGCAACATTTAAAATACTATCAAAGCAAATTAGCTAATATTTATGATAAATTACATCATTTTTAAAAAAGAATACTACAAATAAAAATGTGCATTTCTATCAGAGATCTTTCAAAAAGATATCCCCATTCATTTTAGACAGCTATCTCTATAATTTTTTCTTTGTTTTCAACATTTATTCTTTCTCTCCTAAATAACTATATCCTTATTTATTCTTCTTTCTTACTTACTTTTATAGCTCTAATAATTAATAGTTAAACAACCATATTTATTTTTTTATAATAGTCATTTAAGTTTAAATTTTTGTACAAAAAAAATACTAAGAACGAAAATAATAGTATTATTTTTTTGCACAATTTTATTCAATAATTTTGTAGGTTTGAAGTAATAAATATCTATTTTATCATCATATATAACTAATTATTTACCCCATAAAATTGTTAAAGTTATTGATAAAAATATAGCGCTTTTTAAGTTGCTAAACTACAGTTTTTTCTTCTTTTATATACCCTGTTTTCCACATTACTACTCTTTAAGAGACTTTGCATAGAGTTACCCTAATAAAACAAATAAATTTTGTGCCTTAAAAGTCTGAAAATTGCTGTAATAAACATAGGTAACTTCTCTTTTAGTTTAGGAACATTTGTCCTTCTATTATCATTATGTATCTGATAATAATGAATATAATTATGAGTTATTACTTCTCCTTTTATGTGAGCAATAGGAAATTTGCAGGTAGTCAAATTCAACTAAAAATTAAGGTAAAACTAATTTAATTTAATTTAATCACTAATTATAGCTATGGAAATAGATAGTAAATGCAAAATTTGTATTTGCGAAAGGAGGTGTTATTAAAGTTTCAACTAGTAGTAAATTTTTGAAAATATGGCTCTAGTCTAATTACATATTAAAGATTTTTTTTCTTTGAGACCAAAGAAAAAAAATATCAATTTTAACACATTTTTATTTAACCCAATTTCAATTATATTTGTCACCGAGTATAATTATTTATTTGAGGTCTAACTTTTATATTTGATAGCATATTTCAAGTATATAAAGTACAAATATTAATGATAAAACCTTGATAGAAAAGACATATTGCCTGTAATAGCTTTACCTGACACTTGATGACATCTATTTTATATTAACTGCGACGTATCCAACCATTAATAGTAAAGCGACTATCCGCAAAATCTTGAGAAGGACAAGTTACCGGCAAAACTTCATGCATATAACGACTGAGGAAAAATACAATAGTATTATTTGTAGGTTCTATACTTTTAAATGTTTGAGCTTTTACATAGTATTTTCCTTGAATTTTACTATCATAAATTATTAGCTTACCTTCTGTAAATGCTTTAGGTTCTCGATAAAAATAGTAAACATAAGTAAGAACTCTAGTTGCAGTATCAGGAGAACCATTATCATTATGAATTTTATAAAAGTTATTATTGTTATGAGCTGTTAACTGACTTTCAATTTCAGCAATTGAAAATACAGGAATACTCAACTTATTTAAAACATCAGGAAAAATTTCTTTAATTCTATTAACTATCAATTCTTGGAATTTTGGGAAAGAGTACAATACTAAAGAACGACGATAATTTTCAGCTTTAGTTGATGTTGTAGTTGGAGAAAAATCTGATTTTCTTTGCAAAACATAATTCAATAATTGTTTATTTTCTGATTGGCTTAGAAAATTTTCTATCAGTAAATAATGAGATTCTAAATTGTTTATTTTAGGAGTAGTATTAGTAGAATTTTTGAGATTATTTTTAGTATCTTGTGGCTGTAAATTCTGTAAAGAAATTGGTGGTTCGGTTACCATTCCGACTAAATGTTCACTGGGAAAACATAAAGCAGAATGACCTTCTGCTAGAGGAATTTGAAATAGGGTAGAATTTTCATTTTTTTGATGTTTAGATAATAATGTTTTGGCTAAAAGTTGTAGTAAGGGTGCATCAGATTTGAGATAAATAGTATATTGATGCCCTCCTGCTAATAGGAGTTGAATTTTTACTTCTTGGGGTTCGCTTTCGGATACAGTAGTTATCATATTTTTGATAAATAATCAATGTCTTAAATTGGTTAATAGTTTGTAATGCCTCACAGCTTTATAGGAGAGTTTTTATTGTAGCACTTATGAAAAAACAGACATATTATATTGATAGTAAATAACTATTCCACTCGCCAAAATTGCTCTAAGTAAAATGAAAATATCCTCTCCCACATCCGACTTTTT
>JAGGDU010000179.1 GCA_018457135.1 Trichodesmium erythraeum GBRTRLIN201 | reverse complement strand
GTCAAGCTACTAGAATATGGCATTTTCTATCCATTATAGTCTTTCAGAAAGATCCAAAATGGCTTCTATAGTATAAAAGTTTTTGTCACTCATTGAGTTTACTCCTAAAACTAATTTTTACTATATTAAGAAATTTATTTTGATTAAGGTTGACATATTTTAACGGCTCCAAAGCTTAAGTTCTTAAACCAGCTATTGTCAGTCCCTATTGTTAATTTCTTCATAGTTATTCACAATAATCACCTAAACAAAATCAGGACTTACGCAGTGCTCCTATATATAGTGTTTAAGGTAATTATTTGAGACTTTTACACTACATTTGACGCCTTTCTGTAAACCCTGAAAATTTGAGTTTCCTACTCCCTATTTTAATGAAAATAATCATAAATCTGTTGTGCCAACTTAGGTCCGACTCCCGACACTTCTGCCAACTGTTCCACCGTTGCCATCCTAATATAATCAACAGAATGAAAATGCCCCAATAACAACTTTTGTCGATGTTGCCCTAAACCAGGAATCTCATCTAAACGCGATCGCTTCATCCTCTGACTTCTTCTATCCCGATGAAAACTCACAGCAAATCTATGAGCCTCATCCCGCAGCCTCCGCAACAACTGCACCCCCGGTTGTTCCGCATCAGTTCTTAAAGGTTCAGACTCCCCAGGCAAAAAAATCTCCTCCCGTTGTTTTGCCAAACTCACCACCCGCACTTCTTCTAATATATTCATCTCTTCCATCACTGCCACTACTGCTGACAGTTGCCCTTTCCCACCATCTATCATAATTAAATCTGGTTTGTCTGTAGTAGTTTGTTTTTCATAGTCACGAAACCGTCGCCCAATAACCTCAGCCATACTGGCAAAATCATCAGAATGACCGGAACGCACTTCTGGGTTTTTAATTTTATAATGTCGATAATGTTGTTTTGCTGGCAAACCGTCAATAAACACTACCCGTGATGCCACCGCATCCGAACCTTGAATGTGGGAAATATCATAACCCTCTATCCGGTGAGGTAACTCTGGTAAATCTAAGATTTCTGCTAAATCTGTCATCGCTTCATTATTGCGATCGCTCATTTTTGCCAACCGCAATAACTCATACTCAGCATTCTTTTTTACCATCTCAATTAATTCAGCTTTCCCCTGGCGTTGAGGTACAAAAATTTCTACTTTTTTACCCTTCTTTTCTGTTAACCAATTTTGCAAAAAATTACTCTCCGGCAACTCATTTTGCACAATAATTTCCGTAGGAATTTCTACAGATTCTACTATTTGATAATGGGATTCTAAAACCCGCTGCAAAATTACTCCCAACTCCTGATTTTCTGCAGTTCCTAAATCAGGAATTTCAGCAATAAATCCCAACCTACCTACTAATTTTCCTGCCCGAATTTGGAATAGTTGAACACAAGCAATTTGATGATTTCCCGCCAAAGCAATTGCATCTCTAGAAACTCTATCATCTGGTAAAGAAACTTTTTGATCAGCATTTAAAGAATTTAAACCTCTAATTTGGTCACGAATAAATGCTGCTTTTTCAAAATTTAGCGCTTCCGCTTCTTTTTCCATTTGAGTATTTAAAATATCAATTAATTCTCCAGTTCGACCTTGAAAAATCATTGCCACTCTTTGCACAATTTTATGATATTCCTCTGGAGTAATTAACTCCTGACAAACTCCAGGGCAACGACCAATATCATAATTCAGACAAGAGCGGTCCTTAAATAAAGGTTTTGGTCTTTGACGTAGGGGAAAAATTCGTTTAACTAAATGTAGAGTATTTCGGAGTAATCTAGTATCCACATAAGGACCATAATAACGGTCTTTAGCTTTACCTAATCTGCGTTTTCTAGTAATAAAAATTCTCGGATAATCTTCCGACCAAGTTATACAAAGATAGGGATATTTTTTATCATCCTTGAGTAAGACATTAAAATATGGTTGATGTTGCTTAACAAGATTAGCTTCTAATGCTAAAGCTTCAGCTTCTGTATCTGTGACAATAAATTCAATTTCAACGATTTGTTGTATCATTAAACTGATACGATGAGTGTGATTTTTTCCATCTCGAAAATAGGAACGAACTCGGTTTCTAAGTTTTTTAGATTTACCAATATAAAGGATGCGATCGCTACGATCACGCATGAGATAAACTCCCGGAGTTTGGGGAATCTCTTTGAGTCTATTTTCTAAACGTTCAGAGTCTTTTATTATAGGTAAAATTTGAGTTATCATACTCAGTTATCAGATTTTTAAGTTATTACTATTGCAGTTATGAGCTTTTTCAGTTAATAGTAACTCCTACTAAAGTAGGAAGTTAGAAATAGTAAATTTTATTTTTTAATAGTGGTGCATTCTATCAGTTATTAATTAATTGTAATTAATCCACTGTAGTTGAAATAAAATTTAATTCCTTGGTTCTAAAAATTCTCTATTATAAGAATTGTTAGAGATATCTTCAGATAACCAATGACATTCTAATTTTCCCGCTTCTATAGATGGGACTTTAATCGCAAACCCATTACCATCACTTACCAAAGAAAATCCGAAACCGAGAGAGGTTCCTAGTAAAACTAAAGCAACTGTTTTAAACATTTATATATCTCCAATAATATAGTAATTTCCACAGTTTATTGTCTATTTATAAAGCCCTTAAATATTCCTAAAAAAGCCATCCTTTATAAACATATTTCTTCATATCAAACTTGACAAAAGAGAGAAGTTATAAACTTGCACTTTTTCTACATATTTCCCAATAGTAAATGTATTAAAAATACGTTTTTTTATGCCAGATATGAAAAGAGATAGCTCTTCCCCATTCTTCTTTCGGGAGGAGTTAGACATAAGCCCCATCTTCCTACAAAAAAAACGGTTCTAGGAGTTCCTTATAAAGGATAGCTGAAAAAAGGGGGTTTTTGATATCCCCCTAAAAAAGGAGGTAGCTAGAAAACTCAAAATGTACCTCATAGAATAAAGACTGCTATATAAATTTAATGACTTCTTATTTAAACTTACATAGCAAAAATCCAAATTCCGCTTATTTCCACCAATATTATTGGTAACTTGCTATTGAATAATTCATACTTTACTAATAGATATCTACAGAAACTCTCTTCAACTTTCCTGATTTTTCATTCTTAAAGTATCTTGAAGTTTATAATCTCTAAAGTACCTTAACCTCCACTAATTTTAGCTTTATAACCCAATTTAATTAAAATCTCGAGTAACTTTTGTTTATGTTCCCCCTGAATTTCAATTTCATTATCTTTAATAGTTCCACCTGCGCCACATTGATTTTTAAGTTGTTTGAGTAAAGCTGTTAAAGTTTCCTGGTTTGACTGGAAACCACTAATAACTGTGACTGTTTTTCCTTTACGACCTTTGCGAGATACTTGTACTCTTAAGTTTTGTTGATTTGGTGGTAAATTTGGTAGTGCTCTTTCTGTCGCTGGAGAATTAGCATTATTACCAAACTCTGAATAAACCAGGCGATCGCCTTTAGAATTTTTATGATCAGATAAATTACGTTTAGAATTAGCCATAATTTTCAAGTAATAAAATAATTTTTCAAGGGAGCCAGAAATAGAAAGTAATATCAAGAAAAAGCAAAAAACATTTACCTTTTTAAGAGATTAAAATTAGTCTTCAATGAAGGGATATTATTATTTATGCTACTAAAGTTATGAAGCTTGGGAAAATATTAAATATCCGACCATACTAACATCATACCTCAGAATTTAATTTAATAAATCACTATGTCTTCTCCTATTTCCTGCTTTCTATTTCCTAATTAGCTGATTTTAATCTAGCCAAATTTCCCACCAAGAACCTGATTTAGATTCTGATGTGACTGGTTTAATACTATTAATTTTTTCCCCTTTATTAATCTCACCTTCCACTTGTTCAGCTGCCTCTTCTTTACTGTTTGCTTCAACTATTATATCTCTGATTATATCCCGATATTTGAGCATAACACGATATTTCATGTTTTTACCTCTTTAATTATCACTAATAGCACTACAAAAAAAACTGTTAAGAAATTAATACAGATTAAATCCTTAACAACCAATATTTTTGACTTCAAATAATAGCTTAAAGCTATATAATACGAACTTTAGCATATTCTCTGAAATATGAATAAACCGGATTTTAATTATTTAAACCCGGTTTGATCAGTTTTTTTCTAAATCTTTACCTTAACTATCATCAGAAAATATTAAACAGGCTTAGTTAAATTAGAACAATATTCATCATTTACTACTTGAGAATGAATATTTATAGGTTTCATCTTTGATAATTCTGGTAGCCTACGATTTGTAGGATGAAATATCAACTTTTTACAAACAACCTGATAATTACTCAAAGAGGCATAATCCCAAATAAAAAATTCTGATTCTCTCATTGTGCCATGAGCTGGGGATTTAAAAAATCCAGTTAGTAAGATTAATTCTAGAGTTATTAGAGCAATAACTATATACTTTAGCATAAACCTCCTAGTTGAATTATAAAAATATTTAAATACCTTAAAGCTTATTTATATTGCAATAAGCTTGGTAGTCAGACTAAAACTATTATGGCATGGAATCATGATTATTAGCTTTTCAGATCAAAGAACTGCAAAAAAATATTAACTGAACTGTATTGACCTATATTTCCTCATAGTTTTTCTTTGAGTGTCAAGATAGTTATAACTAAAATATCATTTTTTTCTTAGTAAGTATTAAGGTCCACAGTTTCAAATATTCAGAGAATTTAATACCTATCTTTGACTTTATTTTTAGCAAATAATTCTAAAGAATATTCAATAGGTTTATCTAAATTTGAAATCACTACAAATTGATAATAACCAGAGCCGTTTGTTTCGCCTATCCATTTATTTTTTGGAGAATCTTCTATTAATTCTCTAGACTTACCGCGAGAATTTATGGGAGAATAAATTGATAATAAAACTTGTGGATCATTAGGTTCTAATCTGACTTCCAAAATTTGTTCATCTTGTAACCAAGCCAGATAAATTTTGCCTTCCCCTGGAGAGAGAGTAGCCTTGACAACTTTCTGAAATGAACCTTTTGCAAAACGAACTTCTTCTAAAGATTTTCTCCCTTGCAAGTCTTTCATTGTATCAGTAGCGATCGCTTGCCAAACTTGACCTATGGGTAAACCAATAAGATTTCGACGACGGGTTTGCTCTGGAAATAAATTAATAAACCGAGCATCAGTCAAATCATTAAAAGCAGTACTACTAATACTTAGCCTCCTCAACTGAGCTCGCCATCGATAAATATCATCTTTGCTATAATTACCTAATCTGCGGCGAGCATCTGGAGCTATAGTTTCTAGTTTATCTGCCAACTTATCAGCTATTGAATACCAGCGCCACTGCCATAACTGATCTTCTTGAGTTTGATCACCTAAGATCTTCCCTTTTTTTTGAGGATACTGACTGTAGAAAAATTTATCTACTAAGGAGAAAAAGAAAGATTGATCAATACCTAATTGTTGGAGGCGATCGCTCAACCTTTCTGGTTTTTCATCCACAATTATATTTTGATTAGAAGTATATTCTAACCAAAATTTACCAGCCATCCAACCTATTCCCCCCATACTAAATATTGTCACTAATACTAATAAAATTGTTGACCAAATAGAAGACTTTTGAACAACATCACTAGTTACAGGAACCTGAGAAACTGACATAGTAGTTACACTTGAAAGTTGACCGGGAGAAACAGGTGGAGTAGAAACAACGCTTGGTGGCACTTGAGTAGTAGCTAAGTTAGTACTATATGAGACATTTTTCAGTGCTGTAATAACTTGACGAGCAGTAGAAAAGCGATCGCTCGGCTTAGAAGCTAACATTTTATCCAGTACATTTCCCAGGTTTTCACTAATACTAATTTCAATACGCCAATTAAAAGTTAAGTTGTGAACATCCGTCAACAAAGAGGGTTCCTTTCCAGTTAGTAAAACTAAAGCTGTTACTGCCAAAGCATATAGATCGCTATCATTATTGATAACTCCTAGTCGCATTTGTTCATCTGGAGCATATCCCAATTTACCTAACCTTGTAATACCACTTTCAAGTTGAGCATACTCAGAAGCGACCTTTGTTGCTATTTCCTTCACTCCACCAAAATCAATTAATACTGGCAACTTGTCAGAAGTTTGTAGAATTATATTATCTGGAGAAATATCACGATGAATAACTCCCAAATTATGAATATATTCCAACACTGGTAAAAGTTGCAGCAAAAACTTTATTACTTCTGCTTCCTGAAAAAGTTTGCCTTGAAGTTTCCGGTTTTCTAACAAAGCACGATAAGTTTTACCTTTTATATAATCTTGTACTAAAAATAGATATCCTTCTGCATTTAACTTATAGCGAAACATTTCTCGGAAACCAGGAATTTGGGGATGTCGTAACTTGTATAGTACACCTGCCTCCCGTTCAAATAGTTCCTGGGATTTTTGCAAGGCGTAGCTACCGTGAACTTGGGGGGCAAATTCTTTAAGTACACAGAGTTCCTGGAAACGGTGGTTATCTTCTGCGAGGTAAGTACGTCCAAAACCACCATGTCCTAATTGTTTGATAATTTTATAGCGGTCAGTGAGTATTAGACCAGGATATATAGGGTTATTCATAAAAACAATTGGTAATTTCAGCCTAAATTAAGTTCTATTTATAGGACTTGCGCAAAAAAAAACATAGTAGTTTCTGTTATTACTAGGGGCAGCCTTTGCGGAGCAGTCCATCAGGATAGTAATTTCAAGCTAATATTTTCGTGGTGGATGGGTAAGTCCTGATTTATTAGATTCGGCCATTTTAGTTATCCGTTATCAATTATCAGTACCTCCAGAATTGAAAATGTAAACTTCAAGAAGAAAAAACCGGAAAAATTTAGCAAAAAGCAACATTTGAATTATTTTAATAACTATAGATTTTACTTAATTTATTCTATATCTAGAATAATTAATGATGTTACTGTGATAGTGATTTTAGCTAATTACCTTAACTTCATTTTTGAGGAAGTAGGTAGAGACTTTGTATATAATATCCCTACAGATTAGTAATTTGGGAAATAGGAAGTAAAAAAAAAGAAAAAAACTATACTTTAGTCATAATAGATTAGACAAAATTAATTACACAAAATTAATTTTTAACCCCCATCCAGCCTAGATATTATAATTTATAATTAAGCAAATAACTTTGTCTAATTACTGAGAAAAGCTAGCCCAGATAATTTTTCACTATAGTCGTACTTAAGTTGATACTTTTGTGTTAGTTTAGAGACCTCCTTTAATATGATTGTAAATGGATATTATCTAATTACTGCTGCTTTACCTTGAGTTAGTAATAATCTTAATTTAACAGATAAATTTTGTCATATTAAATGAAATTTTTCACAATAATTATTGTTAGTATCTATAAAAAAATAAGCTTATTTTAATGTTTTAAAAAAAACTTATTTCTAGGATAATAGTCACATTTATAATATTAAAAATATTGTCAATATAGGCACAATTTCAATCTCAAAATAGAATATTTAATAGCTAAAGATAGAGCTACAAAGTCATAAAGAAGTTGTAAGCATATTGATTTTTAACGTAGCCATTAAAAAGCTCAGGCTGGTTCTAAACTTGCAAATAGTAGCTTTAAAACCCCACCCTATACCCTTATATCAGCTTGGACTTTGACAGTATTTTCATCTCCTTTTTGGGCTAATTTATTCTGAATTTTACTTGTATACTTAGTCAGTATCAAGTTTCCGATTTCTGAAAATTACTATAGGCACTAGTAAATTAGGGGATTTAAATAATCCAAGAATTACAATGAAAATAATTACTCCTATAGACATTTTGCTAGAAATACCAGAAAACTTATTGATAATTTATTTGAACATTTTTTTCTTCAGTAGACTTATTTTAGTTATCAATTGTCAGTACGCCCTATTAAAGTTTATTCTTTTCATTTTCTGAAAATGGGATAATTGAGACCTAACTAATTTCAGAAAAATCTACTTTGCCTTTAAAAGCCATTTCCATTCCTCATAATTTCAGTTTCTCATTGAGAGTTATTTTATATTCAGTTTTCAATTTTGGCAAATCTAAATTAACTTCATATCCCTACCTTGATTTTCTATTCCCTTTTCCCTTTTTGATTAAATTTTGGGATTTGTAATTTCTCCCATAAACAAAATAGTTCCAGAATCATTATCTCTCATCGCAAAAAAGAAGGGGCGACTAATTAACATATCGACAGCTTGTACTGTAGGGCCAGAAGTTAACATTGGTTCAACACCGGTAACTGCTGCTGCTTCTGTTCCTGTTTCATTCACTTCAACAAATGTTTTATCTTTAACTTTACTGATATATAAATTTGGTGGAATGGGGCGCATACCAGAAAAATCTGCTGCAATTTCATCAAAAGCTATTTTCATTCCCAAAGATTTCAATGCATTATTGAAAGTAACTTTATATTCATTTTTCAATTTTGGCAAACCTAAATTAATTTAGTCATACTTAAACTTTAGCATCCAATTTTTCTAGTTTTCTTCATTCAGAAATTGATAAAATTACTCTAAACCTACTTGTTCCCTGGGAAGAAATATATACATACTAACCAGACCTTTTTTATAGGACACACTCACTTCCTAAAAACCTTCATTTTCGTAATATAAATGTCTTGATAATTGGAACATAATTGGATTTTTTTTGACTTCCATTTTGCAGATAAAACGGTAATTATTTAGTATAATTTTCTGCAAAACTTTTATTACAATTACCCTTAAAATAAATCACATTTAACAAAATCATGACCGCATTAGTATCTATTTTTTCAAACAATTTATCAATTTTTTATTTGGTATAATCCTTAACCCAATCATTAATAATTTTTAGTGTTTGAAGATAATTAAAATGAATAAAATTGACTTGACTCTTATAAAAAAAATTGATTATTGTCTAAAAAACTTGAAGAGAAATATATTCCTTTTTTTTTCTCATATTGAGTTAGCAATATCTAATTCAATATCTGTATTTAAACTTTTTAATAAAATGCCTAAGTCTTTGTTTGCCTGATTAATTTCCTCTAAACTCATTCTCTCAAAATTTAGAGTTTTAGCCATCACTTCTTGAGTTTTACCACTAGCGCCATTGTAAGTCATTGATAGAGCGATCGCTATACTACTCAGCGATATCAAGATATTTTCATTTAAGCCTGATTTCTGAATTTTTCAAAATAGCTGAAAAGCAAATTTATTATTAACAGAAACTAATTTCTTAATCATGTCCATAGATCCCCTTTGAACTAACTTATTCTGCATATAACTAGTTTGATTATCGGTATAATTATTTTATTTTTTAACTTAATAACAGCTCCTGGTAAATAATAGACCCCAATAATTACAATTAAAGCAATTATCCCTAAAGACATTTTGACAAAAATAGAATAACATTTATTTATAAGTTCTCTTAACATTTTATTACCTTAGTGGAGTCAATAAATAACAATGACAATTGATTTAATTTTCAACAGTGCTAATTTCTTTGTATTACCATTCTGGGCATTAATTATATTTTTGCCTAACTGGAAAGTAACTCGTAAAATCATGGAATCTTTTATTCCTTTTATATTATTAGTAGTCGTTTATCTTTATCTACTTATTAGTAGCCTTACCCCTGAATCTGCAGCAGCTTTATCCAATCCTACTTTGTCAGATATTGCTAAATTCTTTGGAGAAGAATCAGCCGCAGCAACAGGATGGGTTCATTTTTTAGTTATGGATTTATTTGTTGGTCGTTGGATTTATTGGGAAGGACAACGTACAGGTGTTTGGACTTTCCACTCAATAATTCTTTGTTTGTTTGCCGGACCTTTCGGCTTATTATCTCATATTTTAACATCTTGGATAAGTACAAAATTTTTCAAAAATTCTCAGGAAAATACAACTTCAAAACCCACTGTAGAAGGTGTATAAATTAAGATAGTTAAATTATTAATCTCATGTTTTCATGTTTTTATTAATACTTAGTATTTTATCATATAATACTAAGTAAGTAAGTTTAATTATGTATCTAATAACAATGGAGATAAAAAATGGTGATAACTTATTGATAAATTGCTTATAGGTTATTTTTCACCCTTGCTTTTAATCTTTATTTATACCTACCTAGTTAATATTGTAATCATTCAATATTGTGGTAGGTAAAATTTATTAATTAGGTAAAAGGCTATATAAAAAAAATTACAAATTACTATAATTAAGTAGTTTATTGGTAAATTTTTCTGTCAGTAAAAAAAAACTTATTATTAACTTGAGTTTCTTTGTTTTTCTCTCCTACTTATTGTTCCTATCTGAACATTCAGCTATCTCCCATTCAGCACCCAACTTGTCGTAAAATTTTAGGCAAACAACTTTTGAATAAATTCAAGCAAGTACTAAAGTTAGATGATGACTAATTTATTTCCTCTCGAATACTAAAAAAAAGAAATTTTAATTCTTCTTGAAGACTAATTCATTCTTCAGTTTAATCAGTGAGTAGACATGAAAAATGTTAAATATATCAAGATTTATATACTAATTCTAAGTTTCTCCCAAAAATTGAGTAAATAATTTATTTAATTTTGTTATATAGGGAAAAGTTGTCATACTAACTTACTTAATGAGCTAATAACTAACAGTCAAATCTTTATCCTGGTAATTAGTATTTTTTTTCACTAGAAAATTAGATCTTAAACATCCCTTGTAAAGGGCATAAAAAATAACTCTTAATATTGTTATACTCAAATTTCAAAAATTACTAAAAATTGATATATAATAACTAATAAATAATAACTAGTAACTGATAGATAGAGGTAAAATTATGGCAGTTAAATATGATATTGTCATTATTGGTGGTGGTTCTGCTGGCTTAGTAGTAGCTTCTGCTGCAGCTCAATTAAAAGCTAAAGTAGCATTAGTAGAAAGGGATAAATTAGGAGGTGATTGTTTATGGTTTGGTTGTGTTCCTAGTAAGTCTTTAATTCATGCTTCTCGTGTTGCTTATCAAGTAAAAAATGCTGCTAGATTTGGCATTTATACCCAGCCTCCAGAAATTGAATTTGCTAAAGTAACTAGTCATGTTCAACAAGTAATAGCTAATATTCAACCCCATGATTCACCAGAAAGATTTCGAGGTTTGGGTGTTGAAGTTATTTTTGGGGAAGGTGAATTTATAGATCAAAAAACTTTTGAAGTTAATGGTCAAAAATTAACAGCAAGAGCTTTTGTTATTTCCACAGGTTCTCGACCTGCAATTCCATCTTTTGAAGGATTAAATTCTGCTGATTTTTTAACAAATGAAAAAGTATTTGATCTAAAACAACGACCAAATAATTTAGCAATAATTGGTGCCGGCCCAATAGGTTGTGAGTTGGGTCAAGCTTTTTCTCGTCTTGGTAGTAATGTGACTATTATCTCTAGTAAAAGTCATATTTTACCGAAGGAAGAACCCGAAGCGGCTCTAGTTGTACAGAAACAATTTGAGTCGGAAGGGATTAATATTTTAAAGGAAGTTAGAGCAGAAAAAGTGGAAGTTGTGGATGGGAAAAAGCAAGTAACTGCGGGTGGAAAAAATATTATAGTTGATGAAATTTTATTTGCTGGTGGTAGGTTGCCTAATGTAGAATCTTTGAATTTAGAAGTTGCTGGTGTAGAAGTAGGAAAGCAAGGAATTATTGTTAATGAAAAGTTGCAAACTACTAATTCTAAAATTTATGCTTGTGGAGATGTAATTGGCGGTTATCAGTTTACTCATGTGGCTGGTTATGAAGCGGTTGTTGCTTTAACAAATGCGTTATTTTTTCCTATTAGTAAAGTTAATTATCGGGTTATTCCTTGGGCAACTTTTACTGACCCAGAGTTGGCAAGGGTAGGGTTAACAGAACAGCAGGCAAAAGAACGTTATGGAGATGATGTTTGTGTATTGAAGCAACCTTTTTCTGGTGTAGACCGCGCCCAAGCTGAGGCAGCTACAAATGGATTTTGTAAGATTATTACTAAAGGTAATGGGGAAATTTTAGGAGCACATTTAGTTGGTATTTCTGCTGGTGAGTTAATCCATGAAATTGTTTTAGCAATGTCGAATAATTTGCCGGTTTCTGCTTTGACTGGGATTCATGTTTATCCGACTTTATCTGAGGTGAATAGTAAGGCAGGTTTATTGTTGAAAAAGCAGAAATATGCCAAGAATTTATCCCAGCAAAATTTGTTAGAGCAGTTCTTTAATTGGAGGCGTTCTTTTTAAAGTTTATAATTTTTAGGGCGGCAAATAATATTTTTTTATCTTGATATTCTATCCTAGAAAATTTGCCTAATTATTCTCTTGTTAAGATTTTTTTTTGTTAATAAAATATAGTGCTACTAGCACTGTACTTGAGTGAAATTCTGAAGTATCATCAATTTCTATGGCAAATATATAACTTCTCTCTTTTCTCAAATTTTATGAAAAGAAAGATGTTGATAAAGCCTAACCTTAAAGGGTGAGGTATAATTATAGTCAAACACAAAAATAAGGTAGTTGAACAATGCTCAAAATAGCTATTGATGGGTTAGATGCTGTCCAAGCTACTAAAGAAATTCTAGCCATTGAAGGTATAGAAGGTAGCTATAAAATAGATGGAGATGGCTATGAAAAAGGTGATACTTTAGCAACGATTCTGACAATAGTTGGAATTGGTTCAGGAACTTCTATCATTATTAATAATACTCTAAGCATTGCAGAGAAGATTTTTCAGTGTTACAAAAAACATGAGAAAAAACTAGAGAAGGTCGAAATTGTGTCTGGAGAAAAGCGAGTTGTACTTCAAGGTGCAACTGTAGAACAAATTAAAGATATTTTGGAAAGTTTCGAAGGAAAATAATTATGCAAATTCTTCACTTAGATTTAAAATTAATAGGGGATAATTATGCTGAAGTCCGATACTTTTGGAATAATCCCAATGATTACCAATCTTATCAATTATCTTTGACAGAAACTTCTGATGTCATCAAAAAAATAGATAGTATTTATAATACAAGACTACCAGAAGACTACGCCAAAACTGGTCAAACACTTTATAACTGGTTGGATGGAAATAATCGTATTTTTCGACAAGAACTTGATAAATATCAACGGGAAGGAATTGTTTTAGCTATTTCTACTTCAGAAAGATTAGCTCATTTACCTTGGGAGTTGCTCCATGATGGTCAAGAATTTTTAGTTCAGCGTAAACCTGCTATTATTCCTGTTCGTTGGGTGACCGATAGTCAACAACTTTCTTTTCAAAATCAACCTAATAACCGAGCATTAAATGTGGTGTTTATGGCAAGTTCCCCCCGCAACACGGGAGACTATTTTCGTGAACTTGATTTTGAAGCGGAGGAGGGAAGTATTTTGGAAGCAACCAAAAGATCGCCTTTGTTTTTAGAAGTAGAAGAAAGTGGTTGTTTGACTGAGTTAGGTTATCTGGTGGAAAGCCAGGAAGAGAATTTTTTCGATGTTGTTCATCTCACAGGTCATGCAACTTTTGAGCATGGCAAACCTTGCTTTATTACTGAGACAGAATATGGGGAAGCAAAATATAGCAGTGCGGAAGATATTGCTAAAGAATTACAATTTCAGCACCCGAAACTAATTTTTTTATCGGGTTGTCGGAGTGGATATTCACATCACGAAAATGTTCCATCAATGGCAGAATCTTTATTAAGTCAAGGTGCAACAGCAGTTTTAGGATGGGGCGGTTGGGTTTTAGATACAGAAGCAACAAAAGCAGCAGCAAAGCTATATCAGGGGTTGTCCTTTGGTAAAGGGGTAACGGAAGCATTAGGGGAAACTTACCAGGAATTAATTGAGGTTGAAGCTAGAGATTGGCATAAATTACGACTTTATGTAGCGGGTAGTTTACCGGGAGCGTTGGTAACCCCTTTGAGAAAACGAGGTCGGAAACCAGCACCCCGTTACCAGAAAACCATTGAATTTAGAGACCCAGAAGGTAAACTTAGGGTGGCCACTCGTGAAAATTTTGTTGGTCGTCGTCGTCAGTTACAAAATTGTCTCCGTACTTTTAAGTTAGATTCTGATAAGTTGGGAGTGTTAATTCATGGTATGGGAGGTTTGGGAAAAAGTACCATTGCTTCTCGACTTTGGGAGCGTTTATCGGAATATGAAAGGGTTTCATGGTGGCGACAAATTGATAATTCTAATTTAGTGGAAAAATTGGCAGATAAATTGAAAGATGCTGACCTGCGTTTTGCCTTAAAAGATAATCAAAATGAACTCAAATATAGGTTGCGAGATTTATTTGAAAATTTAAGTGAAGCTGGAGCAAAACCTTTTCTTTTCCTGTTTGATGACTTTGAATGGAATCTTGAACCTCGTCAAGGTGGATATGTTTTGAAGCCTAAAGCAGCAGAAGTTTTAAATGCTTTAATTTGGGCAATTCAGGAAGTAGGTGCGAGGGAAAAAATTATTATTACTTCTCGTTATAAGTTTCAATTTGAGTTATTAAGTGAGTTTTGGGTACAAGGTTTAGAAGCATTTCGCAAAGCTGATTTAGAGAAAAATTTGAAACGTCTGGAGAATTTTAATTCGGGAAAAATTGATAAACAATTAATTGAAAGAGCGTTAAAACTTGCCAACGGAAATCCTCGTTTATTGGAATGGTTGGATAAAGATGTACTTGCTTGTGGGGATATTGACGGGAAGTTAAGTAAACTTGAATCTAGTTCTGAAGATTGGCAGGGGAAAATTATTTGGCCTGAACTTTATGAACAAATTGATGAAAAAATGATTCAGGTATTGAGTCATTGTTTGGTGTTTGAAATTCCTGTACCGATGTCAGCTTTAGAGGTAGTTTGTGAGTCTATTTCTGGTTGTAAAGAACAACTTAAAAGAGGGATTGATTTAAGTTTGATAGAAGTTAGTTCAGAAGTAGAAGAACCTGAGCGTGTTTATCAGGTTTCACGAGTGTTGCCTCCTATTATTTCGAGTATTAAATTACCTAAAGCTCCTGAAGCTTATTCTTTCTATGAAAAAGGTTCAGAAAAATTGTTTAAGTTGTGGGGTACAATACCCAATCAAAACTGGAAAAGATGGCGTGAGATTTTCCGGTTAAAGTTTGCCCATAAAGAAAATCCTGAGCGATTTCGACAGGGGTTGTCTTCAACGTTATCCTTCTATTATGATAATCAGGGTGTGCACTATTATAATTTAGCCCATGCTGCTTATTGGTCTGAACTTAAGGAAATCAAAACTGAACTAGAAGAACTGCTACAGGATAATAATTTGGAAGAATATTTGCGTCATAATAATTTGGAAGAATATTTGCGTCAAAGTGAATGGAGAAAAGCTGATGAGGAGACACTAGTAATTTTTTATCAAACAACAGTAATTTTTCCTGAATTAATAAAATTTCAAGGTTCTGATGGTGTAACATCTTTTATTTATGATGATAGGGAGATTCCACGGTTAACACTTGAGTACATAGACCAACTTTGGGTAAAATATAGCCATGGTAAGTTTGGTTTTTCCGTCCAAAAAAAAATTTATCAGAGTTTGGGTGGAAAAGGAGAGTATGACAGGGAAGTATACGAAGCATTTGGTAATGAAGTCGGATGGCGTTCAGGAGAAAAACAGTTGTCTTACTCTGAACTAACTTTTAGCTTAGATACGCATTATACGGGGCATCTCCCATTTCAGGCATGGAATCATTGGGAAGAGGCTAGTAAATTCGCTGCGGCTATGACAGGGAAGTATCCAGTGAAGTTTACAGTTTACTACTATACGAAGCATTTGATTAGGTATCCGAGAAATATGGAGATTTGATGGGGAAAACTTATTTATTTATTGTTTACAATATGGAAATTATCAGGAACAAGAAAAGTCAAATGTTTTGCCAATTTTATCGAGGTCAGTTATTTTAAATTTTCTTATTAGGCGAGGAGAAAAAGGCGAAAATGCTTTGCTCCGAGAGTTTCGTGAATGGTTACAGAACCCAGAGAATAGGTAGAAGTAAATGATTTTTTTTCTGAGTCATAGCGATCGCTCTTTTCTACAAAAGTTTGATTATAAATATTTCTACTTTATATACTTTAAACCCTCTGTCTCTATAAATTTATCGCTAAAACCCGACTACGCACTTTCATCATAATTATTCAATCAGACATAATATAACTTATTAAACTTATCCTGACAAAAACTCCTGTAATATTTTTCTCAAATATCCAGGAGTTTAGTAAAATTTTCCCTACTCAACTAACCTTATTCCACCACTTTTTTTTCCTGCTCATTCAAACTAACTTTGACATCCTCATCAGACTCTTCCGAAGCTTTTGTCAACTCAAAAATTGGCGGTTCTAAATCAGGAATAGGTACTTCAAACCCTGGGGGTAAAGGAGGCAGTTGTGGCAGACCAGAACCATTATCTTTAGTCTGCTTCAGCAACTCATTAATACTAACCTCTGGTACAGGCGGTACTTCCGTAACCTTCAATGCTGCCATCAAATTCCCCAAAGCAAACTCAATATGACTATCTGGATCTTTCGTCACCCATCCATCCTGTGTTAACTGTCGCATTTCAAAATGTAAATGGGGACCCGTAGACATTCCCGTACTACCAACCCTGCCAATAACCTCACCCTGTTGTACAAACTCCCCTGGCTGCACAAAAATTTCTGATAAGTGACCATAGAGAGTTTCCAATGATTTTCTCTGGTGGTCTAACACAACAGCTACACCATAACCACCTAACCAGTCAGCGATCGCTACCTTTCCTGCATAAGTTGCCACTACTGGAGTACCAGTTGGTGCCCCTAAGTCTGTTCCAGTATGAAACTTTCTATAACCTAAAACTGGATGTTCTCTCCACCCAAATAATGAAGTAATAGGTGCTGGAACAGATAGAGGAAATATTAACCGAGTATTACCATTTCCAGGTACTGCCGGAGGTCGCATGGTGCGTTTGTAATAAGCTAAACCTGACTGAGATATGGGGTTATGAAAAAGTCCCTGCACCTGAGCCGGTAATACTGCTGCCACCTCCACTCCTCTTGAAGAGTCTGAGTAGTTTGGAGCATAAGAGGTGCTGGAGTAATAACCATTTTGACCGGAGGATGAGTTTGAATAGTAACTTGTTTGACTATAACTAGAAGTATCTGAATAATAACTATTATCCTTGGAAGAGTAATAGCTATTATCATTGGAAGAATAATAACTATTATCGTTGGAGGAGTAATTTTGCCGACCTTCCCCATACAATGAATTATAAGATGAAGTTTGAGCAGGAGCACTCCAATTATTTGTTGCAGTAGTTCCACTCCAATTATTGTTCTGAGTAGGGGCGCTCCAATTATTATTATTTTCAGCTACAGCACTCCAATTTTTATTATTATTTTCGGCTACAGCACTCCAATTTTTATTATTTGTTGGATATTGAGCAACTTCACCTGTAGAACGCTCTGAGAAAACTACTGTACTTGGTGCCTCATAACTATCAGTTGCACCCACTTTATAATCTGTCTCATCTATATAAGCATTAGTCGAACCATTATAATAATAAAGCTTCTCAGGTTTTGGTAGTGTTAGAGGTGGTAAGTTATTTTTAGATTTTTTTGATAGGTTGATATTAGTATTAGTCGGAGGTGCTACATATAAATTTTTGGGTAGATAGATAGTACTGTCTGGTTCCGGTTCTGGTTCCGGTTCATAAATTGGTGCTGGCTGGGAATAGTAATAAGGTTCCGGTTCATAAGTTGGTGCTGGTTGAGAATAATATGGTTCCGGTGAATAATATGGCTCTGGTTCGTAGTAGGGTTGAGAATAATATGGTTCTGGTTCGTAATAACTTGGTGCTGGTGAAGAATAATATGGTTCTGGTGAATAAGATGGTGCTGGTGAATAATATGGTGCTGGTTCGTAGTAGGGTTGAGAATAATATGGTGCTGGTGAATAGGATGGTGCTGGTGAATAATATGGCTCTGGTGAATAAGATGGTGCTGGCGAATAATATGGCTCTGGTGAATAAGATGGTGCTGGCGAATAATATGGCTCTGGTGAATAAGATGGTGCTGAATAAGATGTTTGGGGTACTGGGGCGGGTTGATATGATGGGTCATAGTCATATACTTCTATTTCCAAAACCACCTCCCCTAAAACCATACCTCTACTCAGCATCCCTAAACTAGCTAGACAACAACCTAGCTGCATAAGTGATTTGCGAGGGAAGAGTTTGGTGATTTTCAAATTTTGCTTTTGGTTCGGCCCTTGAGTTATTTCCTGTATTTCAGCTTTAGACTCAATTGATTGATTTTGATTTTCTGGTGACATTATTATTTAAGTTGCTTTTTATAAACAATTTAACAGTTTAATAAACTTTGACTTCGATATAACCATGTTTTTTCACCCTATGGGTTTGGAAAGCAAGTAATATCCTGTTTCAAGAAAATATTAAATTTTTCCCACTTAAAAATAAATGACCAGATGTATTCCAATTTGTGCCCCACTCCCCTGTTCCTCACTACTCTTAGATTTTTTTTACAGGAATAATACTGTAAAACAAATCAGACTCCAGGGAAACAAGACTTGATAGACATTAGAGGAAGTAGACAACGAAGCACAGCCACCTCTAAATTAAAACTTATAAAAATTTAGCTCTCTATCAAGCCAGCACAAAATTTAAGCAATGACAATTATTTTTTTCTCCCTTACCACTTTCTCCTCTTTGCACTTTAAGTCTATTCACCCATTAACCATAACCCAGACTGATTGTACCTGGTTTTAGATATATTTCTGAAGGTAATATTTGAGACTGAGTTTTTGCAGTAGCTGAACCAGAATTAATTTTTACTTTTAACTCCCCACTCTTTGTCACTCCTACAACCTCCCCAAGACGATCTTCCACCAATACCTGCTTCCCCATATTTATTAATAGTTGATTATAGGCAGGTAAAATATTTTCTATTCCTGAGTCTAAAAGTTGTCTAATGGCAGACTCTAATGCATGAAAAACTATTGCCGCTAACATTTCTAGAGAAGATATTCCTGGTTGAGACTCGTTTCTATAATAACTTTGCAGGTTAATCCCTGTATCTCCTATCTCAGAATTTGCCCAGTTAATCCCAATACCAATTACTGCCCAAGGAACTTTTTCTTTCTTGACCCTCGTTTCTGTAAGGATACCACCTAATTTTCGATTTTCTAGAATTAAGTCGTTAGGCCACTTAATTTTAACTGGTACACCATAATTCTGCAAACTTGAGGCTATACCCCAAGCTGTACATAAGGTTAGTTGTGGGATATGAGATATCAATATTTTGGGCATACTCGTCCATCCGCAACCCTTACAGAAAGCTACTGACATATATAGTCCGCCAATACTTGATATCCAGTTTCTACCCCATTGTCCTCGCCCTGCTGTTTGTTGGGCAGCTATGACCATAGTTCCTGATGATGCTCCTGAGTCAATTAGTTGCCAGAGGGTTTGATTTGTTGAGGGAAGGCTAGAAAAAATGTGCAAATGATTGGGGGTTAAAGGACTCGAGCTGTGGGATAATTTCGTTCCCTGAATATTTGATAGGGAGTTGATAAATTTTTGTTGATTAAATTCTAACAATTTTTTTTCTTTAGATAATTCTATATTTATGTATTATGGTTTTGATTGATTTGGCTAAACTAAACTTTTCTTCTCATAGCTAATTCATTTTTATAAGCACCAAACCAATATAAATTTTTTCCCTATTGTCTATAGAGTAATAACAAAATCAACCTTTTAAACTATAGGGAACCTGAATATAGTTAGGAACAGTGCCAAAATAAAAATCTAAACTGCAAACTGCGAATTTTGATTTTGATTCTGATGACTATAGCTAACTCTGATTCACAAAAACTAAGTAAATACTACCAAGTTTTGAGTAAAAATAATGTAACTTGGTATTGGCAAAAATGGGAAGGACTACCCTTCCTAACCTGTAGCCTTTTACAAAATTGGCCTCATGGTTTTTTTACTAACCATTTTTTCCCCAACACACCAACAGAATTAGTAGATATATTACATCCTTCAGCAGAAGTATATCGTGTCAAGCAAGTACATGGTAGTACTGTAATTACACCAGCGAAGTTTACTGTTGAAACTGAAGGAAATTATCCCGAAGCTGATGGTTTACTCACAGAAAAAGCCAAACAAGCAGTTTGGGTTTGTACTGCTGACTGTGTTCCTGTTCTAATTGCTGACCAAAAAACCGGACAAGTAGCTGCTGTTCATGCCGGGTGGCGTGGTACTGCTGCCAAAATTGTTCCCGTGGCATTGGCCGGTTTTGAGGCCCAGGGAAGTCAATTATCTGATTTATTAGTTGTACTTGGCCCTGCTATTGCTGGAGAGGTTTATCAAGTCTCTCAAGAGGTAGCAGCCCAAGTGGGAGCAACGATTTTTCCAGAAACAGGAAAAGCAACCATTGAAGATATTATGCATTTCCTTGAGCTTTTACCCCATTCACCAATATTGTCCGATCCAGAACCGGGAAAAGTTCGCCTAGATGTTCGTTTAGTCAATATCTTACAATTAAAACAATTAGGTATTGATAATCAACAGGTGGCGATCGCTCCCTATTGTACTTATCAACAACCAGAATACTTTTTCTCTTATCGGCGTGAAAAACAAAAAAAGGTGCAGTGGTCAGGAATAGTTAGTAACTGAGATTAAATCATATTAATTATCTATCAAAAGTCAAAGATTAAAACTTAAAAGTAATACAAATTAACGATAGATATTTATAAAAAGAGCCTGTACTTCTAAGATCACTTTTATTTCATTTTATTTGACCTTCTCCCGAGCTATGAAGCCGCAGTATTTCTACTGTTGGGTTGCTAAAATTCGAGTTTTGTAATTAGCCCGGGCTTCGAGCTCCACAAGCTAAGTCCAACTTCTCATTCCTAGGGCTATAAAAAGACCCTAGCCTAAGAATTGCTTGATGCGCCCATTTTTTGTCTCCCATTGCTCGGGAGTAACTGAAAAAAGAAGAATAACAGATGTATTTAAAAAAACAATTAAAAAGTCTTCCGATGGCAGAGCAAGGCTTTAAACCCAAATTTTTTGTAAGTCAAATTAAATACCTATCTAGCCAACTTTTATCCATCATATCTCAACATTCTTTTTTTATCTACCTTGTCTTAACCTCAGGCCTCAGAACTTAATTCTTATATAGTAAATAAATCATATTCAGTATTAAAGTTATTTGTTAATTTATAGAGAGATATTTGTCAAGTTAACTAGGCATATTTCTGTAAAACTAAATAAGATTAAAGTACTATAATTGAATATTGTATCATAGTTTAAAAGATTATTAATAAATTCATATGAGTAATCAGAGTCATTATCAACAACTTGGTCTTACTGAAGACGCTTCTTTTGAGGAAATTCAAGCAGCAAAACAACATTTAAAGCAACAGTATGGTCATGATCAGAAAACAATGGAAAATATTGAAGCTGCTTATGATGCTATTTTAATGGACCGTCTACGACTACGCCAGGAAGGCAAAATTAAAGTGCCTGAGCGTATTAGATTTCCAGAGAGGCAAGCAAAAAAAGCAACTGAAACTTTTACTTCACAGGAAACCAATCAAGGGCCAGCTTGGCTACAAAGGTTGATTGACACTCCTAGTCAAGCTGATATCCTATGGCCGACTGGTATATATCTGCTCTTAGGCGGAATTAGTATTTATTTGGGGGATACTGATCCTTCTAGATTACAACTAACTTGGGTTTTGGGAGTTGGTAGTTGTCTTTATTTCCTTAAGCGGAAAGAAAATAATTTTGGTCGAGCTGTTTTATTAGCATTTAGTAGTTTAATTTTTGGATTGATTTTAGGGGGAATACTGAGTTCTTTGGCAATCGGTTTACCAGCGGAAACATTTATTACTTTGGTAACTTTTTTGTTGTTATGGATGGTTAGTTGTTTTTTGCGTTAGTTACTAAGTATTCAGCTATTAGTTATTAGATATTAGCCATAAAAATTAAGTCAGTTATCGAGCAATTCAGTCTAGAAAAAAACTAGATTAAAGCTTCGTATACATTCAGCTAATAGCTGATAGCTGAAAGCTGAATGCTTATTTCTAGAGTTTAGACTAAATTATGGGGAATTCAAATAATGGAGAAATTTCCGGCAATATTTAATAAGTCTAACTTCCGTGAATTGCTAGTTATGATTTATTAATTTTCAAGAAAGAAAATTGCTGAGTAGGTTCTAAACTAACCCCACTGATGTTTTTCTGAGCAAATACATAATCTTTATCTAACCATAATGGGATAAAAGGAACATCTTCTGCTAATAATTCTTGAATTTCTACAAAAATAGCTAGCCGCTTTTCTGGGTTTTGCTCTTGACGTTGTTGTTGGATTAATTTATTTATCCGATCACTATAATAAAATGAACCTTGAAATTGACTAGCCCCTTCTTCACAACCTTTTTCTTTTGAACCTTTGATACATTCTAAAAATGGTTGGATATAATTATCCGCATCAAGAAAGTCTCCATACCAGTCTAAAATAAATGTTTGATATACTCCTTTATCTAAATTATTAAAAGCAGTAGCTGCTTCTACGCTATTCAATTCTAACTCCATTAAACCTTCTAAATTTTGATCTACATATGCTTTTAATGTACTAGCTGTTAATTGCCTCTTAGTAGAATTTGCAGCATACCAAATTTCAATTTTGGCTGGGCTATTTCGAGAATATCCTGCCTCTTTTAATAACTCCTTAGCTTGAGCAAAATTTCCATCTCCATAGTTTTCTTTAAACACTGGTTTATAGCTATTAATTTGTTTAGGAATTAGACTATAAACTGGTTCAGCTTTTCCTTGTAAAACTCGTTCATTTAGTAATTTTCTATCAATAATAGATGCTAAAGCTTGTCTAACAGCTTTGTTATTTAATGGTTCTAAATTGAGATTTAAAACCATATAATTAACTGTCTTACCATCTGTAGAAATTACTTGCCATCCTTGACGGATAGCTTCAGCTTCTAAATTAGTAATTTGGTCAGTGTCTAGAGAAAAATAAGCTACATCAATAGACCCTGTTTTAAAAGCATTAAATAGGTTAGCTGAACTAGAAAATATTTGAATGTCAATTCCTTGATTTTTTGGTTTTTCTCCCCAATAATTTTCAAATACATCTAAGCGTAAAGTATCAGTACCATACTCAGCTAATTTATAGGGACCAGTACCAATAAATGTATCAGGTTTAAATTGACTTTCACCTATTTCATAAGCTTGTGGGGAAACAGCACACAGACCAGAAAATGTTAATAAAGAAGTAAAAGCTGCAAAGGGTTTTTTCAACTTAATTGTTAATTGGTATTCTCCCGTAGCTTCTACTGATTTAATAGTATTAGTTAACAAAGAAGAAGGTGGGCCACTATTTTTAATAAAACGTTTGAAAGAAAAGGCCATTGCTTCAGCGTTGAAAGGAGTACCGTCATGGAATGTCACCCCTTGACGAATGGGAATAGTATATGTTGTGCCATCTTCACTAATTTTTGGCATTTCTGTTGCTAGTGATGGTACAAGTTCCATTGTTCCTAGCTTATAACCGTAGAGGCGATCGCCTAAGTTATGGAGTAAGTTACCAGATATTACTTCGTAGGCATCTGCCGGGTCGATAGTCCGAGGTTTTAAAGTTGTGCCTATAGTAATGCGATTTGTATTTGTTTCTATAGTTAGAGTATTGTCGGGGTTATTTTGAGGTTGGCTACAACTAATGACCAGGAAACAGCAAAGACAAAATAAGCCAAAAAATTGAATTATTGACTGCCAGGAATGGTTGATTGAATTAAATGATTTATGTTTTTCCATAAAGGCTATTTACCTCTTATTGCTCCTCTATAAAACTAATACAAAAAAATTTAATACCAAAAAATTGCATGAAGTAAAAATCTAATGTTTACTTCCTTTTTCTACTTAGAATGTCGGGAGTTAGTCATCTACAGTTATTGTCCACCTGTATTCAGTAAGGTTAATACTTGCATTTTATACTTGTTGTATAGAAACATTATAGGTATCTTTTCTAAACTAAATAAGTTAGTATTTTGACTAATTAATTGCCATCTTATTATCAAAATAATAACTATTTATACGAATAATAATTATTGTAATAAACAGGATTTTTTTAGGATAATTTATTAGGTAAAATCTATAAATTTAGTTCTATATAATAAGCTTAAATATCTAAAATATTGTCATTCTTGGATTAAGTTAATCTTTGGGGTAATATCTGAAATAATATAGTTTGAATATCATGCGCAGTTAAATATTTAAACTCTGGAGGATGTTGTCGCTTATTCTGAAGGGAATAAAATATAAGAAAGGGGAAAGTTTTTTGGTTTTATTTTCCCTTATGGATATCAAATACAACATATCACCCGTAAGGGGAATATTACCCGGAAATAACATTACATCAAGGATAAAAGATAAGAAAGGAGAAAGTCTTTTTTACTTTGCTTTCCCTGAAGGATATAAAATACGAAATTTGACCTGTAAGCCGAATATTACTCGGGCATAATATTACATATTAAAAGTTACAAAATTCAGGTGAGTAAGGAAGTATAGAATAGATTAAAAGTATCGAATAAGCTTTAAAAATTTATTGTCAGCTCATGAAAAAAAATTATCTAATCAAGAAAAAAAAGTCATCAAAAAAATTAACTAATTATCATTTGTTAATTTCTGACTAACTTTTATTAGCTTTTCTACACTGAATTTTGTCTCACTCATATCAAACACCCTATGTTTAATCTATGGCTAATAGCTGAATGCTTACAAGTTAAGAATTATCACAGACCCTAGATGATTGTAAAGATTACTGTTTAGAATTCCACCTAATATAGTTTTTTTTCTTGACTCTCAAAATCTATGTCTAGTTATAAAAATATCAACAAAAATTTGAGCATGGAAGAAGTTTATACTTGTCCTGTTTGCTATCATGGTCAAATTTCAGCAATGACTTTGATGGATGCTTTCTCTTGTAACTTTTGTAACCATATTTTTACTGCCGATCTGGTAAAACAATCATTAAAAATAGCAGATGCTTCTTCTCCTTTAAGCTGGAAATGGAATGGTAAAAAATGGAAGGCTGACCATCCTCAAGTAGAATGGAGTTGGGTAATTCAGTTATTAGCAGTTGGATTTATATTATTACCAACTACATTAATAGGATTAAGCGTTTACTTTTTTCCTCCAACACCAGGCACTCCTTTATGTTGGCTACCCATTTTTTGGATAGGTTTAACTTTTCTATCTCATTTAGCTATTATTGTTAATATTCTAATTGATTATTACCAGTTTCCAGTCAAGTTATACTTCAAAGCACTGGGGCGAAATTTATATTTTCGGGCTTAATACCAAATTCTTAAATATAAGAACCTTATATTAATGAGGTACAGTATTTTTTCTTCTTCCGTATTTCCTTTCCCCAGATCCGGTGCTCTCCAAAATCAAAAACTTGTTGTTCTCAACATTAGTTATTCGCGATAATTGCCATATAAATTTTAAGGTTTGATTTCAGATTTTCTATTGCTCATTAATCATAGTTAATGTAGCAGTAGAAAACATCCAATTTTTTTGATTTTAAATAATGCATATTAACTAGTAATTCAATTTCATTGAGAGAAAATAAATTCCCTTTTATCTATATAATTAGCTAATTTTTATAAATTATATTCTAGTACTCAAAAAAAGAATGTACTTAACACAGAAGTCAGTAATTTAAGAAAAGGAAAAGTCGTAATTGATCCGGTGTTTAAACCACCTAATAGATACAAACAATCCTGATAGCATATAGAGAACCTCACAGTATTTTTATCTGAATATTGATTGAAAAAAATATCATAAAAATTATGTCTGCTTTGCATAAAGGCAAAGAAAAAATACTATAATGAAAGGGGGAGTCAATATTTTTCAATATCATGGATAAAAGTAAATTTTGGTAAACATAAACTATTGTTAAATCAAAATATTCCTTAAATAAACTAGGTATAATAAATGTATACTTTAGTTTTCTATGAAAAATAGATAAATAATCAGAATTGTTTTGAAGAAGAATGATATTTTTCACTAAATTATCATCTCCTCAAAAAGTTTCAAAAGTATATAGGCAGAGGATGGCAATTAAAGCAATGTTTCAAGACTAGAAAACTTGTAATTCTCCTCTATAAGCAGCAAAAGCAAAGAAAAAAAATTGAATAATTTGATGCAAATTTATAGCTATCTTATACAGAATTAATGTATTGATAGTATAAAAAAACAAAAATTACCGAATTAAATAATATATATCAATAACGGATACAAAAGAGGCTGCTACTAGTATTGAATTACATAAATTAATATACTTATTTATCTAGTAAAAAAAAGCTTGAAGCGAAGAAAATCTAGGCAAAGTATTTAGGAATAGAAAATTTAAATATAGCAAAGTTTTTCATAATTAGTATGAGAGAGCAAACCCTAGACTAATTTCTATAATCATCAAAAAAACTAAGTTTTAAGTTGTATCTAAATCCTCTAAATATTAATTAGGGCTAGCTGAATAAATATAGAACCCTAATAATGTGTCAGTTTAAGTAGTCTTAAACCTTGAGAAAAGTGCTAAAAAATTATGAAATTATATTCTCTAATTTAGAATTTTCCCTGATCTGGTGGGAAAAGCGTAGAAACATTAACATGCTCCAAAATTTATAACTGCTCAAGCTCAGTTAGGGATGACTTTTGAAGCCATTAGTTTTTCCCTGGCGGGGTAAGCAGGGGGTTTACTTTTAATTAGCCCATAGTACTCTACCCTGTTAAACCTGACCTACTTTATCATTCCCTAGCTTATGACAAAGGAATTTAACCTCATTATAAGTTTTGAGTTATTAGCCCTGATGACTATTTAATCTTGTGAGAATGAGAGATGTCAGACATGTTACTTAATGACTTCTTTGGCTTTAAGAACTACCCTCAAGAAACTCTAATTACAATTCGATAACTCTTGAAGAAAAACTAATCTAACTATATCTAACTAATAGTAATAGGTAAAAATGTAAATAATCAAAGGATATGAACTATGAAATATAATTATAAAAACTATCGGCTAGATGCAGACAGGAAGCTTTATCAGAAATCACCTCATCCTTTTTTATTAGCATTAATATTAACTGGAATTTTAGCTGCTGAAGCATATCCTAATCTTACTGAAACAGCAATTGCTGCTGTTAAGGTTTTTCAGTATCCTCAACTAGAAACAAAAGGGAAAATTATTTCCAAAGCTAATAATTCTTCTAATCTTTTTAACTCTGTAACACAAACTAAATCTGATGCTAATACAGAAATATTTCAACCTTTTTCCTTGACTAGTATTAATGATGCGAAAAAGTTCAATGAACCTCGAAGTGAAGAACTAGAAAAAATAGCTAATCAAAGTAAAAAAATACCTAATGATATAGTTGAAGTTGTTCGTCAAGATTTAGCTAGTAAAATAGGTATTGCACCTGAAAAAATCAAAGTTATTGGGGTTACTCAAGAGACTTGGCCAAATACTTGTTTGGGTTTACCAAAAAATGATGAACTTTGTGGCCAAATGTTAGTAGAAGGTTGGCGTCTTATTTTGTCTCATGACAAAGGTAAATGGATTTACCGTACAGACAATTTAGGTAGACTAATGAGAGTAGAATTGAAGAAATAAAAATAGTTATCTAAAATTCGTTACTTGATGGTCGAATTAGTTTAAATATAATTAAGTCTGAATATACTCGGTTTAGTTAGTCGAATCTAATTTAACTGGGGCGGAAGGATTCGAACCTCCGAATGGCTGGACCAAAACCAGCTGCCTTACCACTTGGCGACGCCCCATCTCGTCAACATTTAATATATTAACACTGATACCTAGGAGTTTGTCAAGGGTTTTTTTCAATAATTTTGAAGTTTTGATTGTGAAAGAGTTATATGTTAGTTGACAATTTCGGAATCTAAGTTTGTCAAATGCCCTAGTTATTCAGATGAGGACTCATAATAGTAGATTTTCGTTTATGATCACCTTGCTCAACTTCCTTGGGGTGAGAATTAGGACTACATTACCCTGACTCTGCTTTATACCTATACACACTGGAGACAGGTTTGCTAGTTGATCAATACTGGGAGACTGGAGTACCCGCGCAGTATTCCCGTGGAAAGGAATTTAATCTCCATTATTATTAAGGTTATCCCACTTCAAGGGACTGGTGTTGGTAGTTTACACAACTAATTAGGTGAAACGGCTCGTACTCTGCTCATCTCCTCTAACTGTATTATTATTTAAGTAGGGCTGACTGATTAATTCTCAAGGCATTGATACAAATTATGCTCATAGCCAAATTTAGATAGCAAAAAGTACCAGAAGTCAGAAGTTTGGTTGCTTAAGCTTATGGGTGGATAGGGTTTTTGGCATATCGCTAGCATAAAAATTAGAGGACAATTCTTACTACACCGGACTTGGTGACTAAGGCGTTTATCCATGCTGACTTACTGACCTGCTGACCTGCAATAATTCTCACCTTATTAGACAATAGATGTGCTAAACCTAAGTGTTGAAGAGAATTTGATCTGATCTGCTTAATTTGACTTAATTAAACTTTTTAACTCCCGCCAGATAGAGGGCTGACTAGAAATTGATGGGGGATGAGTGAAAATTCCCTGAGTGGGGCTGAACAAAAAAGCTAGTATAAATAACCCAAATGATACTAATACAATTGCTGGACCAGATGGCAAGTTATAGAAATAGCTAATATACATCCCACTAATACTAGATAAAGTTCCTATTCCTACTCCTAATATGATTACTTGGTGAAGTCTTTTGACTAATAGATAAGCTGTAGATGCTGGTGTGATTAATAAGGATAAAACTAATACTACTCCTACTGCTTTAAGACTTGCTACAATTGTTAAACCAATTAACATCATTAGCCCTAGGTTTAATAAGTTTACAGGTAAACCTACTGCTTGAGCGCCGAGGGGATCAAATGTATAAAATAATAGTTCTTTATAAAGTAAGATTACAACTAATAAAACAATTATACCAATAATTAGTGTATCGCGGACGTCTCCAACGGTTACGCCTAGAATATTACCGAATAAAAAATGATTGAGGTCGATTTTATTGTCTTTCTGAATAATTGTCATTAGTGTTATTCCTAAAGCAAAGAAGGCTGAAAAAACTATGCCCATTGCTGCGTCTTCTTTGATTGACGATCGCGTTCTAATTAGATTGATTAAAATTGTGCTAATTATGCCGGCTATAAATGCCCCGATAAATATATTTGCTCCAACCCAAAAAGCAATGGCTAATCCTGGTAGTACTGAGTGACTAATTGCATCTCCTAGTAGAGCTAATCTTTGTACCATTAAATAACTGCCTACTACTGCACAAATAATTCCAACTATTATTGCTACTAGGAGCGATCGCTGCATAAAACTATATTGTAATGGTTCAACTAATTTTTCTAACATTGGTGCTTGTTTCCTCTTTTTTGTGTTTTTGATTATTTTGATTTTATCGCAAAAAAAAATAATTTTTAATTTCAGAATATTTTAGATGATTAATTCAATATTGATAGGTATTTTTCTATATTTTTAAATTAAATATATATAGAATAATCTGCTTATTTAATTAAGTTTAATTAACTGTAAAATTTGTTGTTTATTTATTTCCTCTGAAACTAAAATTATTAGAGTTTTGGTGATGTTTACTTATCAAAGTATTTCGGCAGCAAGTTAATAATAAATATGATTATAATCCCAGTTTTATTATTGTTAATAATATTAATATACACTAGAAAAATATAAACTGAATCTACATTATCTTAAGTTAGATTAATTACTTCATAATAATCATTATATTGTTCAGGATATATTACGATTGTGACATCCATTTGAACATTAGTTAATCTATTGGATTATTAGCAGGTTTATGAGTTCTATATTTCTATACTATTTTCTGAATAATCTCAAGATGGTTGTGTAACTTAAAAATTTAACTATTCTCTAATTTTTTACATCAAAACTGATTATATTTAGTTGTATTTTATTAATAATTAATGAGCTTAATCTATTTGAAAAAGATATTTTTATAAGTTTGCTCACTAATGGCAGGGTTAAGTAAATATTTTGGTTATGGTTCTGATAATACACTTGGATATTTTTCATGTTGCCTCACTGCAATTTGTAAGTTGTTGATGGGAGAAATACTAATAAAAATTTTGATGTAGATGACAATTTTTGTGTTTTTTGGCAGCGATCGCTATATTTAGCACAGGATATATAGTGTATTTCCGTAAGGCCTGTCCATTAAGTTATGGGCCTATTTTTTTGTGGCTTTTATTGTGGCTCTATGCTGTCAGAAAATAAAAAAGACATAACTAAAACAGTTATGTCTCCAAAAAATTGTTTGTTTAGATTGAATTAGCTTGGTTTTAGCTAATTTTTACTTAAAAATGGACTAAGATGGGCCATCTTTTCCTAAAATTCGAGACATAATTGTATCAATTAAGTACACTTTAATTTTGTTCAACCCCTTGCGTTTATAAGAAAGTTCAGGCAATAATACGTTTATAGAAAAGTTGAGGCAATAACAAAACTTACGCAAAGACTCTAATTGTCATGTAAATATTTAAATAAATTACCAAAAATAGACTATATATTGTGCTCTTGTGTAGGTCTTGAAAAAAAGACTACAAAAAACTAAGTGATCACAAAAAGTTTCAATAGCCTCAGTGCGGATATACTGCGCACCAGGATGGGAATGGCACTCGTAATATGAGTTTACGGGCTTTACAGCTCATATGCGATCGCCTTAACTGGTGATGCTGTACTGATTCAAGGTGTATAGCTTTGAGTCGGTTAAATGTTGCACAACAAAAACCAAAAACAACAAGTTTTCTAAATAAAGAACTATGATGACAACACCGAGCTCGAGGAGAGTTCAGAACTCTAGGAATAATCCTCCAGTAGCTGATAAGAACAAAATCACAGTATACGAAAATAGCACAGACACACCTTTAGGAATCACAGCTCCCACGGACCCTGATGGAGATCCCCTAACTATTCGAGTCATCGGATTACCAAGATTAGGAACAGTAACTAAAGCTGACGGTACAGAAGTTAAAAGACGTGACAAATTAACATCAGAGGAATTAGTGGGGTTAGAGTATGATGCCCCTAACAATTACAACGGTAAAGGTAACGCTGGAGGTTTTTTCTACTTTGTTAATGACGGTACATCCAACAGGTTAGGTAGCACACGTATAACTATTAATCCTTTACCTGAAGATTTCAAACCAGGGGAAGTCATTGTTAAACTTAAAGATGTCGATAATAAAACATCTTCTAAGAAGATTGAATCTTTCCGTGATAATCTAGATATTGAAGTAATTTCGACAATTGAAGGGATCGGCGTTGAGTTGTGGAAGTTACCAAATTCTACTAATGTACAAGAGTTTGTTGAAGAATATAGTAGCCGTCCGGAGTTTGATATTCAGCCGAATTTTACAAATACTAAGTTGTTTACTCCTAATCATCCTGATGATCCAGATTATAATGTTCTAGAGGGTTCTTCTCCTCCTGGGCTAGGACGTCTTTGGGGACTCAACAATAAAGGACAAACTGGGGGAACAGATGATGCAGATATTAATGCACCAGAAGCTTGGGGTTTTACAACAACTCCAGTAGTATCTCCTACAGTTAATTCTACTGTTCGTGTAGCTGTTATTGACACAGGTGTTGACGTAAATCACCCAGATTTAACAGGTAACTTAAATTTAGATTTGGCGGCTAATACAATATTTGGCGATGATCCTGAGGATGTGACAGACAACCACGGTCACGGTACTCATGTTGCTGGAATCATTGGTGCTGTAGGAAATAATCAGACAGGAGTAGTCGGAGTCAATTGGGATGTTGAAATCGTGCCGATAAAAGCCTTTGATGATATTGATGGCGATGGTGTTCCAGAGGCAACTGATATGGCTATTTTAGAGGCAATTAACTATGCGATTAACGTTGCCAAAGTAGATATAATCAATGCTAGTTGGGGCAAGCTACCTGATAATGATAATGATGATAATGATGATATAGCGGAACTTTGGAAGAATGTCATAGATAATGATACTGATGACGAAAGCCAACCACCACCGTCACCGCCACCACTATTCGTCGCAGCAGCTGGTAATCAAGGGGTTGATATTGATGATCCGGAAAATGCTGTTTACCCTGCGAGCATTGACTCACAAAACATTATTTCTGTAGCTGCAACAGACCATGACGATAACCTTTCCTCATTTTCCAACTTTGGAGCATCCGTTGATTTAGCTGCTCCCGGCGGTAGCGATATACCAGGTAATGGTCCTGGAAGTTCTACTGATCCTCGTAATATTTATAGTACGTTGCCAAATAATGATTATGGATACAGTGCAGGTACTTCCGCCGCCGCAGCTTATGTGAGTGGAGCAGCAGCTTTAATGCTGGGGACAAGAAGAGCCAGGAATGAGAAAACCGGTCAGCCTGATTTGAGTACTCTTCAATTGGAAGAGAAACTTCGAAATGCAATCACTCCTATTAATGGTTTGCCAACAGCCACAGGTGGTCGCCTTAATTTGTATAATGGAATTGATCAGGAAGGTATTGGTTGGGGTGACGTACACTTTACCACTTTTGACGGTCGTAAATATGACCTTCAATCCTTTGGCGACTTTATTATGGCCGAAACAGCGCGGAATGATGATGACTGGGTAGTTCAAACTCGTCAACAACCTTGGGCAAAGAATAGTTCAGTTGCTGTTAATACAGCTTTTGCTACCCGAGTTGATGGTAAAACGGTAGTTTTTAACCAGAAGTTTCCTAACAACAGACTCCAAGTTGGTGGAGTTGATTTTCCCTTGGCTAGCGGTGAGACTAAAAACATTGGGGACAGCAAAATCGAACGTGATGGCAACAAATACACAATTACCTATGCAGGAAATGATGGTATTATTGATGTTGATGATGCTAAGTTAACAGCTTTTGATAACGGCGATCATATCAATATTCATATATCTGACTTTGCTACAATGCAAGGGCTGTTAGGAAATAATGATGGTAACCCTAACAATGATTTTGCTTTAAGTGATGATACTCAAAAGTCTAACAATGTAACCGCAAAAACAATACACCAAGAGCATGGTGAGTATTGGCGGGTACCGAGTGAAGACAAAGAACAAAAGGGGGATAGAAAATCTTTGTTTGAAGACTCAGCCGAGGTTATAGGCATTCCTAAAAGATTTTTAACGCTGGATGGTTTCCCTAAAAATGACGTGGCAGCAGTCAATGCAAAGGTAAAAAAAGCAGGAATTACTGACAAAGACAGAGCAGATGCAGTTGCTTTCGACCTTCTTGCAACTGAAGATGAAACTTTTCTGACTAGTGCTGTAGAGTTTTTTAAGTCTGTAGACGAAGCAAATAATCCTGACGTTCAAGCACCTGTCCAGTTTGACTTCAATGCTGATGGAGTAGCAGACATTCTCTGGCGTGAGGAAAAAGGGCGTCGTGCGCGTAGTGATATTTGGTTTATGAATGATGATGGTACACTTAATAAAAGTACTCCACTCGTAAATTATTATTCAAGGTGGGATGTAGCAGGAGTAGGAGACTTCAATGCTGATGGAGTAGCAGACATTCTCTGGCGCCACAAAAAATACGGCTTTAACTATATTTGGTTGATGAATGATGAAGGCACATTTAATAGCCGTCTTCACATCAAGCGTCTTAGTTCAAGCTGGAATGTAGAAGGAGTAGCAGACTTCAATGGTGATGGAGTAGAAGACATTTTCTGGCGTAATAAATCTCAAAACCAGATTTGGTTTATGAATGATGAGGGCAAAGTTAATAACCGTGCTAGCCTTGACAGTCTTGGTACAAGTTGGGATGTAGCAGGAGTAGGAGATTTCAATGGTGATGGAGTAGAAGACATTCTCTTGCGTGATACAAAAGGAAGTAACGAGATTTGGTTTATGAATGATCAGGGCGAAGTTGATAACCGTGATCGCCTTAGCCGTCTTAGTTCAAGGTGGGATGTAGCAGGAGTAGGAGATTTCAATAGTGATGGAGTAGAAGACATTCTCTGGCGTGATACAAAAGGAAGTAATCAGATTTGGTTAATGAATGATCAGGGGAAAGTTCAGAGTTCTGTTGACCCAGGAAGTTATGATTCAGCTTGGGATGTAGCAGGAGTAGCAGAGTTCAACGGTGATGGAGTTGCAGATATTCTCTGGCGCGATGAAAATAATGGATCTAACCGTATTTGGTTGATGAATAATGACGGCACACGTAATCAGATCGTTGACCCTGGATCTCTTGGTTCAACTTGGGACGTAGTTGGGATGTAAAACATTAACATCCTCCCGACGCTGCTTTCTGAAACAGCGCGGGTTCCCCTCACCTTGGGGTTTTAGTAGCAACTATGGATAAAACCAGAGCTGTATCTACTCCCTAAACACAAAAATCATAGCCAAATTAACTAATGCCAGAAATATGTACAGAAACTACATTTTTAATTTCTGGGCAATGGGTTTTAATAGCTTGTTCCACACCGTCTTTCATGGTTAATGTGGAAGCAGGACAGTTACTACAATTTCCCACTAACTTGACCTCTACGGTATCGGGCAATTTTATCCCAACTAACTCCACATCACCATTATGGCTTTGCAAACCTGGGCGAACTTCATCCAATGCTTGTTGAATCCTAATTTCTAAAGGTGGTGTGGGTGGTTTAACTAATTCGTGGTAACGCAATAAACCATAAACTACCTCATCTTGCACCGCTTCACGCAGTGCTGGCATAGATTCTTTTTTCACACTACGAATTAATCTAGTCAAAGCTTCTTTGTGTAATGCTTCAATAGCATTTTTCAATCCCTCAACTACTAACTTTTGATTTTCATCCCAATGAGCGATCGTCTGTTCAAAGTGGGTAATATCAGAGACCAGAGCTTCTAGACTCACAGACTCTGGCAAAGGAATTTTAGCTTGAGTCATATCAGTTATTAGTTATTAGTTATCGGTTATCAATTATCAGTTATTAATTATTAGTTATCAATTATATTATGTCCGGAGCATCGCTTCTCAAAAAACTTTCTCCCATAATTGCCAATTCTATCTTTGTGCTGAGAGCAACAGAATATCCTGCCAAAATTTTCCAAGGTGTAAGCATTCAACCGGACATAATATTCTTCTCCTGGGTAGGAAATTCCTTTTTCGTGTTCTGTAGAGAAACAGTGCCTCCAACTGAAGCCGGAGGCAACAAAATCAGAAGTTTCTTTTTTTATCCTCTTGAAATAAGAAGCTATTAATCTTATTTATTAATCATTTGAGCTTTTTATTTCAACTTCATATCTTTGAGTAAAAATGGCATAAGAATTCCAGTTCCTAGACTAGAAATGATAATTGGCAAGAACAATGTTGTCTCCATTTGTGCCATTACTATTAACAGTAAAGCACCAACTGTAGTTGCCAAAACTACTTGTTTAATAAAGTCAAGTGGATCTCGTAGCAGTTTACCCTTGAGTAACAACTTGACACTATACAAACCTATTTCTAACATAAAAATCAACTCCTATTCAAAATCATTTTTTTGAAACTAAACAAATTTCAAAATTGTCAAACCCACAATAACTGCAGGAATGACACCAGCAGGACCAAACAAACCACCAATAGTAGCAGCTAGACCATAACCTAAGTCTTTTCCTGCTAACCATATTCCACCAATAGCACCAGCAAGAATTGAAATTAAGCTAGCAACTGCCAGCCAAAATATAGCAGTCAGTATTGTAATTTCTCCTGTAGCCAAGTTACTCAAAAAAACATGAAAGCTTGGCATTACCTCCAAGTTTGCCATCAGAGTATTAGTAGTCGTAAGTAAATAAGTCATTTTTCTTCTCCTAATTATCTTGAAACATACTATTTTCTACAAGTTATACCAATTGACTTTTAAGGTGTTAGGTTTTAGGCTTTAGATTTAAAAGTTAACAAGTTGATCACATCAGGGTTTAGGCAAATTCACTTTTACGCCATTTTTAGAGGCTTTCTGGTATTCGCCCTCACGCTCATGTAGTGGCCTTTGCGTAAGTTCCGAATATCTTATTACTAAATAAATTTATTTTGCTGCTTCATACATTTATTTTGCTTCGTTAAATCTCAATAACTGTTGACTTCAATCATTTTCTATCTTTAGTGTTAACCACCAAGCCTAAAACCACTAAACTAACTAACTATCTTTGCTCTTTACGACTAAACCAGCAAACATACTAAAACTTAAAATATTTGGGAGCGCTAATAGTCAGCTAGTAAATTAAACTTTACACAACAACAATTCAGCTTCCACTTCTGCCAATGCTTCCAAAACTACTGATGCTTTTTCCATCTCCCTATACCGAGAAAAAATTTCTTGAGCTTCCCCATAGAGATTTTTGGCCTCAAGTAAATTATGATAATTTCCGGCTTCTGGCTTTTCTGGGTTATCAGGTAAATTATATAGCAGATTTGCTTTATTAGAGATAGTTGTCGCATACTCTAATGGTGTATCTTTAGCAGTACGAACTTTTAGAGCTTCATTGTAAGCACTCAAAGCCCGCAAATTATTATCTATCGGATGGAGACTAGGGAGATATTGTAAAGCATTAGCCAAGTTATTTTGCAACATCGCGTATTCTTTAGGATGTTCGATCAGGTTAATTGCTCTTAATGCCCCCTCAAATGACTGTACAGCCATTGCTTGTCCCATACCTTCTTTTTCTGGATCTAAAGTCATAGAAAGGTAAGCGATCGCTATATTATTCTGCAATATGGCATATTCTTGGGGATATTTGTCCACTGTAAATACTGACAATGCTTGTTGAGATACCTGTATTGCTTGTTGCATTGTTGCCAAATTATCAGGAACTAACCCTTGCAACACCAGCCCCAAATTCATTTCCGCTTCGGCAATTTCTTCAGGTTTTGCCTGTTCCCTTAGTGTTGTTAAAGCAGTTTCATAAGCTTCTTTTGCCTCTAATAGTAAATTAACCCCTCCTCCGGGCATTGTTCTCAAAGCTGTCGCCATTCCTACTAAGGCCCTTGCTTGCAGTAGAGTATAATTTTCTCCAGATAATTCTATAGCTTGCTGATATAAATAAATAGCATCATATAATTGTTTATAGTTCTGGGGTTTTTGTTGTAACCCATTTGCCATTTCAATCAACATTTGAATTTTTTCTAGAACATTTACAGACTCTGATTCTATAGCATTCAAAGCCGCTTTTACCGTCGTATCACTAATAGTTTGCAGCACAATTTTACAGAAATTAGTATTTTCAACAAAAAAAATTGACAAGAAAAATATTCTTTTGAACTATCTAATATATTTTGCTTAAATTTTACTTAATTTAATTAATTCAATTTAATTAATATTTTCATAGTTCATGTTTTCTTTAATACTTAAATACTGAGTTTTAGCTATTAATAAATCAATCACAAATCGGGTGAGCAATGGAAAAATTTCCAGAATAAATAGTAATCTTTATTAACCCACCCTCAAAGGATAATTTAAATTTTTTACAACTTTAATATTGTTCAAATTTTGGCTGGGAATGCCATTTCTTTAGAACTACGTTCAAGACTAATCATATTAGTAATAGATTCTGGTAATTCCTGCAAATTATCTGTATCTTCAGAACTACTTAAAGGAGATACAAAAGTATAACAAGGGTCACATTCACCAGTATCATAAACCTGAAGAATCCAATAGTCAGGACATCCTTTTATCCCAACTTCAACAATATACCAACTAGATTCTTGTTTAGCATACCTAATAGTAAACCAATCTTTTTCAGTCTGGGGAATTTCCCAATCATTAATCAAAAAATCAATTGCTAAATTTTCTGCTTCTTTTTGAGAAAACATAACATTAACTATCTATTTACTGAGCAGGAGCTTGAGAAGCATTTGGGTCAGGATAAAACCCTAATTGTTTTGCTAATTCACGAGCAAGATGGAATAAAAATTTAGCTCCATCTTGATTTCCATGATGAATTTGGGCTTGACCTACTTCCATTAAAACGGAAATAAAATCTGCATCAACTAATTCAATATTTTCATCTAAAATATCAGGTTCTTTCCCATTTGGGCACTTCGCTAATTTATCAATTAATTCAAAATATTGCTCTTGTCTTTGTTGATCCATGATAATTTCCGTCCTTAGTATTAATTTTTTTTTGAGATTATCAAATACTTTGTATATTTTGGCGTAGTTTCTCCTACCTTTTACTCTCAAAACTGTTGACAATTTCTTGAAAAACCTTTTCAGAAGAACACTGAACAACAGGGGAAAGTTCTAGACCAAAATCTAAATTTTCAGCTTCTATTAAATAGACAGTTACATCCTCAGGAAAATCTTCCCGAAAAATTTTTCTACCTACCGCCAGAGCATTATCCCAACGAAAATCATGCAAACTATAACTAGGTTCTGGCAATGCTTCCAACTCCGAACTAGGAACTTTAAAGACTGCACCTGGTTCCGAACCTGTCGCACTAGCATCCACAATAATTAGTCGCTGAGTTCCCCGTGCTTGAAACATCACTTCCATTCCAGCAGTACCGCAGTCATAAACTTGGACATTAGGAAGGGGATGTGTACTCAAATATTGTTGCAAGCGTTGAGCAATAATTACTCCTACCCCATCATCACTACGGTTAAAATTACCGCAACCGATAATTGTCAACATCAACATTATCTATTTGTTAAATAGGGGTTTAGATTTTCTGAAAGCTAGATAAAATCTAGTTTATTGACTTCACATCCTTAACAATAACCCATTTTTTCAACCAGTTTTGTAACCTAGTAACATATAGTTTTAATTTAAGTCAAAAGTTACAAGTCAAAAGTCAAAAGTTATAATTTACAAGTTAGAAGTTATAAGTTACAAGTTACAAGTTACAAACTATATCATGTCCGAATAATTAGTGATCAAAAAACTAACGGCCGTAAGTGCAAATTCTATCCTTTTGTTGAAAATATCATTTGTAAAAGCTTTCTGGTATTAGCCCTCACCCTCATGTAGTACTCGTGGCTAACTCCTGATAATATTACAAGCTACAAATTACAAGTTAAAAATTAAAAGGTTCTGGTTCTACTAATTCTCTAGCATATATAGCGCTTATACATAAGTCCTAACTAAAATACTAATTCACATCATTAATATTCTCAATAGTTTTTGGATATCTAATATTAACAGAACTTACCCATAACAACCATATATAATGAGTAGCCCTTAACTTCTACAAACATTGTATAATCTTACCTTATGGCGTAAGTCCTGATTAAAAAACCATACTGAAGTAATATCTAAGAAGTCCGGAACCGCGCTAGCTCTTCTCCTGTCTTAGCATCATGAGCATGAACTGTACACACCAAACAAGAATCAAAAGAGCGAGCAACATGACCGACTTCCACCGGATCATTCACGTCAGCAATAGGAATACCAACTAACGCTTCCTCAATAGGTCCACGCACCCCTTGACCATCACGAGGTCCTACATTCCAAGTAGTCGGTGCAATAATTTGATAATTATTAATCTTACCCCCTTCTATTTCCACCCAATGACAGAGAGAACCACGACTAGCATTAGTAGCACCCCAACCACGACCATCTTTTTCTTGAGGCTTAATATACCAAGGATCGCGCAAATTAAACTCCCGCAAACAATGTTCTGTTTGACGATACAACTTAGTTAATTCGTGCATTCGGGCAAACACACGTAAATGTACGCTCGGTCCGCCCATTTTCTTGAACATATCCAAAACTAAACCATCTTTATGCTGCCAACTTTCCCCATGGTCGCCACCTGCTATTAGTTCCCGTGCCAAAGCCCCAACTTCCATCCGACCTAAGTCTTTGTGAGATACAGCAGTTGACCAAGAATAAGCACCATCAAAGTCAAGGTCATTATTACGAATAGGTGCAGTATTCCGGTCAAAAGGATGTATATTCTCATCACCCTCATTATACCATGCGTGGCTAGTATTCTCCCGGGTAAAAGTATGCTCCATCAATTGATGAATATCTGTAGTGCTATCATAGACACCACTTTTCATAATCATAGCAGCATTCCGACCTTCAATAGTCGGGTGTTGATATTTGTCTTCGTGAGGCAAATACCCCCAACTCATATATTTACCAACACCAGCTCCAATTTTATCCAAACCAATATTCAGACCCATGCGCCAGTAGAAACCAAGGTCTGAACTGGCATGATGAGGATTTTCATCTAACCATTCCAGAAAATCTTCATAAGTTTGGATTTTTTCAAACCTCTCAATGGAACAACCTAACCATAACGGTTCTAACCAGTTAGTGCGGAAATATTCCAACATTCCCCAGGCGCGGGTCACATCGGTGAGAGTGGGAGCACACATAACACCACCAGGAACCATGAAACTAGAGTGAGGCCATTGACCACCAAATAGAGCATATATTTCTACGGGTTTTGCTGCTACAGTAATACCTGGTTCATAGGATGTACCTGTGAATGCTGTAAAACGCTTGCAAGCTTCTTCGTAGAAAGGACTATTTTGGTATTTTTTGTTTGTTAAGTCGATGGCGTATAACCCATAAAAGTAGCGTGGATGACTTTGAAGTGTTTCCACTAGTTGACCAAGGTTACGAGCCAAGATCGCGTTACGGGGTACTTCCGTTTGCCAAGCCGTATCTAATGCCCAGGAAGCACAGGTGAGGTGAGAAGCACCACAAATTCCACAAATTCTGGGAGTGACGATGAGGCCAGCTTTAGGGTCTTTGCCTTTGAGGATGACTTCAAAACCTCGAAACATTTGAGCTTGAGTCCAAGCGTTGCTTACATATCCGTCTTGAATATCAACTCTTACATCTAGGTCGCCTTCAACCCTACCCACGGGGGAAATGTCTAATGTTTGTACTTTAGTTTGAACCATTTTTTGTTAAACCTCCAGAATAATACAGTTATTAGTCATCACTCATAATTTATCAGTAGCTACAGTCTGTTTTGGTTAGGTTTTGCTACGCAACATGAAAAGCGCCAGCACAACCCAACAACTTGCTGATACCTGAATATGATTTGTATTTGTTGGCAATTCTCAGATCAAGTTGGCTTTTACCATGACTTGATATTCTCTCAACCCTAGTCTATGAGACAGCGCAAGTTTCCCATCCATCAAATAAAAAAAATGGAATACATAATTAAGTCATCCCAAAGATGACTTCAGCTAAAAGCAAAAAAATTCAATCTTTGGCAAACCATCAGCTCTAAAGTTATTTGTGTGGTAATGTCTACCGCCAAGAAATTTATTTCTTGAGGAGCAGCAGAACTCATAAAGTATTAAGACCTTACGCAAAAACCAGGTTATGAGACAAAATTTAGTGAGAATTAACAACAATAATGAGAGTAATAAACCCGGTTCCTTATTTAGGTGCCTAATATCACTTCCAGTTGAATTGTTAGAATTAAAGCTTATAGTAAGGTTTTAGCCCTAAACTAGATATTTCAAGGGCTAAAGTTTGACGACAAACTACATACTTTTTGATCACTTTGATCACTAGTTATCTGGATATGATATAACTCCTAATTATGTTGGGTTTTGTTTCTTTAACCAAACTACAAATTTTAAACTGTAAAGAAATCTTCCTCTGCCCATGCTGGCGTTGAATTTTTAGCAACCATAGTCAATACAGCATAATCTTTACGGTTAACTCCTGTTGGTAATTCTTTAGGCACTCCCATAACTGTTTGAGTTGTAAATACTGTTCCAGGCATAAGATCCTGGAATGGAAATTCTGGTTCCGTGCAACCTAAACATGGCATCCCCGCTCGAGTTTTAGAAGAAACTCGGTTCCACAAAATGCGGTTACAGGAAGAACGAGTCATCGGTCCGCGACAACCTAAATCATAAAATAGACATCCTTGACGTTGCCCAAAATCTGAGGTTGAAGCTTTGTAAGCAAAGTGAACGTTGCGAGTACAACCTGTTTGAGTGAAGCTTTTGAAAAATGTTTCAGGGCGGTGAAATTCGTCTAAGGTAATGTCATTAAGTCTGCCAGTGGCTACTGCTACCAATATTTGCGAAATCCAATCTGGGTGTGCAGGGCAACCAGGAATGTTGATCACAGGATATCCAGCTTGGCTTTTGAAGTCTTCTCCTAAAAATCCACCTTTTTTCCGTCTCAGAAATTGTAAACCTTCAGACTCACTGGGGTTTGGTGCCATTGCCGGAATACCGCCATAAGTAGCGCAGTCTCCTACCGCAACAACGAAACTGGCAATTTCTGCTAATTCTTTTACCCAGTTTTTCATTGGCCGATCGGCAAAACGGTTCCAATCTCCCATACCATTTGGTGCGTTAATTACTGTTCCTTCGTATACTAAAATATCTAATTGTATTTTTCCGGAAATACAATCTTTTAATAATTGTTGAACATTTGTACCAAGTTCTATTCCTAGGGAAGGATGCCAAAGTACATTAATGCCGAAGTCTGTAATTAAATCACAAATATTTGGTTCTTCAGCATTGAGAAATGATATGGTATTGCCAGAACAAGCTCCACCTTGAAGCCACAGTAGATTTATCATTCTCTCTAATTCTCCTCTCTGTTATCTGAGGTTGAGATGGGATTCACGAGAGAATTTGTTGCACCCTAATTCAACCTATATACATATAATTATAGAGGATTGATAATAATAATTTTGTATTTATTTACGATTTTTTTTATTTTTAATTAATTGTTATTTTTGTCTAAAAATTTGTTATTTTTGATACTTTAGTTTAAATATTTATTGGTAAGAAAGTCTTCAATAAAATCTCAAATAAAAAAAAATATAGCACTTACCGCTGTTATGATATAATATGTATATTATCAAAGTAGTAATTTTCGTAACTCTTTGAGAATCCCTACAGCTTCTAGATAATTTAGAAGAATTCCTCTGAGGCAAGCTATTAATAATAGTTCAAATTGGTAGAAAGATTTAACAGATGTATAGTATTAAAAAGTCAAACTATTATCAAACTAAGAGTTAAACAAATTAAGATGAAACGGCGAAAATTTATAGGTTATCTACAGGCAAGTTTATTGGCTGTAATGGGTATTGGTTTAACATCTAAATTTCAAAGTTCTCAAGCTCAAACAGGAGAATCTTTAACTATTAAATGGTTAGGACATACTTGCTTTTTGTTTGAAGGCGAAGGTACTAAAGTATTAGTAAATCCTTTTCGTCAAATAGGTTGTACCACAGGATATCGAGACCCAAAAGTAGATACAGATTTAATTTTAATTAGCAGTAGATTATTAGATGAAGGAGTGGTAGAAGGTTTTACAAGTAATCCTCCACCAATGTTGTTATTCGAATCTGGAGTTTATCAGGTTAATGGTCAACAAATTCAAGGAATTCGCACTGTTAAAGACAGAGAGGGTGGACGCAGGTTCGGCACTAATGTTGCTTGGTTATGGAAACAGGCAGGAATTAAGATTTTGCATTTGGGGGGATTAGCTAGTCCTATTGGTATAGAAGAACGAATTTTGATTGGTCGCCCAGATTTACTACTAATTCCTGTGGGTGGTGGCCCAAAAGCTTACACCCCTTTGGAAGCAAAGCAGGTATTGGAAGTGCTAAAACCTAGAATTGTGATTCCTACCCACTATAAAACTGAAGCTGCTGATGAAACTAGCTGCGATATTGCTCCTTTGGAAGATTTTCTCACTTTGATGGAGGGAACTTCTCTTAGAGTTCTAAATCAGGATACTATTTCTATTGCAAAAGCTGATTTACCTCAGGAAGGTTTATTAATAGAAGTTTTAAGTTACAAATTTGATCAATTATAGCAGTTGAAGCGTAGCCCGCGGATATTGCTAAATCTGGAAGCTCACCCAAAGATTACTTTTTTCTCTTCCCAATTTTTAAGACTCCCCTATCTAAATACCATTTCTCAAAAACTTTTCAACCTGGGCTTTTGAGTAGCTTTAGGGACCTTTCATTCAATGTCATTAGTCGAGGGGAGTCCGACAGAAGTAGGGCTTGCTGAAATTTGTCTTATGGGTGAGGTTAGGAGGTATGGAATTAGTAAATCATGATAAATGCACTACTTTTATCTCCATCATAATTACTTTTTTTTTTAGATAGGAATCAGTGGAAAAATATCAAGATATTAATGATAAGTTTAGTGTGGAAAAAAGAGCATTACCTATTGGTTAAAGAATTATCATCAAAAACATTTATACTTTCCATTTCGACAAAGAAAGATAACCTAAATCATTTGAGGACAGGAAATAGGTATTGGTTCTAGAATATTTTCTTTTTGATAACGTGAAATCACTCTTATAATCAAGTTTAAACTAACTCGAAAACCCTGAGCAATAACTCTATAGTAACTTTCACCTTTAGTATATGTTTCTAAAATTTTTTCCCTCAAGTCCATAAAATAGGGTTTCGTCTAACTACTTGTTAGTTTTTTCTATTTGATAAAAATTTATTCTACCTTTGTGAAAACCGCCATAATTTATTTTAAAAGTAATATTTATCTAAAAAAAACTAATTATAGTATTAATAATTCAATATAATAGTACGCTATACATAGCATATCTGCGTAATTTCTGAATTAATTATATGCTCCTAATTTCCGGCAAAATATTTAACTCTGTTGCTGGCTTTGTTTTTTCCAGTTAATTTTTAGTACTTGACCTACTTTCAACAATAGAAATCCCAAACTTTGATCAGTTTCTGCATAGTTAGCATTAAGTTAAATTGATTTTTTAGCAGAGGCGATCGCTTCATTTAACCCGCCAATTTTTTTTCATAAAAATACCTCATTTGTAATGACAAACTGTAAAATAGTGGTCTATCTACAAAGAAACTTCATAGTTAATTATCTGCTCCTAACTTTTATCTTTTTCCAGTTAATTTTTAGAAGTAATTTCTCCTTACACTTCTAAAACATAAAACCCATTGATTCTAAACCTTGCCTAATTCTTTTAGCTTCAATAGGGTTATATTTTTCATGCAAACTAATAGCTTTCCCAAATGCTTCTAAACTTTCTGGTACTTGACCTACTTTCAACAATACAACTCCTAAATTTTGATAAGCTTCTGCATAGTTAGCATCAAGTTGAATTGCTTTTTGATAAGAGGCGATCGCTTCAGTAAACCAACCCATTTCTTTCAAAACCATACCCCTGTTGTAATGACCAACTGTAAAATTAGAGTCTATCTGCAAAGCAATTTCATAGTTAGTTTTTGCCTGCTCTAAATTTCCTTCTTCTTTCAACAAACTACCTAAATTATTGTATGCTCCTAGTTTCAACTTAGGCAAAATATTTAACTCTGTTGCTATTTGATAATGACGCTTTGCCATTTCTTTTTCTTGCTTTTGTCTATAGGCAATTCCTAAGTGGTAATGTAGCTCATACAAAACTGTTTTATCTACCTCCGAATCTTGCAAACCTCGAAACAATAATTCCATCGCTTTTTCTCTTTCATCAACTTCCAAATATAAAGCTCCCAATTTACTACAAACATAAGCATCATTAGGATAGTCTATAATAAAACTTTCCATCGCTGCCTTGGCTCTTTCGAGTTTATTTTTAGAAGTAATTTCTCCCTTTTGATAACCCTCATGTAAAATTGCTATTTCTGACAAAGAACCTATTTGCCAGTTAGATTCTTTTGCTAAAATCTCAGAAATACTATCATCAACTATGGCATGATAAGGTCGAGAAAATTTTATCCCAGGATGATTTCTAAAGAGACGAGAAACTAAAGAATATGGAGATTGTTGTGCTCCTATTTCTTCTCTAATTAAATTAATTAAAATATAGCGATCGCTCTGAATAGCTTGTCTAATATGTGGAGCTATTTTTGGTGAGAGATATTCATCAGCATCTAATACTAAAACCCAGTCACCTGTAACGTATTTCAAAGATTCATTTCTAGCTGCTGCAAAATCATTACACCATTCAAAATAATGTACTTTTGCACCAAATTCTTGAGCTATTTCTGGGGTTCGGTCCGTTGAACCCGTGTCCAAAACAACTATTTCATCTACTACATTTTTCACGCTTGCCAAACATCGTGGCAAATTTTTTTCCTCATTTTTAACAATTATGCAAAAAGTTAAATTCATATTCTAGCAATTAGCAATTAGCATTAAAATTATATCATTTTCCTTAGTATAAGTAATGAATAAAGGAATGCTTAAAGCTAGAGATAAAAACCCTATCTTAAGAGTAAGTAAAATGAGCTGTGTTATTACTTGAATTAGGGGAAACTTAAATCAGTATTAGCTTATAGCTATGGCTATATAATTTAACTTATAAAAATTGCTAAAAATAGCCCCATTCTTAGCTTTTGAATGGAGTCTATTCAAAATATTTTCATCTGTTAATAAGTATCACTCATCATAGAATCTCATACTAATTATTTGGATGGTATAATCACAGAATCGATAACATGAATTACACCATTACTGGCAAGTATATCTGGAATGATTACATTAGCGTCATCCACTTTAACACCTGCATTGGAAACTTTAACGTCTATATCATCACCTTCAACAGTTTTTACCTTTCCACTTTCTAAGTCGCCAGATGTTACCTTACCAGGAACTACATGATAAGTTAGAATTTGGATTAGTTTGTCTTTATTTTCTGGACGTAATAAATCTTCTACTAATCCTGGTGGTAAAGCTGCAAATGCTTCATCAATAGGTGCAAAGACTGTAAATGGACCTTCTCCTTGAAGCACACCTACTAAATCAGCAGCTTTTAGTGCTGCAGCTAAAGTATTGAATTTACCTGCTTCTACTGCAGTTGATACAATATCTGATTCCGCGTAAGCAATAAGTGTAGGTTGATTAACTAATTGCTGATTAGCTAATGCGGGTAAACTATAAAAAGCGCTAGTAAAGATTAACCCTAAAGTAGCACAGATTAATCCTAATATCTTGACAGGCTTTTTGAAGAAGAGATTCAGAAGATTTTGGCCGTTCATACTTTTATTATTTTGTTAGATGTTCTATTAATAAATAATAGTACAAAAATATGATTTAAACAATATTTAGATAACGGTAATCATTAGTATTAATAATATCTAAAAAAAACAAAACTTATATACCATATATAGTTGTTGAAAAACTATAACAGTATCTTTTTTTTGTTAAGACAAACATAAGTATTTAGAGGCAATAGAAAAATTTCCTAACCTTACTGAGTAGAGCTATAAACTGATATTAAAAAATTTTAAAATAGTCAATAATTATAGCACTATTTATTTTGATTAGGACAATAAACTTGGGGTTTTAAGTTGACACAAAATTCTAGAAAATTGACAGAAGAATTTTCTAATATATTTGGGTATTATTTCTATCCCTAATAAAACAATTTTTTAGGATTAATGATAGCTAATTAGAAGTAAAATAAAGTACAAATAAATCTCTAGTTAATGAGAATGAAAACTGTAATTATATTACTCCAAATATTCTGAATTACTTCGGGTTATCAATTACCCAAAGTAAAGCTAGCAAGTAAGAAAAAAAGAATTAATTCTCCTAAAACTTGCTACCTAAACATTTATTCCATAAGTAGATAGGCGTTAAAATTTGTCCATATATAACAAAATATAAATTTGCCTCTAATCAAATGTCAGTCCTAGCTTAGAGTTAGTTTACAAAACTTAACTATATTAAGTCTTTTTATGGACACTTATTTATAAACCTTAAAACTTAATTATTAGGTGGTATTATAACTGTATCAATTACGTGAATTACACCATTACTTGCAGGTACGTCTGCTTTGATCACTTTAGCATCATCAACCTTCACCCCTGTACCAGAAATTTTCACGTTTACTTTACTACCTTCAACAGTTTTTACCATTCCAGGCTCTAAGTTACTAGACATTAACTTACCTCCAACTACATGATAAGTTAGAATTTTGATTAGTTGGTCTTTGTTTTCTGGCATTAGTAACTTTTCTACTGTTCCTTTTGGTAGAGCTGCAAATGCTTCATCAGTAGGTGCAAATACTGTAAATGGACCTTTTCCTTGAAGTACTTCTACTAAACCAGCAGCTTTTAGTGCTGCAGCTAAAGTATTGAATTGTCCTGCTTCTACTGCAGTTGTCACAATATCCTTAGATTTAGAATGAGAGTGAGAGCCGGCAACTTGTAACGGTTGGTTAACTACTCCCTGTTTAGAAGATTTTTGAAGGCAGTTTGCTACTGCAGGTAGACTGAAGCTAGCACTAACTCCTATTAGTCCTAAGATAGCCGCCTTTTTAATGACAGTTAAACCGTTTTGACTCTTCATTATTAAGTTTCCTGTTTTTTTATTAACTATTGTAAAGTTACTAACAGTATTTTAACAAAGTTTTGATAACTGTCAATATAGTTAAAAATCAAAAAAAATTTTTTGATTTTTAATTACTTCAAGGAATATGAACATTTGGAGATATAGGACTAAGAGTAAACGATGAATTCTATAGTATTTCCATTTGAGATGTAAATCTACATTCAGGTTGTTTAGGAGAAAAAAAGTGCTGAAGGCAAAAACTCTATGTCTTTGTGTTTACAACTATTTAATCCTGTTTCCCCTTCTTTAAGGTTGTCCGTTACCTCAAAGCTTTTCCCTTTTTAATAACACTCCGTTTTCAGATCTAACCTTCTTGCTAGCTCTAGCTAAGTTAATATTAGTTATTCTTCTGTTCACTCGGGTAAGGGGAAAAAAATCTGAAAGTATTTATAAATAAACACTTTAGCCTTTTGTAAATGTTTAAACCTAACACCTAAAACCTAAAATCTCTCACGGGGTGACAAGCCAGTTGGAAGATAGAATAGATATATCAAAAAATTTACAGGTTAAGCTGAATAATAATTTAAGTCAAACTGCTGTAAGTAAATTAATATTATAAATTAATATCACTTTTTAGCCCTATTTGCACCACATTGATATCTACTATTTTTGTTCCTGAATAGTAGTTATTATTTGATTTTTAAATGTATAGTTTTTATTTTTTTCCAGAATAATATTTTTTTTGCTTGTTATCGTTATCTAGCCTATTTCTATTTTTTTTGTGCTATCTAAAATTAATTCTTATTTTGTTAAAAATTCTTGTATCCATAAATATTGATCTTCTTTTTCTTTTTCTCATAATTACTCTAATCAACTTAGTGGCAATAATTATCTCAGTATATCTACAAAAAAATGAAAGACATTGTTAGCAGTATATTCACTTACTTCAAAGTTAATTTCTATTCTTTGACTTGATTTTAAACCTAAAATAAAATAGTACTGCTATTTGAAAGGTGGTAACTCTAAAGATATTTTCCCCAAAAAACCCTTACGAAAATCATCCAAAATTCGTCTTGAAGTCCGTTCAACATCTCCTTGATAAATTTGATTTGCTAACTCATGCAAATAACTCTCACCCGTATAATTATGAGCTTCTAATTGATAACGATATTTCAAACAAGAAGTAGATACAAAACCATTACTATCAGTTTCCAAAAAAGTTAAAAAATCAATCATACTAGCAGCAACTTGCTGATTATCATAAGCCGCATCCCCGATATCCTCACAAATTGCCAACTTAATTGCATCCTCCCTATTTTTAATTTGACTAGGAATTACACCAGGAGCATCTAACAATTCAATCTCATCAGAAATGCGTACCCATCTTAATTGCTTAGTAACACCAGGACGCCTAGCACTTTCAACAACCTTTCTCTTTAACAGTCTATTAATTAGAGCCGACTTTCCCACATTAGGAAAACCAATTACCACAGCACGTACAGGCCGAGGTAACATTCCGCGATCGCGCCGTCTAAGATTAACAGCACGACCAGCCTCCCGTACTGCCTTGGCCAAATTCTTCACTCCATCGCCCAACTGAGCATTAGTAAAATAAGGCATTTCCCCATTAGCTTCAAACCATTCAGTCCAAATTTTCATAACTTCTGAGGAAATCATATCTATACGGTTAATGACTAAAACTTGTGCCTTACTCCCTACCCATTCAGAAACCTGGGGGTGGCGAGTAGCAAGTGGAATACGGGCATCTCGAACTTCTAAAACCACATCAACCCGTTTCAGTTGTTCTTTAAGATTTCGTTCAGCCTTAGCAATATGGCCTGGATACCATTGAATAGTCATGAGGGAAAATTAAAATTGGTGAAAATCAAAATTTAAGAGAGCTAATAAAGTAAGTGGTGGGGGCAAAATGCTCCCCATAGTGAGGAAGACCTAATGGTTATTAATATAGCAGTTGCCAGGACAGTTAAGAAATTATCATCACTCCCAAATATAGTTTCTGCTGGGAACTTAATATCTAATTCTGACTTTTGACTATTGTGCTATAGCATCTTCCTCGGTTTTATGAAGAAAACCGTCAGTTGATCAACACTTCATTAATTAATTAGTACAAATAACTAAGGCACAACTAAAATAGGACAAGGAGAAAGATTAATAATTCGGTTACTAATACTATCATTATTCCCTCCATCACTTAAACCAGTACCTCGACAACCAATAACAATTAAATCAGCTTCAATTTCATCAGCTACATCACAGATAGTAAAAGCCGGATGACCTTCTTTTTGGAGAGTTTCGGGCTCAATACCTTGCTGGGTAAATATAGATTTGGTCTCCTCTAATAGTTGATTAACTGTTTCTGAGGAAGTCATTTCTGGGTGAAATGGCTTTTGGCCTTCCGAAACAACTTCTACCACTGATACTAACACCAAGCGAGACTGATATGTTTTGACTATATTTATCACTTTATCCCCAGCCTCACGAGCCTCTCGACTAAGGTCCACAGGAAAAAGAACTGTTTTAAACATAAGCAATGTATTTGGGTTTTTAACTATTATCTATAAATCTAGTATTGTCCATAATAATCTTCAATTATCTATTATTCTGGCAGCTTGTGGACTGGATAACACCCACCTTAATAGAGATGAAACAGTGACAGAAATTGGCCAAAAATCAAATAATAATTTTTTTAGATTTCTAAGAATGACACGGACTCCGATAAAATGTTTACCGTGAACGAATACTTTCATCTAATTTTATCTGTTTATGGACTAATAATCTGGCCATAGATGGACATATATTTTAAGATAAATACTAGGAGATTAATTCTGTGACAAAAAAAACTGTAGCAAGTTTATCAAAATCTGACTTATCTGGCAAAAAGGTACTTATGCGGGCTGATTTTAATGTACCTGTTGATAATGGTAGTATTACAGACGATACTAGAATTCGGGCAGCTCTTCCCACAATTCAAGATTTAACTGAGAAAGGTGCAAAAGTTATCTTGACTAGTCATTTTGGACGGCCAAAGGGAAAGGTTAATGAAAAGATGCGTCTGACTCTTGTGGGGGAGAGACTCTCTGAAGTATTGGGTAAAGAAGTTAAAAAGTGTGACGACTGCATTGGTGATGAAGTAACTTCTACTGTGGCGGAAATGAAAGATGGTGATGTAGTTTTGCTAGAAAATGTTCGCTTCTACTCTGGAGAGGAGGGGAATGATCCAGAGTTTGCCAAACAACTTGCTTCTGTGGCAGATTTATATGTGAATGATGCTTTTGGAACTGCTCATCGTGCTCATGCTTCGACTGAGGGCGTGACTAAATATTTGAGTCCTTCTGTTGCTGGTTATTTAATTGAACAGGAACTAAAATTCCTCCAAGGTGCAATTGATAGTCCTCAAAAACCTTTAGCTGCAATTATTGGTGGTTCTAAGGTTTCTAGTAAAATTGGTGTAATAGAAGCTTTGTTGGATAAGTGTGATAAGTTGCTCTTGGGTGGTGGTATGATTTTCACTTTCTACAAAGCTCGTGGTTTAAGTGTGGGTAAGTCTCTGGTTGAGGAAGATAAGATAGAATTGGCAAAGTCTTTGGAAGCTAAGGCAAAAGAGAAAGGTGTAACAATGTTGTTACCTACTGATGTGGTTGTAGCTGATAAGTTTGACCCAGAGGCGAATACTCAAACTGTTAGTATTGAAGCTATTCCGGATGGTTGGATGGGTTTGGATATCGGACCTGAGTCTGCAAAGGTTTTTCAAGATGCTTTAGCAGACTGTAAAACTGTAATTTGGAATGGTCCGATGGGGGTATTTGAGATGGAGAAATTTGCTAAAGGTACTGAAGCGATCGCTCAGACTCTTGCTGATAAGCAGGATGCTATTACTATTATTGGTGGTGGTGACTCTGTTGCTGCGGTGGAGCAGTTAGGTTTGGGTGAAAAAATGAGTCACATTTCTACTGGTGGTGGTGCTAGTTTGGAATTGTTGGAAGGTAAGAAGTTACCTGGTATTGTTGCTTTAGATGATCAATAAAATATAAGTTAACTTAGGTAAGTGCTAGTTGCTTCTCTATTTTGGCTATCGAATAGGGAAGCACTCATAATAGTTTTTACTTCACGGGTCAAGATTTTTTCTCTCTCCCTTTTCTCTTTCTTTACTTATTCAGCCAGCATTTTTGGAATGCTCTCTGGTGTTTTGGGTGCAATTGAGTTTTAAAATCTAGTGACATAACAGAAATAATGGGAAATTATAGAAACTATACTAAACTATAAACAATAGTTATAAATTTTTGTACTAACCTCAGTGACTGGACATAAGTCAAGTGCCAATACAGCAATTTTCTTTCTATGTACTTTCGGAAATTAGAAGATAAAATTTCTCAATAAAAACTTGAAAAATATATTGAATTGTGATATAATAAAAATTTAGGGTTAAATTCAGTTAGTAGCATTTACATAATTTATCACTTGTGAAAGTCACTATTTTCTAGAGAGAATTAGTTAAAATCATCATAGGCTTTCAATAGTAGAACTGAATTTTCTATAAATTAATTCTAAAAAAGGATTAAATTTATTAAGAATAAATTGCAATATAATTAAAATTGCCCAAGTAGTATGAGGTAATTACTTATACCTACTTACCAAAAATAGCTTAAGGGGAAAATGGAAAATGACAATTACTAGACGAGTATTTCTAGGAACAGGGACAGCAATAGCAACAGTGGCGATCGCTGAACTGGGAAAAAGCAATCGAGGATTAGCTCAAAGCGGTGCAATTAATCTCTATTCTTCTCGCCACTACGATACTGACCAAGCTCTTTACGACAGTTTTACTAAAAAAACTGGTTTGAAAGTTAATTTAATTGAAGGTAAAGGAGATAAGTTAATCGAACGAATTAAAAGTGAGGGAGCTAATAGTCCAGCAGATGTGTTTATGACAGTTGATGCAGGTCGTCTGTGGCGTGCTCAAGAAGCTGGAATTTTGCAACCTATTTCTTCCTCTACTCTTAATAATAAAATTCCAGCTAACCTCCGCAGCCCGGAAAAATTATGGTTTGGTTTCTCCAAACGGGCGAGGGTAATTATGTATAATAAAAATAAGGTTCAACCTTCTGAGCTATCAACTTATGAAGATTTAGCTCAAAACAAATGGAAAGGGAAAATTGTAATCCGCTCTTCTAGCAATATTTACAACCAATCTCTAATAGCATCTTTAATCGAAATTCACGGAATGTCAGATGCCGAAGGTTGGGCAAAAGGTTTTGTTCGTAACTTTGCCAGACCTCCAGAAGGAAATGATACTGCTCAAATAAAGGCTGTTGCGGCTGGCATTGGTGATATTGGTCTTGCCAATAGCTACTACTTAGCGCGTTTGAAAAGATCTTCTAAACCAGAAGATCAAGCAGTTGCAGACAAAGTTGGTATGTTTTTCCCAAACCAAAATGGGCGTGGTACCCATGTTAATATTAGTGGTGGTGGTGTAGTTAAAAATGCTCCAAATAAAGAAGGTGCTATTAAGTTTCTTGAATATTTAGTCAGTCCAGAAGCTCAAAAAATCTTCTCTGAGGGTAATAACGAATATCCTGTAGTTGCAGGTGTACCTATTGCTAGCGTTTTGAAACCCTTTGGTAGTTTCAAAAATGATTCTACCAATGTTTCTGTTTATGGTAAGTTGAATGCTGACGCGATTAAATTAATGGATCGTGTAGGCTGGAAGTAAATAAACTTTGTGGGTTTGGAGGCTAAACTCCCACCCATATAAAAAATCCTAATTTCGACTAGCTAAAACTATAGCTATGGGTGTTGTTATGGATGGATTAGATTTATACTTCATGATTCTTTCCTATTGATAACAGTAAGAAAATGGCGGGCAGCATGAAGTATTCATACTACTTCAATACAGTTATCTTGGGTGAGATAAAAATTAAGTGTTTGTTAAACCCCTTGACTGCCCGCTTCCAGAAAATAGCTAAACTAGCATTTTGGGCATTGGTGAGTTGAGCTATGAACGATAAGGAACAGGAATATCTTTCCAATAAAGATAATGAATAAGTAAACGAACAGAATACTTCAACATTTCCACCGACTTGTGACTTACACAAAGTGGCGTTGGTGAATTAAGGTATGATTCGAGTTTATAGCGATCGCTGTGAATATCTATAAGGAACTAGAACATCCTAAAATTGATACTTAATGAATCAGTAAGTGAATTAAATGCTTTAACTTCTCGGAATTATTTTGATTAGCAAAGAGTCCTTCAATGTCATCTGGCAAAATAGTGCTGAAGTCTAGTATTTTCTCCAACTACAATGGTCATATAGGTTTTACTGATAATTTTATCCCCATCATTAATAGGCCTTGGCACATACTTTCCATCCATCTGTAAAATAAAAATAACATTCCCATTTTTTAACTTGTTCCCATCAAGGATAAAATATTTTTCCAATACGATTTCCAATAACCCATTCTAAAATTCCTTTTTTAAAATGATTTACTGCGGTTCATATCCAAATTTGGGTTTTTTTGAGCCTAATTATATCTGTAATTCGTCTAGATCTCCTACTTGAGGAGTTTTTTGAGGAGAGTAAGAATGTGATAATAGTTTTTCTACTTGTTTAATTGAGTTGATAATTGTAGTATGGTGTAGCTTTTTGACTCTTGATATTTCTCTTAAGCTCATACCATTAACATACATTTTTAAGCATTCATCTGTGAATTAATCACTATAACCTGTATAAGTTTCATAGCAATCAATAAATTGACGACCAGATTCTACACAGATGTAGTTTTGCCTTCCTTTATTTTGGCCATTTTTATTGATATGAGTTGATTGACATTCTGAACATTCCATAATTTTTCTGCCTAAGATCGCGATCGCTATGAACTCAAATCATACCTTCATTTATCAACCCTGCATAAGTCAAGCTATCCTCATTATCGGAGTCGGTAGTCGAAAATTTGCCAACTGTAGCACCTGGCGTTACATTCTCGTCAACAGTATTGTTCTCAAGCTAGAGATCTGTGGGAGCAGAGTTGTCGTCTAAAAAATTAAAAGTTTCTACAGAACTACTTAGAAAACTTTCATCCTCAGTTGCAAGAAGATCGAAAGCAACTGCATTTACTCTATTTTCATCAGTACTAATTCCATCATCCATCAATAATTATGAAAACTGTTCTTTCCCACCCGACTGAGTCCAACTAGCATTGACTATATCTACCTTGGCATCGTTAATTGCATAATCTATAACCTCAATAATATCAGAATCATCCCCAACTGGAATCTCATCTAGAGCAACATCAGACTAAGTAAAGTTAAAGGCTTTCACAGGAACCATTTCGACATTCCAATTTACCCCAAGGGACTTGCGTAAAAATAGGATCCCTGCTAAAATAAAAGAGGCAGCAACTAGCAGATTTATAGAAGCAACTACTTGCAGGTTGGAAGCAAAGGAATCTCTAGAATTCTACTACTAAACAATTGAATTAAATCAACCTTTGAAGATGCAGCGAAGAAACTGAGGGAACATCATAAGCGTGACTTTATGGCAAGAATTGCTGAGAAAAAACCAGGAAGATGCACGAGCATACATTGAGCATTACATGAAAATTTCTGAAGTGGCAGCAAATATTCAATCCTGGCTTTTTCAAAACAATATGAGCGAAACACAATTATGTCAAGGTTTGGTAACTGAAGGCGGGAATAATTTTATGTACTTGAGTCGGGTATGAGTTGGGTTTATCCCCTCTAACCACCGGGAAGTGTTGGAAAACACAGGGTAGCACTGGGAATGGGGGAAATGAAAAAGCATAATATGCGTCACAATTTAGAGGAATATTACCACAGTTTGTGGGCAAAAATGGCAGGTAACGGTTTGTCAGAAATTGAGTTAGGAATTCTAAGAGTAAAAGTCTGGGGAAGAAGAAGCAGTTTCTGTGGAAAGAATAGCTCAATTCATAGATTAGATATTGATGAATCTTATATTATCTAGAGGAAGTGTTAGAAATTTGGCTCGAATTTTTATCTTGGCAAGAAATAGGAGGAAAAGTTTTCTACAGTTTATATCGTTCGAGTTTCTGTAACTTTTTGCGGCTATAGAACCTCTACAGGTATCTCTAAAAAATTATAAGAGGATATAGCTGCCACCACCTTCCTTTGATAACTCCAACCTCTTAAGCGTCAGTCAAATAAAACAAAAATTAATCTTGGCATCGGCATTTTCGGTGAGTTCTTTCAAAGGTTTTTGGTCAAGCTCTTACATCTCCCCATCCAAGAGTTAGTTCTCTCAATAAAACACCTTGTTTTGACGGGAACAAATCCTGTTTTTCTTTCCTGTTTTTTCTCTCCTAATGATTGTTTTGGTGAGAGTTTCAGTCAAATTTTATCAGAACCCCAGGATAGATTTTTTGAACTCCTGTATGTTTTTTTTGGGTGGTATCCATTACCAAGTCAAATGGTAATCTTAGGGATATTTACAGTTTTAGATTTAAAATAGTCAATATTTGATAACATTTCTATCAAACTAATATCATCTGCTAGATTAAGATATTTTCAACTTACTCCTTCTGCAAAAAGGCTTAAAGGCAAAGGCATCTACAAAACCAGGTATTACTTTGAGTAACTATCAAGAATCTCCCATCCGTCATTTTCATTTTTATTTGGACAAATATTTGAGTTAACATCAAGTCAAGTTGAAAAGTTATAATTTAAAGTATGGTGTTGTTTTTTTACTTCTTTGTCCATTTGATACCCTTGTCCACTTTATCTGATCCTATTGTTAAAACTTTTTATAATTATTTATTATATAACAATAACTTATATTACGAGTTATTGCTCCCATTACTAGGCACTCTTAGTTTTAGAAAAGTACATTTAAGTTAGAATTAATAAATAAAAGTTTACATTTTTTTTGTATTTATGGCCACTTAATATGGTGAGTAATTAGTAAACAGCATAATTATAAGGGATATATCTCCCATATGACTATCAACATCTGAATAAGAGGAAGCAAAAATGTTTGAACGTTTTACAGAACAATCAATCAAAGTAATTATGTTAGCTCAGGAAGAGGCCCGTCGCTTAGGGCATAACTTTGTGGGAACAGAGCAAATTCTTCTGGGGTTAATTGGTGAAGGTACAGGTATTGCCTCTAAAGTACTGAAGGAAAATGGTGTAAATCTCAAAGATGCTCGGAACGAAGTAGAAAAAATTATTGGCCGTGGTTCTGGGTTTACTCCAGCAGAAATTCCTTTTACTCCCAGAGTAAAAAGGATGTTAGAAATTTCTCTAGAAGAAGCGAGGAAATTAGACCATAATTATATTGGCACAGAACATTTGCTACTGGGATTACTACAAGATTCTGAAGGAGTAGCTGCTAAAGTATTGGACAACTTGGGAGTTGATAAAGGTAAAATTCGGACTCAAGTAATTCGCTCCCTGGGAGAAGTTGCTGCTGTTGCTCCTGGGGGTTCTACCCCTAGTGGTAAGAAAGCTGTTACTCTAGAAGAGTTTGGTACAGACTTAACAAAATTAGCAGCAGAGGGTAAGATAGATCCAATAGTAGGCCGAAAAACTGAAATTGAACGAGTGATACAAGTCTTAGGCCGTAGGACAAAAAATAATCCTGTTCTTATTGGTGAACCTGGAGTAGGAAAAACAGCTCTTGCTGAGGGATTAGCTCAACGGATCATTAATCAAGATGTTCCCGATATCCTAGAAAATAAACAGGTGGTTAGTCTCAATATTGGTTCTCTGATAGCTGGTACTAGGTTTAGAGGAGAATTTGAGGAAAGATTGAAAAAAATAATGGATGAAATTCGTGCTAATGGTAACATTATTTTGGTAATTGATGAAATTCACACTGTTGTAGGTGCTGGTGCTATTGAGGGTAGCATGGATGCTGCTAATATTCTCAAACCTGCTTTGGCAAGGGGTGAGTTACAATGTATTGGAGCGACTACCCTAGATGAATATCGCAAGCATATTGAAAGAGATGCTGCTCTCGAACGTCGTTTCCAACCAGTGAAAGTCGGTGAACCCAGTGTAGAACAGACTATTGAAATTCTTTATGGGGTACGCTCTGCTTATGAACAACACCACAGGTTAACTATTTCTGATGAGGCTCTTAGAGCTGCAGCTCAGTTATCTGATCGCTATATTAGTGACCGCTTCTTACCAGATAAAGCTATTGACCTTATTGACGAAGCTGGTTCCCGTGTTAGAGTGAAAAATTCTATGGTTTCACCACAGTTAAGGGAACTAAGACGAGAGCTTTCTAGAGTGATAAAAGACAAAGAAGAAACTGTTCGTCAACAAGATTTTGAAAAAGCTAGTCAACTGCGCGATCGTGAACTAGGCATTCAAGCAGAGATTGAAGAAACTACCTCTAACAAACAAGACAAAAAAAACAGTAAGTCTCCTGTAGTGACTGAAGACGATATTGCTGATATTGTCGCATCTTGGACTGGAGTCCCTGTGAGTAAGTTGACAGAATCAGAGTCTGAGAAACTATTACATATAGAAGATACTTTGCATCAACGCCTTATTGGTCAAGAAGATGCAGTGAAAGCTGTTTCCCGTGCTTTACGTCGGGCTCGTGTTGGTTTGAAGAACCCTAAGCGACCTATTGCTAGTTTTATTTTCTCTGGTCCGACTGGTGTTGGGAAAACAGAACTGACAAAAGCATTAGCTGCTTATTTCTTTGGTTCTGAAGAGGCGATGATTAGGTTAGATATGTCAGAATATATGGAACGTCATACCGTTTCTAAACTTGTTGGTTCTCCTCCAGGATTTGTAGGTTATGATGAAGGTGGGCAATTAACGGAAGCTGTACGTCGTCGTCCGTACACTGTAGTTTTGTTTGATGAGATTGAAAAGGCTCATCCAGATGTATTTAATATTATGCTGCAAGTTCTCGAGGATGGTCGTTTAACTGACTCTAAGGGTCGAGTAGTAGATTTTAAGAATACCTTAATCATTATGACTTCTAATATCGGTTCTCAAGTGATTGAGAAAGGTGGCGGTGGTTTAGGGTTTGAGTTTGCTGAGGATAAAGAAGAAGCTCAATATAATCGTATTCGTAATTTGGTTAATGAGGAACTGAAACAATATTTTCGCCCAGAATTTCTAAACCGTTTGGATGAAATTATTGTTTTCCGTCAGTTGACTAAGGATGAGGTTAAAGAGATTGCAGAAATTATGCTACGGGAGGTATTTAGTCGTTTAGGGGATCGTGAAATTACTCTGACAGTCAGCGATAAGTTTAAAGATCGTTTGATAGAAGATGGATTCGATCCTAGTTACGGAGCTAGACCTCTACGTCGAGCTATTATGCGTTTGTTAGAAGATGTTTTGGCAGAAGCGTTATTAGCTGGTAAGATTCAGGATGGGGAAAATGTTTATGTAGATTTAGATGAAAACCGTGAGGTAAAAGTTACACCTATTGGCAATTCTGAAAAACAACTCCCGGAGTTTGCTTACAGCAATAATTAAAAAAATCTCTGGAAATTATCTCAACTTTTTTCAAGCTATTTTAGAGACGTTTTATACAACGTCTCTAATGTTGACTATAAATGGTATCAAAGCATTATATTTAGGACTTACCCATAACGCTATTAGTAGGATGTGTTTCGTTCACGATATGAAAAGCGCACTGCGTAATGCACCAAGATTCTATATATAGTGCCTTTGCGTAAGTCCTGACCACTATATTGCAACCAACCAAAGTTGAGGTGACTCTTCGTCCTGAAGATATAAAAATGGTAGAATATGTGAGCAAAATTTAAGCTCGGCTTTTTTTTTATTCTTTTTAGTTCCTAAATTTCTATTTGTAGTCAACATTAGATATATATCAATAATATCCAATCCGTTAGTATCGCTAGAATTGAAGACTGTAGGGGTTTGGTCTCTAAACCCTCTAAAAACTACAGTTTTCCACAATACTGATCCTAGAGCTTTGTTTTCTCAAGTAAGCGTATTTGATATACTATCATGTGCGATACCATTAGTATAGTATTATATAGAAAAGATCAGGGCAAACGCACACAAAACTTAACATAAGCAGGACTTACGGATATAAACTCAATATAGTGGTTCAACTTCAAATTATTACCTATTTATACGCGCTTATATAGCAGTATGTCCGTAAGTCCCGAGCAGAAAAATTCAACAGGAATGCTCATCTGCTTTGGGGGTTTCCAAAAGTTGAATATCGTTGTTCAAGATATCCAACCCTTTTTTACCCAAAGCTTCTGTCAAAACCATTTGAATTTCAGTAGCACTTTGCTCCTTAGCGCTCTCGAGTTCTTCCTCAATTTTTTGGATAATTTTTTGTTCAATTTTAGCTAGAAATTGAGAGGCATCAATACTTGAATAACGACGTTTAATACCTGAATCAAATTCATCTCCAACTACAGGTGTATTTTTATAAATTAGCTCATTAACACTCTTATTTAATTCGCCAAAAAAGTCACTGATACCGTTAGTAATGAATGCTATCTAATCAACCGTCTCCTTCATAAGAATTATCTGGTTTTTCTTCCTTACCCGGTTTTCCATCATCAACTTCTTCTTTGGTGGGAATAGTCTTGATTATAGATGATCGAGATAGTTGGCGATCGCTAAACTTCAAATTTTCAACATTAATTAATTTATCTTTCCCATCAGATTTAGTTCCCTTAGTATGTTGAAGATTTAGAAATTCCAACCCATTTTCTTTTACTTTGGAGATTTTGTAATTGGCATATTTGTCAGAAAAAACCGCCGTATCTTTACCTTCACCACCATCAACTAAATCATTGACACCGTTTCCTTTTAGGGTATCGTTTTCTTCATCACCATGTAAAAAATCATTACCTTTTTTGCCTGTAATGTTGTCTTTACCACCTTCACCGAATATTAAATGAGCATCGTTACTTTTGGCGCTGAGATAATCATCACCTTTTTTCTTGATAAATTTATCAACAATGATATTTTCAATTTTTTTCTTTTCTTTTTAATAAACCGCTTGATTTCGCAAGTTAACTTCTGTAGTTGGTTGTACTCCAACAGGTGTCCATACTCGTCATCAAATTTGCTTCAGGCCCAAACGATGTTCACACATTGCCCGGAGCTCCAAAGTAGCTTCTGGATATTCAGCTTTTAAAAGTTCAAATCAGTGATAGAGTTTTTTTCCATTCCTCTTATTCGACTGGAGTTGCTGACTTTTTATGCAAAGGATCGGGAGATTCGTAATAATTATTCTATTGAGAGTATTCTCATACTCTGCGACGAGCAACTCAATAGTCCAAAAATTTCTGTTAACCAATCGCCCATCTTACGTCCATTCCATAATTCTCTATCTGGCGCTTTCTCCTAAAGAGCTATTTCTAGTTAAGCTTGTCCTTCATCTCAAAAAAATCCTTTTGATCCTGGATATTTATAGCCACGGTTTACAGCTCCTTTTTTACCCTGCTAATTGTAGAGACCTACAATTTACGAATACTCTTCAAACAACAGCCTGTAAGTGAAGAAACGATTAGAGTGTTGTTTTTTCTTTTGCACTTAAGCCAAATGATTTGGTATCTTATTCTTCGTATTGGGTCATGGTCACGGGTAATTCAGTAATTCCTTTCTAATTCATCAACACTCAGGTATTCTTAAATACTTAGGCATTTTAGCATAATAGTAATCAGTCATGGGAAGGAAATTATTTTAGTCTTCTTCTATTATATACAAACAATATTATTAGACATAATATCAATACTTTGAGAATTAATCAACAAACCCTATGTTATAAAGACAACATAAATTCTATCTTTTTGTCAAGTTTGATGTGAATAAATGATGTTTATAAAGCATAGCCATGAAAGGGGATGAACAAAATCAAAATCAACTTCAGTATTTCATTCCAGACGAATATCTTAGTCAAAAGTACCGATAACTAATACCATACCTGATACCTAATAACTGATAACTGAAATGACCCATACTCCCAATAATAGTTTTGTATTAGTCTAGTAGATTTAGATTAGATTTAGATCAAAAAGTAGCATCGCTCTTGATTAATGACTGATATGATAAGATAATTTGCTTATAAGAAAAAATAAAACATATCCCATATTTTATGTATGTCTGATACTTCCGTCTCAACTACTTCTACCTCAACAAAAGAAGTAAGTACCAACTTACAGGTCAGGTTCAAAACAGAGAAAGGAAAGTTGCTATTACTATTCCCACCAGAATCCAATCATGGTGACATAGAAAGTCCAATACCTATGACCTGGACAGAAATTTGGCAACAGTTAAAGCAACGCCTCAAGGCAGGAGAGAAATTTTGGCAACCACAAACAGAAGTAGAACTCATTGCATTTGATCGCCTATTAGATACTCGTCAACTTCAAGAAATAGCCGAGGCTCTTTTAGAAGTCAAACTAAATCTCAAAAGAGTTAGCACATCACGTCGTCAAACTGCTGTAGCAGCAGCTACAGTAGGCTATTCTGTGGAACAAAAATCTACCTTGAATACCCTAAATAAAACTTCTACAAAGAAAGTTCAACCTTTAGCCGAACCACTTTATCTAGAAATGACTGTACGTTCTGGGGTAGAAATTCGGCATCCAGGTACCATAATAATTATAGGAGACCTAAATCCAGGTGGATATGTAATTGCAGATGGGGATATTCTTATATGGGGTCGTTTACGAGGAGTAGTCCATGCAGGTGCTCAAGGAAATTCTAAGAGTGTAATTATGACTTTGCAAATGGAACCAACTCTGTTGAGGATTGCCGATAAAGTTGCTAGAGGGCCAGAAAAAGTACCAGTCCAATTTTATCCTGAAGTAGCTTATGTTCTAAACCAAGGAATTCGTATCAGCAGAGCTAAAGATTTTGCTAAGATATATCGTTAACGCAGTGATAACTCACAAGGCGGGAAGTAAAAAGTAATTTTTGTAATGGAGATTTTGAGCAACTCTCTAAAAGTATTTCGCCTAAAAAAGCTGGTTTTTAGACCCAATTATTTTGATAAATTGATTTAATAAAACAGCAATCCACCTATTGGTTATAATAATTTTTACAGGATTTAACTCTAACTGAAAATCCTGAAAATTACGATTCCTGAGTTTTAACTCCTAGCTTCTAACTGCCACCAAAATATTACAACTTAAATCTCCAAAATTATCTTTTTATGTTTTTCACCTATAGTAATTAATGGCCTCAATATAAAGAGTAAAAATTTAATCTGGGAAATACTCATAGAAGGGTTGAGGATATATCAGTTTTAAAGTATTTGCTAATTAACTGAATTATTTGGCAAAAAAAAATTTTATTGATAGAATTGCGCTTTGTATTTTTACAAAAATTGATTATATACAATTACTTAATGTCTAATAGCTTATGAGCAGAATTATTGTGATTACTTCTGGTAAAGGTGGAGTAGGAAAAACTACTTGCACAGCAAACTTGGGGATGGCTTTAGCTCAACAAGGTCACCAAGTCGCAGTAATTGATGCAGATTTTGGCTTGAGAAACTTGGACTTACTTCTGGGTTTAGAAAATAGAATTGTCTACACAGCAGTGGAAGTATTAGCAGGAGAATGTCGCTTGGAACAAGCAATAGTTAGAGATAAGCGACAACCTCGTTTATCTCTTCTACCCGCTGCCCAAAATCGTTTGAAAGAAGCAGTGACTCCTCAACAAATGCAAGAATTAGTAGATATGTTGAGCCCAAAATATGAATATATTTTGATTGACTCTCCTGCTGGAATTGAACAGGGTTTTCAGAACGCGATCGCCCCAGCCCAAGAAGCCTTAATTCTTACAACTCCAGAAATATCTGCAGTCCGTGATGCAGACAGAGTAATTGGACTGCTAGAAGCACATAACGTGAAAAATATCCATCTAATAGTAAATAGGATTAAACCCCAGATGGTGCAAGCTGATGAAATGATGTCTGTACAAGATGTAGAGGAAATACTCGCTATCCCACTCATGGGAATTATTCCAGATGACGAAAGAGTAATTGTATCTACTAACCGAGGAGAACCTTTAGTATTAACAGAAAATCTTTCTCAGGCAGGCTTAGAATTTAATAACATTGCTCGTCGTTTAGATGGAGAAAAAGTAGAATTTATAGACCTGAACCCTCCACCAGAAAACTTTTTTACTTGGTTGCGCAAAATATTGTCATCTAAAGTTATTTGACCCTGAAAAATCCTACCTCAACTTACCTCATATATTAACTATCTTAGTTTAAGCTAATGCTAAACGAAATTATAGAAAAACTTTTTTATAGAAATAATCCGAAGAGTCGTGAAGAAGTTAAGCGTCGTCTGAAATTGGTTATTGCACATGACCGCGCCGATCTTAATCCAGAAATTATTCAAGCAATGAGAAAAGATATTATAGATGTAGTATCTCGCTATGTTGAAATAGATGATACTGATTCAGAATTTTTGTTAGAAAATAATCAAAGAGCCACAAGTTTAGTGGCCAATTTACCCATTAGACGTATTAAGGCCAAACCAACCCAAGATCAGGAAGATTGAATTCAGGAAGTCTAGGGAGACTCCTGACAGCTTTGTCCCCCTTGTCCCCAACGAAATGCGAGTAATCAAAAAGGCAAGTAGCTACTACATCATTATTTCTATTGAGTCTAATTTAGATCTCCTTGACCCGATGTAATACCTCATGTCTCTGGTATTGGTATAGACTTGGGACTCTCCAAATTTTTAGTAACCAGGGAAAGTAAATTGGAATTGATAGAGATAAACAAATTATACCAAAAGTTATAAGGCCAACTCAAATTGCTACAAGGAAAACTGAAGAATAAGAAGAAAAATTCCCGACCCTGTCTGAAAATCAAAAAAACTAATTTGGTGGCCACATAAAAAAAATTGCAACTGTTTATAAAGGACTTTTTATTAAAGACAGCACATTATTATTTATGTATGAACAAAAAAAATAAATTCAATAGCCCCTCTGGGATAGGGGATAAAAAAATCACCTTATGTTTTTCCAGCTTATGATTTAATAATAATTCCCGTGCATTAATGCTATGCTCAGGAAAAACTTCAGCTATTAAGTAATTGACACAAAGAGAATAATCTTTTTGCTCCATTAATACTAAGTTAATGAATGTTAATTTTAAACTTTGTTGTAGGAAGCCTACCTACTATACCCATCCCCCTCTCCCCCGATCGGTTTAGGTTTAGGGGTAAACCTCCTGCTCAAAGTGCCAAGTTGAAAAGTTTTTGAGAAATAATATTAGAAGTAGTTACTGATAACTAATAACTGATAACTCAAATGACCAACCAGGAATAATATTTGCACAGGATAGGTTTCTGAAAATATTAGGGAGGTCTTCATTTTGTGAGAATCCCTGACCCATTAATAGTCGCGAGTATGTCAATCTAATATTAGACTAAAAATTCCTGAGTAAAATAATTAATATCATCCTGGATGAACGCTTCAGTGATACTCTAAAAAATAACCGGAAAATTTGGTTTCAACCCTAACCCATAAGCGGACAACTAAGGTTTTTCGTAAATTTTTTGAATGTCCCGTATTGATCCGAGAAAAGTGAAAAGTCAATGGGAAACTCACCAATTTCGGATCAGTCAATAATTACAGATAGTTAGAATGGTAAGCACCTTAGAAAAAACAAACGTAGGATCTATTACTCAAATTATTGGTCCAGTAGTAGATGTTAAGTTTCCTAGTGGAAATCTTCCAGAAATCTACAACGCCTTAACAATTACAGCTAAAAATGAAGCTGGACAAGATGTATCCGTGACCTGTGAAGTACAACAACTTCTAGGGGATAACCAAGTCCGAGCTGTGGCCATGAGTGCTACAGATGGCCTAGTGCGTGGCATGGAAGTAGTAGATACCCGTGCAGCAATTAGTGTACCAGTAGGAAATGCCACCCTTGGTAGAATATTTAATGTTGTCGGTGAACCAGTAGATGAATTAGGTCCAGTTGGTACTGAAGACAAATCTCCTATTCACCGTGAAGCTCCTAAACTAGTAGATCTAGAAACTCAGCCTTCGGTATTTGAAACAGGTATTAAAGTTGTAGACCTACTTGCCCCTTATCGTCGTGGTGGAAAAATTGGGCTATTTGGTGGTGCTGGTGTAGGTAAAACCGTTATCATCATGGAATTAATTAACAACATCGCTAAAGCTCACGGTGGAGTATCCGTTTTTGGTGGTGTGGGAGAGCGGACTCGTGAAGGTAATGACCTTTACAATGAGATGATTGAGTCCAAAGTAATTAACCCAGAAAACCTTAGTGAATCTAAAGTGGCTCTGGTTTATGGTCAGATGAATGAACCACCAGGAGCTAGGATGCGTGTTGGTCTTTCAGCTTTGACAATGGCAGAATATTTCCGGGATGTTAGTAAGCAAGACGTACTACTATTTATTGATAATATCTTCAGATTTGTACAAGCCGGTTCTGAAGTATCTGCTCTTTTAGGAAGAATGCCTTCTGCGGTGGGATATCAACCTACCCTTGGTACAGAGATGGGTGAATTGCAAGAACGAATTACTTCTACAAAAGAAGGTTCTATTACTTCTATTCAAGCTGTGTATGTACCTGCGGATGACTTGACAGATCCCGCACCTGCTACTACTTTTGCTCATCTAGATGCTACAACAGTATTATCAAGGGGTCTTGCTTCTAAGGGAATCTATCCAGCAGTTGACCCCTTAGATTCTACATCTACTATGTTACAACCAAGTGTAGTTGGTAAAGAACACTATGATGTTGCTCGTGCAGTACAATCTACTCTACAAAGATACAAAGAACTTCAAGATATTATCGCTATTCTTGGTTTAGATGAATTATCAGAAGATGACCGTCTGGTTGTAGCTCGTGCTCGTAAAATTGAGCGCTTTTTATCACAACCATTCTTTGTAGCTGAAGTATTTACCGGTTCTCCTGGTCAATATGTGAAGTTAGAAGATACTATGAAAGGTTTCAAAATGATTTTATCTGGTGAACTTGACGATTTACCAGAGCAAGCTTTCTACATGGTAGGTGGTATTGACCAGGTAATTGCCAAAGCTGAAAAACTTAAAGCAGAAGCATAGTTATATTTGCTTTGTTAGTAGTCAGCTAGTAAATAAATGTTGACAGTTGACTGGTTGATGCTCAACCTTGAGAGCGACAGTCAACTGACAAATAAAAAAAATAATAACAAATAATTGACAAATGACGTTAACTGTGCGTGTAATAGCTCCCGACAAAACAATTTGGGACAAAGAAGCTCAAGAAGTAATTCTACCTAGTACAACAGGTCAATTAGGAATTTTAGGTGGGCACGCTCCACTTTTAACTGCTTTAGATACAGGTGTAATGCGAGTTCGTGCTGAAAATGACTGGATAGCGATCGCTCTGATGGGTGGTTTTGCTGAAATAGAAGCAGATGAAGTAAGTATACTTGTTAATGGCGCTGAAAGAGGAGATAATATTGACACTGAAAAAGCCCGTTTAGCTTATGAGGAAGCAGAAAAACGGCTGCAAACTTCTGAAAGTAGTGATAATCTTCAAGAAAAGATTAAGGCTAAACAAACCTTAAAGCGAGCCAGAGCACGCCTGCAGGCGGCTGGTGGAATGGTTAACTAAAGTCCTACTTCTATTAACAGGGACTGCATTTGCTCCCAGGTCAGTCCCTGTTTAATATAAACAGGTGCTTCTGGGTTGTAGGGAGATTCAAGTATATCAAGACTGATTATCTTAGCTGTTTCTGGCAAAACAGGTACATCTGGATTAAAAGCAGTAGGCTGCATCAAAGAACTAGAAAAACCTTTAAATATAGCTATTTCATCTGGCTGTTGATCAATTACTATATTAACTATTAATACTTGATTTGCTTGCTTAATTGTGTACTGTTCCAAACGATGAGCAATATTATTATTCATTGTTTGTAGGTAAAATACTCTGTTAATAATGTAGTAGTATCAAATTTATATTTATTTTGCCTCTTGCCTACTTCATCTAAAATCTTAAATTAATTTAATTCTATATATTAATTTCCTGTAGCAGATCGTCCTTGTCTCTGTAATTTAACCAAAATGAAATAGGAAAGAAAAATTGTATAAATTACTAATCCAGAAAATCCTAAAAAGCCTATAAATTCTGGAGGCCAATCTGGGTGAAAAATTTGTTTAAATAACCAGGGCGGATCTAACCAAACACGACAAGAAGGATCACTTAGTAATTGATTATGGGATTTGAAACCACAAACCACAAAAGGAATTTGAAGTATTATGCCCAGTAAATTATAAGTGGTACAAGCCCAACGCCAAGAAGTCAAACTAGCTTTGAGAGGAGAATTTCGTAAATCTCTAATTTCCTCATTCAAATCTACCCAAAACCACAAAGATATAGGAATTAAAAATCGAGCTATTAATGATGTTAAAAAACTAATAGGTACTGCTGCAATCATTAAGTAAAGTGAGATAGCTAATAAACTAGCAACTCGCCAATAAATAATCAACAAGTTTTGAATAGCTTCAGATTTTTTAACAAAAGCCCAAATTAATAGAAATAAAGGTATTACTACAGTAAATAAAACCGCTAACCTATAATCCATCCAGATCAAAGTTTTTAATCCAGATGTAATAGCTAAGGGTAAAAAATTCAACATAAATAATTAGTAACTTATAAATCGTTTTTAGGGCTGACTGGAAAAGTTCAAAGTTAAGAGCCAGGGCCATGGTTGGTGTGCAAATGGGCGATGGGCAAGAGGTAAAATATATTAATATTTATTAATACATTTTTTGTGGACTTTGTGAGAAAAAATAGCAAGTGAGCAAATATTAGTGTTCAAATTTTTTGGCATTTTTATCCAACTTAGAAATACTTAAACTGATTATATACCATGATTCTATATTGATTGAGTAAGCTCAATTTAAATGTCATTATTAACAATAAGAAAGTTATTTAGGATTTGATATTAATTTAATTTAATAGTAAGCAACTGAATCAAAAACTTAAGGATTTCAGTTGCTTACTTACTTAAAATATATTGAATAAACTACATTGTAATAAGTGCCTATTCAACTAGTTAATTCTAGTTATCATCTATTCGACATTCGGCAGCCTCGGGATTATTCTCACAATAAATTTCAAAGGAACTCTTAGGCTTTTGTTCCTTTTGATGAGAAGCTTCAGCTTGAAGTTCTTCTACTGCATCCCAAGCTGCTGCACATTCTTTAGAGTTAGCACCAGAAATATCACAAGCTTGGCGAGCTATCTGGCGCTCTTGTTCAATTTTTTCCTCAATGTCATTATTGGTCATAGTTTTTTAATTTTGATTGACTACCTACAAATTTAAATTTTAGGGCCTAATTCCTAACTCAACTAAAACACTAGAATTAAGAGATAGGGATAAAAAAACAGGCAAAAAAATCCAGCGAGGATAGTCCCTTTTTCCTATTTATATTAGGTTTTTAGAGATTCTTCACCAAATGATCTTGATTTTTTAAGATTTACCTATAAGATATTAAACTTAAAAATGTTTAGCATATTAAAGGATACTTAGTTAATATAATAACATAACTAATATAATGATTTATTTTATAAGTAAAAACTATGAAATTAAATTAAAGTTTAATATTATAGTAAATATCAGTATACTTCTTGATATGATTCCCTATTCGCAATTATTTAAATGAAAGATTAAGATGAGAAATATAATTATAATTTATAAGGAGCGTCAAACAGATGCGGTGGTCAAACTCTCTATCAACCCGTCCTTCATTAGAAGCAGCAGTTAAGGAAGTAGTAGAAAAAAGTTCAGAATCATTAGGAACTAAAGCAGATTTAGGACTGGTATTTATCTCATCAGCTTTTACCAGTGAATATCCACGGCTAATGCCTCTACTGAAAAAACATCTACCAGAAACTATTACGATAGGCTGCGGTGGAGGTGGTATTGTTGGTATGAATGAGCAAGGAAAACCGCAAGAACTAGAGCAAAAAACTGCAATTAGCCTCAGTTTAGCACATTTACCAGAAGTTGCAGTAAAAGCTTTTCATATATCAGCAGGACAGCTACCAGATTTAGATAGTTCCCCAGATCGTTGGTGTAATCTTATTGGAGTACCAACTGTAGACAAACCTCAATTTATTATACTTGCCGATCCATTTTCTGCTAAAATAAATGACTTACTTCAAGGACTAGATTATGCTTATCCTCATTCTCCTAAGGTGGGAGGATTAGCTAGTAACGGAATAAATGGCCAAAATGCAGGACTCTTTTGTGAAAATAATCTCTACCAAGAAGGAGCTGTAGGTGTTTCTTTATCTGGTAATATAATATTAGAAACAATAGTAGCTCAGGGCTGTCGCCCTGTTGGTCAACCTTATAGAGTTACACAAGGAGAACGTAATATAGTTTTAGAACTTGAAGAGTTAGTTAGTTCTAATCAAATAGTTAGTGATGGTGTTAAACAGTCTCCATTAGAAGCATTACAAAATTTAGTACAAAATCTTGATGAAAAAGACCGCAAGCTAGCCGAAAACTCCCTATTTGTTGGTATAGTTAGGGACGAATTTAAACAAAACTTGGAACAAGGAGACTTTTTAATTCGTAATTTAATTGGGGTAGACCCTAAAGCGGGAGCGATCGCTATCGGAGATCAAGTTAGGACAGGCCAAAGAATTCAATTTCATTTACGGGATGCTCATACTTCAGCAGAAGATTTAGAAATGTTACTACAACGTTATCAAAGAAAGGTTGGTTTTCAAAGTACAGCTACAAACAATGCTACTGCTTTAATGTTCTCTTGTTTGGGACGTGGAGAAGTACTATATGGTAAACCTAACTTTGATTCTAGCTTATTTAGTAGTTATTTAAATATCCCTATCAGTGGTTTTTTTTGTAATGGTGAAATTGGACCTGTAGGTAGTAGTACATTTTTACATGGTTATACCTCTGTATTTGGTATTTGCCGTCAACTTTCTTGAAGAAGTCATAACTGAATAATGAATTAAAAGTCAAAAGCTATAAGTATTTATTTTTGAAAGGACGTTCCATGCAGCGTCCCTACTTAGTTCCGACTCCCGCGCCAGAAAGGGACACAGGTAACTCATTACTTATGGGCATTGTTCTCTGGAAAAAATAGAGCCCAAAATCAATATACTTGTTGAAAAAGTTAAAAATAGAGAATCAATAAATATTATAAAAAGTCAAAAAAAAGTTGATTTTGATCATATAGTACTAAAAAAAAATATTAGGAAATTGATCAATTTGAAATATTTGATAGCTAATAGTTTTAACTATATCCCTCTAGAAGCAAGTTTCTCTGGAAATACGGAGCTGAATGCTGATTCTTAAAGCTAGAAGATAGAATAATTTACTTAGGGAAATATACTAATTTTATTGTAAAAGCAATATTGCATTATTATCAATGCTATTAGTGGTATTAAAACTTTGAAAATATCGCCGGACCTCAGGTGGAAAATGAGGAAAGTCCAACACAGCATCTCCATATGCAATATCAGCCCAGAAATAACGCAAACTAGGAGCAAGTTTGGCAGCAAGTTCTGGGGATAAATTTAAAGGAGGACTAGTCAAAAGTTTAGACATAAAATAAACAGAGCGATCGCCGATCCAGCTCCGAGAAACATCACTTAGATTAGGTAAATTAGGCAAAGAATTAATCCGATAACTTTCAATCTTTAAAGACTTTTGACCACTGGCATTAGTAATAAAATCTATGATGCGATAAGGATGAGGATAAGAAACTAAAGAACCAGTTGTAATTTCATAAATTCCTTGATCTTTAGCAACATCCTGAACATGAAGATGACCAGTAAATATAAGCTGAACACCTGCAGATTGGAGAATATCTAACAATACTGACCTATTTTCTAACATGTAACGACGACCAAGAGAGTTATGAGATTGGTCAGGCAAATGTTCAATTACATTATGATGTAGCATGACTATCACTAATTCCTCTTCAGCAATGCTTAAAACCTGTTGTAACCAATCTAATTGTTCTGACTCTAAACCACCAGTATATTTTTGTTTTCCTGAAGTATCAAATTGATTAGAATTTAACCCAATTATCCGAACTCCAGGCAATACTTGTTCACTATAATATAATCTTTGCTGGTAATCATATCCACAGTGATGATAATAACTAGGAAAATTGGCTAAACCAATAGAATAATCATTAGCAAATTTTACAGGTACATCGTGATTACCAGGAACTACATATACAGGATAGGGAAGTGCAGATAATCTTTGACTGAGCCAGGTATGATTTTCTGGTTCACCATCTTGAGTTAGGTCTCCAGGTAGTAGTAAAAAATCAATATCTAACTTACTTAAATGTTCTAGTACTAACTCCAAAGCAGGAATGCTAACTTCTACTAAATGAAAACTATGTGTTTTTTCAGAAATAGTATGAGGAACAGCAATATGTAAGTCACTAGCAACAGCAAATCTAAAGTTTAAGGCCATAGAAAAAGTCCTTTGGAGATTAGGCTAAATCAATTGTTAATTATTTTTCTAGATTTCTATTTTATTTCAAAATTAGTAATCAAGAATAGATTAAGCCATACTATAGTTATAGTCTGTGGTGGGAATTAACTTCTGACTTTTGATTTTGCCCCTTCTGACTTCTACTATGGTTGACGCTCCGAGATGATAACATCTATATTAGTATAGAAACAATAAGGCAATCTGTAGACTCTAGGTGAAAGCAATGCCAGAAGCCGAACTTCCTGGAAACAATTACTTACCAAAAATAAATGATCCAGTAAATCAGCAAAAACTGGACCAAGAAAATGAGGTTGAAAAAACTAGACAACATTTAGCTCCAGAAGCACACACATCTATTCCAGAAAATGATGATTGGGAAACTGTTAATTTTCCTGATACTATTAATTTAGGTTCAATACCAGTTATAGAAACAACTGGAGTAGAACCAGAAGATTTGAAATTAACTGCTCAAGATCGAACTAAAAGAAGGTCCCAGGCAGTGCCAGATTTTGAAGTAATTTTAACAAAAGACTCTACTGAGGAACTAGAATCTGCAAATCTCATGGAGGCCTTACATCATTGTAACCGGGAACTTGTAAATCGAGTTACAGAACTAGAAACTGCCTTAGAAGAATGTCAGAAAACTCTAGAAAATCAGGAAAAGTTGCTAGAAGAAAGAACTAAAGAATTAGCAGCAACTCAACAACAGGTAACTCGTCTATTCTACAAATTAGAATTATGTAGTCAAATTATTCAACGCCAGGAAGTTTTGGTAGAGTCCCTAACCGATAGATGGGAAAAGAGTGAACAATATCAGGCACAAATGGAAAGAGAATGTACTTTAACTAAACAATCTTACAATCAACAAAGTTATTATCTTAAGGAATTAGAAAGTACTTCTCAAGAGTTGCACTCAAGACTATACCGTCAACAACAACAAACTCTTCAGTTTAAAGCAGCTTTGGACAGATCCTTAGAAATGCCAGAAAGAATGGATACACTAAATCAACCAATAGAAAGACTTACAAACCCATCTCTAGTTAGGGCGTCTCAACCCAGTTCTAAACCTGAAGCTATAAAACGAGATAATACTTTCATTCAAACTAACACGAAAATATTACCTCTGATAAATTCGGAACCAGTTAAACCATGGTCTCCACAGACAAAAAATCGACAACAGGAAACACCTATTATTAAGAAGGAAGAAAGAACTCTTACACAAATTAATTTGGGTAATAAATTAGATTTACCACAAGAAACTACCACAACTCAAAAAGTTTCTTCATGGGAAGAAAATAGTCTTGAGAAGAATTTTTCTGGTAAGTTTAGTGAAGGTACATTAAATCCTAGTCTACCGTCATTGAGTAGAATAGGTGAAGTTTTAGATTATGAGTTGCTTGAGGTTGTATCGCAAAAAGATATTTTAGAAGATACAGAAGCAGGAGAGTATGTAGTTATAGAAGAAGATTATTTAACTGAAGAGCAAAGTGAATCTCAGGAAACAGAAAAATTGGTAGAAAATAAGCTTATAGCAGAACTGAAGCAAGTGGAAAACTTTGAAGAGGAGGAAAATACAGGAGTTAAACACGAACGCATATCATGGAATATATCTACAGGAAAATGGAATGTTTATGAGTATCAACCAGAACCAGAAATAGAAGTAAATTCTGAAATAAATACAAGTGACTTTTCTGAAGTTTCAGAGGAAATGCTGCAAGATGTTGAACAAACAATACCAGTAAGTGGTAAGCTACATTTACCAACTTGGATCCCTTCTTTATTTGAGTCTGAACCTGAAGATGTGGCACCTGAAGTTATAGAAAAACAGAACCTATCATTGGAGGCAATAGATTTGCCTAAGCTTCCCAGAATTCCTATTGATGATCAACCATCTACAGTAAATAGTTAAAATTTAGTCGAGAAAGATTTTATCTTTTTGGTTTGGATTTTATATTGTATAGTTTTTCTTCAAGAGGATTGCTTTTCTGTATTGAATGATGGGTAAATATAGAACTTATTTTTAATTTTTAATAAGGAAAAAACTAACAGGAAATAGAGAATTTAATATATGAAATTAAAGTTTGTATTAGCTAAATTTCAGCTATGAATATATGATTTTTTTGTATTAATTAAATCCTTAAATACTTTTTCCCTCAAACTAATTTATTTGTTCTATAGCTAATTATCTCATCATTATTCAAGTATCATTAATCTGATCTTGCCCCTACTTCAATGGCAGAATTAGCCATTTTTACTAAAGTTTCTCCTTCAATTTCGGGACTTTGACCAACACCTTTAAAAGCCATGCGATAAAATACTCCTTGATATTCCCAGCCGATAATTGGAGGCGCACAAGATGCTCCACAGGTTAAAGGTCTAAAATATCCTTTAATGTTTTGCACTAAAGGATATTCCCTACTAAATTCATCTTCTAAAGGTTTACCTCCTTTTTCAGCACTAAGATAACCAATGGAACAAGCAGTACTATGGTTACAATTAGGTGTAAAGGCTAAGGTAATTTCATAACTATTACTTGTACCTTTACCCTCGACATAAATTTTTCTATCTGTACCTGTAATTAATAATTGAGTAGGTAGCAAAATTGGTACTTGAGTTTGTTCTTTTATTTTTGGCAAAATTTGCTGTAATTCTGCAGCGACTGCTGTAGATTTTTGAGCTATTAATACTTTATTATTGTGGGTATTATAAGCATTAATTGGATAATTAAATGCTTTAAGTGTTGGCTGTAAATAACCCCATAGTATGATTATACTGCTTAGTAAGAATGTGTTTTTCAAAAAGAAGAGGATAGACATAATTAAAATCCTACTGAAAGACTAAACTGAATATTGAATGAAGTTTAAAGCCATAAGTTTTATCTATAAATACAGGTATACAGTTATTAGATTTCCTAGTTACAATCAATACAGATTTAACTAAGTATACTTTGAAATAATTTCTTTGGTTAAACCTTTCTTTATTGTATTACTTTTTGATTTTCTTGTTAGGATTTTTCAGGGGGTGTTTGATTTTTTACTTTCTTTTTTTTCTGTTTTTTCTTAGCAGCTTTTTGAGCTTTTTTAGCAGCTTTTTCTGCAGTTATTTTTGCTAACCTTTCTAATTCTTTTTCTGACTCAAGTTTATCTATATAATAATGATAGTCTCCTAAGTAAGTATAAAATTCACCATCTCTGATTTCTACAATTTTGTTAGCTACTTGAGAGATAAAGTAACGGTCGTGGGAAACAATAATTACAGTTCCATCATAATTTTTTAGTGCTGATTCCAACATTTCCTTTGCTGGAATATCTAGATGATTTGTCGGCTCATCTAATAACATAAAATTTCCTGGTTTAAGAAGCATTTTTGCTAAAGCTAAACGTGCTTTTTCTCCACCACTCAAAGCAGCTACTTTTTTAAATACTGTATCACCACTAAACAAGAAATTACCAAGTAAAGTTCTTACTTCTTCATTTTTCCAATCTGGCACTTCATCATGGATAATGTTTATCACAGTTTTTGTTAAGTCTAAAGCTTCTGCTTGGTTTTGCTCAAAGTAACTAGGTATAACATTATATTTACCTAATTCTACTATACCTTCTGTGGGTTTTTCTAATCCCATAATCATCCGAAGTAAAGTAGATTTACCACAGCCATTCAACCCTAAAAAAGCAATTCTATCTCCCCTTTCTATTTCTAAGTTTGCTCCTAAAAAGAGAATTTTATCACCATAAGTATGAACTAAATCTTTAATGACTGCAACTTCTCTACCACTACGAGGTGCTGGTGGAAAATGGAAAGTTAAAGTTTTTAATCCTACTGTAGGAGCTTCTATAAGTTCTATTTTTTCTAATTGTTTTTCTCTGCTTTTTGCTTGAGTACTACGAGTAGCACTAGCACGAAAGTGTTCTATAAAAGTTTGTTGTTTTTCTATTTCTTTTTGTTGTCGTTCATAAGTGCTAAGTTGTGCAGCTTTATTTTCTGATTTTTGTTCTAAATAAGTTGAATAATTACCTAAATAAGTGGTAGAAACTCCTCTTTCAGTTTCCACAATTTGAGTACAAAGGCGGTCAAGAAATTCTCTGTCATGGGAAACTATCACCATAGGAGTTGCTAAATTTTTTAAATAATTTTCTAGCCACTCAATTGTTTCTAAATCTAGATGGTTAGTCGGTTCATCTAAGAGTAATACATCTGGCTTTTGCAAAAGAATTTTTCCTAAACTCATCCGCATTTGCCAACCACCACTAAAAGCACTAACTAAGCGATCGCCATCATCAGATTCAAACCCCATTTCGGGCAATATTTTTTCAATTTCTGCATCTAATCCATAACCATTTAAAGCTTCAAATTGTCGTTGTAAACGGTCTAATTTATGAATAAGTTCATCTAATTTTTCTGGAGTAGCAATTTCCATTTCTCTCTGTACTTGTAGAAGAGATTCGTGTATTTTATTAGCCTCTATAAATACGGTCCAAAATTCCTCTCTAACTGTACGATTAGGATTTACTTCAAATTCTTGAGTTAGATAAGCAATGTGTAAATTTGCAGGGCGAATAACTTCTCCAGAAGTAGGTTCTATTTCTCCAGTAATAATTTTTAATTGAGTTGATTTTCCAGCTCCATTAACACCCACTAAGCCAATGCGGTCTCCTGGTTTTACTTCCCAGTTAACATCTTTAAGAATGACACCTGTAGGATATATCTTACTTATATTTTCCAGTCTCAGCATTTATAATTTATCTCCTAGTTAGGTTAATAGCAAGGCACGTTTTTTTTAGTTTCAGTTATTTTATACTTAGAGTAAAAAAGTGAAATAAGTATTAAGATATTTATGTGGTAATTAAATCTTCAAGCTGGAATCAAATTAGAAATATAAATTAGTTAATAGAAGCGGTTGTATCGGTATTTATACTTCTCAAGTTATGGTTAAGGATAATTTGAAAATTGTGTCTTTTCCTATTCCTTATTCCCTATCTTTTTCTATAAACTTTTCTTGGTTTTATATATTTCCAAACATTCTTGAAGCACATCCTTGAGTTCTTGAGGAGAAAAAGGTTTAGTTACACATTTAAAAATATCAGCTTGTTGTATATCATTTTCAACAGAATTTATTTCTTCTTGCTCATAACCACTTAATAAAATTCTAATGGTATCAGGAAAGCTCTCTCTTGTTTTTATGAGAAATTGAATACCTGTCATATCTGGCATACTTTGGTCAGAAATAATAACAGCCATTTCCCCCTGGGTTTCCAAAATTTCCATAGCTATCCTAGCATTTTCTGCCCTGAAAACTTTAAATTGACGTCGAAAAGTCCGGTACAATAAATCCAAGTTATTAGGTTCATCATCAACTACCATTAAATTAAGTTTTTCGGACATTGTTAATTTTTTAGCAATTTGTATCTAAGGAACAATTTTCAACAAAATTAGCATTCTCAAAATTTTAATATCTATATCTAATAATTAGTATACTACTTAGCATGGTTAATATTTTATTACAAAATATCATCATTTATATTGTACATTAGATTATAATTTTTGTCTAAATAAATCTGTAGATTTAACTAATCAAGTCAGAAAAATAAGGCATCTAAGAAGAATTAGGGAAGATGAAGAGATAGGAAATAGGATCACACTTTGTCTGTAGAATTCTGAGGGTTAATCAAAAGGTTCTAGCTGGCGTGTTAAGCTTGATTCATCAACTACAACCTACCTGAAAGATTAATCTAGAATCTTCTATTAGTTAATTTATTCTTGGCGTTGGTCAAAATGTTCTCGACCCGAAACATTTTTCATGGCCTCCAAAGCTGCTTGAGAACCTGCCAAAATATCCCGTTCTTCTCCTCCCAAATAAAGTCGTCCAAAACTACCTACGGCTTGAATTTGTAAAATATTAATTAAAGCAGCTTTTTCTGCTTCATTGGCTGCTAAAGCAGCATAGGCGGCAGGTTGGACTTCTAAAACATAGAGAGTTTGGCCACCTAAAATCATTTGGCCACGACGATTACGATTAATTAACTGTGCTTGGTGAGAGTCAATATTACGGATCACCTGACTAGAGATAATACGAGGTTTCAGGCGATCGCTTTCAATAACCTCTAAAGATTGCAAAATTGCTTGACCAGCAGCTTTTGTATCTCCCTGACGACTGGAATGAATTTCCAACAAACCATAAAGTCGCTCCACAAATTGTACCCCTGGTCGCACAGAGTTAGATTTGAGAGCTACATCTGTAATACGATTAATTTCAATACCAGGAGAAATTTCTATCCATAGAGAGGTATCACCTGGTAGTGGTAAAAAGCCAAGGGCTACTGTACCAATATAGGCGGCGTGCTGAGGTTGCAAGTTGTCTATAAATACATAACTGCGCAGTTCTATACCCAAGGCCTAAATCTCCATGTACTGGGGTAAAATTAAATCTATAATCGTCGTTATTATATGTCAAAGATTTCTCTTAAGTCAAAATTTTTCAATCATAATTCTATTTTGGGCAATAAGTCTAGTTTGTTGATATTTGATATATTTTTACTTAAAGGCTACATTTGATCATCATTAAGTTTCGAGTTTTACTAAAAATTGACATTATTTTGGCGACCAAATAATCAAAAAAAAATCATGAATAAAATTAATATTCGCTTACTTCAAGAACAAGAATTGTCTGAAGCTGACAAAATATTTCGATTAGCTTTTGGTACATTTATAGGTTTACCAGACCCGATAAAATTCTTTGGTGATAGATACTATATGCAGCGTTGGTATACAGAGCCAAAAGCAGCTTTAGCCGCAGAAATAGACGGTCAATTAGTAGGTTCTAACTTTATCTCTAAATGGGGGAGTTTTGGTTTTTTTGGACCTTTATCAGTACATCCAAATTTTTGGAATCAAGGAGTAGGTAAAAAATTGATGTCAGCAACAATGGAATGCTTGAGAAATTGGCAAACTCAACATATTTGCTTCTTTACATTTTCTCAAAGTCCCAAACATTTACATTTTTATCAAAAATTTGGTTTTATGCCACATTTTTTAACTAGCATTTGCACTAAATCTGTTTCTCAAAAACAGCAGCAATTAAAAAGCATTAGGTATTCACAAATTTCCCCAGAACAACAAAAAAACTATTTACAAGCTAGCCAAGAATTAACTAATAATATTTATTCCGGATTAGATTTACAATCAGAAATTTTAGCGGTGGAAAATAAAAGATTAGGAGATACTTTATTTATTTGGGAAAATAGTAATTTAGAAGGATTTGCTGTTTGTCATTATGGTGCAGGTACCGAAGCAGGAAGTGATACTTGCTATATTAAATTTGGTGCAGTTAATTCAGGAAAAAAAGGGAGCGATCGCTTTGCAAAATTATTGAATGAATGTGAAACATTTAGCAATATTATTGGCATGTCTAAACTTGTAGCTGGAGTCAATACAGCTCGTCAACAAGCATACATTCAAATATTAAATATGGGGTTTAAAATTGATATTTTAGGAGTAGCAATGCAGTATCCTAAGGAATTAGGATATAACAATCCTGATACTTATGTTATTGATGATTTGAGGTAAAGAAAAACTAATCTTTCCCAAGGATGGCTTTGGCAGTAAATAGCTCGTGGGAAATAAAATTTTCCTTAACTATTAAAAATTACTAGAGTGAAGAGAAGGCTATATAAACTTTTCTTTTTCCGGTAAAAGGTAGCCTACCATGCCCCATACGATAGTTATCTAAAATTACAATATCTCCCTCCTGCCAGGAAAATAATTCTGCATTTTTCCAGTAACTCTTAACAATATGATAAACATCCCAAAAAGATAAATCGGAACCATCTTCAAACACTACATCCAAATATCGATATTTGCGCTGTTGTGGAATAATTTTTTCGACACAAATTTGCAAAAACGTGATCAAAAATAAGAGGAAAAATACCAACCAACTCCTGAATGATCCTTGGGACTTAGCAACAAACCACGCTTCAATAGAAGTACCCCATATATGAAACCGAGGGAACCATCCATTCCAGAGAGTTTCTGAGGTCATAGGATGAGAGGTAACTATCTCCATTGGACAACAAGAAATTAAATCATCATTAATAAGCCACTCAGTCTGTCGTCCTGTCTCAAAGCATTTCGCCTCAACTAAACTTTTATCCTCAGTGTTAAATACAGCCTTCCAAGATTTAGGAAAACGAAACCAAGGCCATTTCCATAATCGTACGTCAAATAATCTTTTCTGTGTATTTACCCAATAAAACTTTGTTACCAAACGGGTATGGGAACACTTCTGCTGTAACTGTTCAGGTAAATCTGATAAAACCGATTTCATATCAATAACTGGAGTTTCACCGCCACTTTTAGCAACTTGAGGGCAAAAAAACAATATATAATGAGGTTGGTTTGATGGGGAGTTAGACAATTCTGTATGACCAGAAATTGTTAGATAACTTGGTAATTCAGAAGCAGTCCAGACATATTCAGTAATTTGATGACGAGGTGCCCCACCAGGATATTGATTTTGCAGCTCAGGAAAAATCCTCAATCCTACCTGTTGAAACTGCTCAGGAGTTTTTACTTCATATCCCCTAATAGCTACAGCACCATAATTTTTTAGAGCAGACTCGACTTCGTCTTGATGATTATTCAGATAATCAATTAAGAAATCAAAATCAGCGCAGTTTTGTTTAGCAGTTATTAGAAAAAGGCTTTCATTTAATTCTTTATCTGGTTTATGATTTTGATTCAGTTTCACTGTGGTTACCTCCAAAATATTACCATCAAGAAAATTGATGATTTCAGCTTAATAAAAACTAGCCTTTGCCGAGGGTGACCTTGGCAGTAAGTAGTTGGGGGCTTAAAAATTTCCCTAAACTATTCTAGCTTTAGTAGAACTAGGAGAAGGCTATATAAACTTGTCTTTCTCCAGTAAAAGGTAGCCTACCATGCCCCATACGATAGTTATCTAAAATTACAATATCTCCCTCCTGCCAGGAAAATAATTCTGTATTTTTCCAATAACTTTTGACAATATGATAAACATCCCAAAAAGACAAATCAGAACCATCCTCAAAAACTACATCCAAAGCTCGATATTTGCACCTTTCTGGAATCAATTTTTCAAGACAAATTTGCCCAAGCGTGATTAAAAATAAGATCAAAAATACTAACCAACTCCTGAATTTTCTTTGATACTTAGCAGCAAACCATGCATCAATACAAACACCCCAGATATGAAACCAAGGGAAAAATCCTGTCCAGGCAATTTCCTTTGTGATCGGATGAGAACCAATTATTGGCATTGGATAATGAGCAATTAAGCCATCATTAGCAAGCCACTTAATCTGTCGCCCTGCATCAAAGCATTTTTTTTCAACTAAACTTTTATCCTCAGTATTAAAGACAGCCTTCCAAGATTTAGGAAAACCAAACCAAGGCCATTTCCATAATCGTACGTCAAATAATCTTTTCTGTGTATTTACCCAATAAAACTTTGTTACCAAACGGGTATGGGAACACTTCTGCTGCAACTGTTCAGGTAAGTCTGATAAAACCGATTTCATATTAATAATAGGAGTTTCACCCCCACTTTTAGCAACTTGAGGTGAAAAAAATAATATGTAAGGAGGTTGTTCTGATGGCGAGTAAGATAACTCTGTATGACCACAAATTGACTGATAACTTGGCACTGAAGAAGCACTCCAGACATATTCAGCAACTTTATAACGAGGTGCCCCACCAGGATATTGATTTCGCAGCTCAGGAAAAATGCTCAATCCCACTTTTTGAAACTGCTCAGGAGTTTTCACTTTATATCCCCTAATAGCCACAGAACCATAATTTCTCAGAGCAGACTCAACTTCATCTTGATGATTATTCAGATAATCAATTAAGAAATCAAAATCAGTGCAGTTTTGTTTAGCAGTTATCAGAAAAAGGCTTTCATTTAATTCTTGATCTGGTTTATGATTTTGATTCAGTTTCACTATTGTTACCTCCAAAATATTGTGATTAAAGAAATTATGACTGAGTAGAGCCGGAGTTTAGTGACTCAAAAGTTAAGTTCCCAAGCTTCCCCTTTTAGAGGGATGAAAAATCGCCATATGGTTCAATAGGAATTACCGATAAGTGATAACTGAAATAGTCAAATATCTACTCAATAAAACTACCATCAGGCATAATTGCACCTTGCAAATTAGCACCTTGCAAATTTACATTTTCTAAGTTTGCACCCAGTAAATTAGCATTTTTTAGATTAGCTCCTTTCAAGTTAGCTCCTTGAAGGTCGGCATCCAGGAATGTAACCCCTGCTAAATTTGCTCCCACTAAATCTACCCTCTTGAGATTAGCATCTTTTAAAGTTGCCCTCCTCAAATCTGCACCTCGGAGACTAGCATGACTCATATTTGCACCACTTAAATTAGCTTTCTTTAAATTAGCTCCTTCTAAATTCGCCCTACTCAATTTAGCCTCACGGAGATAAGCACCAGAAAAATTAGCAGCACGCAAATTTGTAGAGTTCAAATTTGCGCCAGATAAATTCACTCGTCGTAGGTTAGCACTGACTAAAACTGCCTTAGTTAAATTTGCACCTTCTAAGCTAGCACGATACAAATTTGCTTTCTGGAGTTTAGCCTTGATTAAAATTGAGCCTTGCAATTGCGCCTTCTTAAGGTTAGCATTTTGTAATCTTGCACCTCTGAGTTCAACACCTCTTAAATTAGCTTGAAATAAATCTGCGTTTCGCAAATAAGCATCTTCAAGTTTGAGAGCTGCAAAATTAGCACGACGGAAGTTACAACCGTAACATTCTGAAGTTGCTCGCAATTTAGCAACTGAGTTGTCACCAGACAATATTGTTGTTGTTCTTTCCAACTGAAGTTTTTGTTTATTCAGGGAATTCCTTAAGTTTGGTTGTTGACGAAAAACTGTTAAAGTTGTCGCCAATAAAGAAAGAGCAGCAATACTGGCGAATCCCAATATGACAGATGCTTTTACAGGTAACATTGCCATTGCCACATTCTTAAAATTAGCAGCATCGCCAAAAACAGGTATTGGTTTTAGTGCTGCTAAAGCCGCTCCTGCATTTTCAAAGCGATCTTTACCATTGGGAGATACCATTTTCTCTAGCCACATTGTAAATAATACACTCAGTTGTGGCGCTAATTTTTTCAGGTTAAAGCGATGATTGCGATCAATTAATTTAATTACATCTCTACTAGAAGTACCTGTCAGCAAGCAAATCATAGTTACCCCTAAACTATATAAGTCAGAATTGATAGTGACAGTACCATTCAATTCTTGTTCTGGAGGCATAAATCCTGATGTCCCACTGACACCATCAGTAAAATTCTCTTCTATTCCCTTCCGTGCGCAACCAAAATTCATTAAATATGCAGTAGGAAATCTTTCACCGTTGATATGAGTCGTCACTAATATATTTTCAGGTTTAATATTGCCGTGAATAATTGGCGGTTTACACTTTTGTAAATATACTAAAATCTCTAAAATTGAAATAGCAATTTGTTTAATTTGTTCTGGGGTAAAACTTCTTCTTTCTGCCAAAGATTTTCCCTCTTGATATTTTGTAATTAAACAAAATCCTTCGGAAGTTTCTAGGGCATCAATATAGTTAGGAATGCGGGGATGTTGTAGTTGTTTGAGAATTTCTACTTCTCGCTCATAAGCTTCAAATATTGTCCAATTAGCATTATCATCTGCAAAACGGAACTCTTTGATAACAACTTCTTGGTTTTGCTTGAGAGCTATTCCCTGATATGTCACTTCTCCCTCTTGTTGGTGACGTTCCACTTGTCTAATAATTTCATAGCCGTGACTGGAAAGGTCTTGTGTCATATTAAGAGTACCACCGTATTTTTTTTGCTTATCAATGGGGGCTAATAAAAAAATTATATTTTTATTAAAATACTATCATATTTTTGATTTACTAGCAATTACAAATTTTCAGGTTCTTAATTTTTAACAATTAAATTTTGAAGAATTAAATAATGACTAAAATTAAGTGAAAAATCTGGAAATTATAGTTAGGTGAATCCGATATGCAATGACTCAATTTTGTACCTATTGAAAAAAAATGTTATACTTATTATTTAAACAAGTCTTAAATCCAAAAACTAACCTTTAGTGTTAAGCTTTTAGCAGTTATAAATTATATCCTCTGTAATTGTTAAGAGATGTTTAAATAAAAAAATATTTATTGTGGTTAAGGGAGTCTACTTTTGCAGTAATTCTGTCTCAATTTATTCATAGCTTTTGCTTCCTACATTGAGCAATAGCTTATAATATAAATTTAACCTTAAAGTTACGATTTTATAATAAAATAATATTATTAAAAATTCAGGAGTAGGGCTGTATATCATTTATAATTTAGTTAATATTTGATAAATTCTCATCGTATTTCTTACCTTTGCGTAAATCCTGAGAATAAAATTTCGCCCTATTAATTAGGAGGTTTCTATGACTGAGCAAAATGCTCGTGATTTATTTAAAGCTGCCTACGAACATCGCTACACTTGGGATTCAAATTTTCCTGGTTTTAGTGCTAGTATAGAACTTAAACAGGGGTCAGAAATTTATAATGGCCAAATTTTGATTAAGCCAGATTTTACTGTAGAAGTCACAGGTATTCCAGACGAAGAAGTAAAACAAAGTGTTTATACCCAACTACGGGATGTAGTTACCCACCGCAAACGTTCATCATTTGAAAAATCCCATGGTAAAAATAGTTTCAGCTTTGGTAATAGTGATGAGACAGGAGCAGTTGAAATTCTTGTTAAAGGGGATGCCATGGGGTCAAATTACAAAGTTAGAGGCCAAGAAATTTGTCTAGTTAGTCGAGTCATGGGGCGCATGGCCTTTGTAATTAACACCCATAAAACTTTGGAGACATCAGAGGGTTGTATTGCTACTCACTATAACGCTATCTTCCGCAATCCTAAAACTAATGAAGTAATTAGGGAACTAGAATTTGAGGACTCTTATGAAAAATTTGTTCACTACTACATAATGACTAGCCAAGTTGTTAATTCTACAGAAAAGGGTCAAAAAATAACAACTGAGTTTAATTATTCTAATATAAAACTATTAGAACCAGCAGTTGTATAAAGATTAGAAATTTTGGTTTATTTCCCGGTTCAGTAAGTTAGGATTAACTATAATTTTAGTATCCATAATAAATTAAAACAAACAAGGAGAAAAAAATGGGTGAAGCGAAAGCGCTTACGAATGAAAATGTTGAAATTGTATTAGATGAATTACGACCCTATCTGGCAGCAGATGGCGGTAATGTGGAATTAGTAGACATTGAAGGTCCAATAGTTAAGCTTAGATTACAGGGAGCTTGCAGTTCTTGTCCCAGTTCTACCATGACTCTCAAAATGGGTATTGAGCGCAAACTTCGGGAAGAAATTCCTGAAATTGCTGAAGTTGAGTCTGTGATGTAAGTAGATTTTTCCCACTCACATTAGCGAAAGCTTGAAAGCAGGTTAAGATTTTACAGACCGCTGGAATTTCTCGTCACGAGTACGAAGCTTGACCTTAGTCAAACCTCTTACCTGGTGTGTCTGTTTTTTTGTCTCGGACTGCCCACCGGTGACTAATTAGTTAATAATTGCCCAACATTATTATCTAAACTATAAATTGCTTCAGGTCTGGAGGTACTGATGACTTATAACTTAAATGGCCTGAGTGCACTATAGAAAATTTATATTGACAAAAAAAACTATTTGTGGTTATTGAAAATAAGCTAAAAAATTTTAAATAAATATTAAGATTAAAAAAAAGTTGACTTGAAGACCTAAAATTATGGAAATAATTAAGAATCTGAGATAATATTGAGTATATATATTTTGTAAAGTAAAACTGTAGCCGTAGATGTCACACTGGGAATTTTTGCTACAGAAAGAGGGTGACCAAACCTGGCTACCTTTAGAATCAGCCGATGTGGAAATTCTAGAAGGTCGCTATCGTATAGTCGCTAATACTCATATAGCCAATACAGAAGTCCAGATTCGGATTATTCACGATTCTACTGAAGAAACTCCACCTGTAAGGCGAGTTCATAGACGTTCTAGTCATACTCGCTCTCAAGGTCTTATGTCTATTATCCCATTTACCCACCTCAAGCCTGGTAAATGGGAATTGTGTTGTTTTGCTAAACTAAGCACATCATCACAAGAAGTAAAGCAACATATTGTCCATTTACAAGTATTACCGACTGAGTATGATAGTTCAGATTTTTCACAACAACTAGAATCAGATAATCAGGAAATATCTATAGTAAAAGATTCTCAAGCAGATCTAAAGGATGTGATTTTTAATGAAAATATATCGTTTTTTTCAGGTGAAATAGACATAAATGAAGTCACAATTAATCAAGGGGAAAATGTAGTAAAAAATAATCCTGAATTGTCCAAACGAGAGATCATCAAATCAGAGGAAATAGGATTATTAGATGCTCAAACTCAAGAGCCATCAAAACTATTATCTGAAGAGTCAGAAAGGATGGAAAATATCACTGATTTTCTAGATAGTGGTGAGCAGAAAAAGGTAAATACTCAAAGTAAAAACGAAGAATCCAAGAATATAGAGAATCAATTCAAAGAACTAACTAAAACTCCAATTAATAACTTGTCAACATTGGGGGAAATTCAGCAAAAAGTAGAGCTAGATCTAAATAAAGAAACAGATGCAGATACTAATACAATTACTACTTCTACTGTAAATTTTCCTTTAGAGTTAACCTTAGATCAAGAATCTTACATTGCTAAACCAGGAGAAGGATTAATAATATCTGGTGAGATAACTATTGATAGTCAAAATCAAAATATTCAATCTAATGAAGGCTTGAATAATCAGCCTTTACAAAATCAAAATAATCTCATAAATGAAGATTCTGCAATTACAGAGAATAATGCCCTAATAATTAATGGAAGTTTAAAAATTTGTTTGCGTAATCCTCAAAATTCAGAAATTTTAATTGAAGTACAGCAAACTCTACCAGAGCAAGTGGCACCTATTATTTTTGCTGGTAGAATTAATATACCGGAAAATATTAAAACTCATCTAATATTAGGGCAAATTACGGTCACAGATCATAAGGATATTCTGGCTAATAAGTCTTTCACAATTACAGCCCCACTGGAAAGCTGGTTGGCAGCGGTTGATGATGATTTTGTTAAAGATGAGCATCAAGAAATGGTTCCTCCTCAGACAAGTTTGACTGCAAGAAAGCCAGAGCCAGAAGTTAATTCTTTTCAAAAGTTAGTAGAAACAATTAATCAGAGTCAACTAGAGCAAAAAATAGATAAGGAGCAACCTTTACCACTACAAGTATGTGGATCTATTACAGGTGAGTCAGATTCTCACAATTTAACATTACCAACGTTTGGAAATCCATTACCGGAGAATATGGCCAAAAATGCGGATCAGATTAATGATCTGTTGTCTAAGTCAAATGCTCCTAGAGATTCTGAATTATTAAAATTACCAACATTTGGAAGTCCAGTATCGGAGAAAGTGGCCAAAAATGCAAATGAAATTAATGATTTGTCGGCTAAGTCCAATACTCCTAATGATCTAGATGAGGTAGATGATGTTTGGGGAGAATCTGAATTTTCTGAAGGTGAGGCGAGTTTACCACAAGAACAAGAGTCAGACTTGGAAAGTCTTAAGGATAATGAAGCACCTCAGACTAGACCAAATCTTGTGTCTTTTCCTACAAAGTTTGATCTGAAAAATAAAGAGCTTCAGGCTTTGAAATTGGAGGATAGATTCTTTTCAAAGGCTTATTCCTTGATTAATGATTCTGAGTTGTTGCAATGGATGAGGGCTTCTTCTTTGGAACCAAGTGAGGAAACGGAGAAGGATGAAGAGTTAGAGAGTATATTGAAGTCTAAGGAGAATAAGGTAGAGGAATTGGAGGATAATGATTCTATAAGTGTAATAGTTGATGATGAGGAATTTGCTAGTGACAATGATGATCAAGTTAATTGGGAAGAACAAGAGTTTGTTGTGGAAGATGAACAACTAGAGGAGGTTTTGCCAGACCAAGAGGAGGAATGGAATTTTGGTTTAGCCCATATTGATCAAGAGCAGGATGAATCAATTTCGATACAAAGTTATATTTTGCCTGAAGAACAATTATTACCAGTTCCTTATTTAGAGGTTTTGGCTAAGGATATTATTGCGGGGCGCTCGGTGAAAGTTAGGGTGAAATTACCGGAAGGTTTACCTAGGATTTATGTTAAGATATGGGTTTATGACCGCCAAGCTCAGGCAATAGTAGCGGGGCCACGTTGGTTAACTGATTTTATTCCGAATGGAATGGGGGAAATTGAGGCAATTACAGAGTTGGAGATTGTTTATGGTTGTTTGGAGGTTAGGTTTGAGGCGATCGCTGCAGAAGTTCAAACTAACCGCGAGAGTCATAAAGCAGTTCTTGAATATTTGGTAGCTCCCCCTCCTCCTCCAGAGTTGCCTTTTGATTATTTGTGATTATTTGATTTAGATGTTATTTCTAAGTTAGTTCTTGGACAAGACCAATTAGTAGCTACTAAAGCAGGCCAACCTTTGCGTAAAGCCTCAATACAAATAGCATGAATTGTTAGTTGACAGTCTAACATTTCAACACCTTCTTTTTCAGCCTGCTTCTGACTAATTTTCATTATGGAATCATCATTAAATTCAAAGGTTTTATGACATTGAAGACAAACTAAATGGTGATGTTTATTAAGGTTGGGGGCACTCATCTCATAATGTTTATGTCCTTCGGCTAGTTCTAGTTCCCTGAGAATACCTACTTTTGTCAATAAATGTAGTGTTCGATAAACAGTAGACAGACTAATTTGTTCCTTTTGATTTAACAACAGATTATATATTTCTTCTGCACTTAAGTGTTTGCCTTGAGGTAGACGTTGAAGCACTTGCAGGATAGTTTCCCTTTGAGCAGTTAAACGCCAACCTCTTTGATTTAGTTCAGACTTAAGTGAATCATGATTATAAAATGCCATTTTTAAAATTATCCAGATTTATTTCTTAAGCAACTTATATAGGAAGACAAGAGTCTAAAATACAAAAGTCAAAAATATCTATGGCTGAGTTTGATAACTTAGAAATTTCTGTGCCCTTGACTTGAATTGCTATAACTACATATATAAAAAATATATACTTATTGAAAGATTTTTGCAAGAGTTATGGCAGAAGTTATGAACTATAAGTCATAAATATATGACTGCAAAAGTCATGACTAATTAGTCATATGACTTAGATAATATTATTTAATTAATTACATTTTGGGTAGAAAATCTGATAAAAAGATGTATTATCACTCAAAAATTTAAAATAATGAATGAAAAACAACGTCGAGCATACTGGCGTGCTAATACATCATTAATTAGAAACTTGCTAATCATTTGGGCAATAGTATCAATTGTTTTTAGCATTTTATTAGTTCAACCCTTAAATACTATTCAATTCTTTGGTGTACCCTTGGGTTTTTGGATAGCACAACAAGGTTCAATTTATGTGTTTGTAATCTTAATTTTTACATACGCTATTCAAATGGATAAACTTGATAAAAAATATAACATAGACGAACTCAATGAAAAACCTAATACTGATGGGAGAGACTAGATGAGTGCAGAAGTATGGACATTGATTTTTGTGGCTGTTTCCTTTACAGGTTATCTCTATATTGGATGGCGATCGCGAGTCAAAGATAGTAAAGGTTTTTTTGTAGCGGACCAAAGTGTACCTGCTATTGCTAATGGTGCTGCTACTGGAGCGGACTGGATGTCTGCGGCCTCATTTATTTCAATGGCAGGGTTAATTTCTTTTTTAGGTTATGATGGTTCGATCTATCTTATGGGATGGACTGGTGGTTATGTACTATTAGCATTACTACTCGCTCCATACCTGCGGAAGTTTGGCAAATATACAGTACCTGACTTTGTAGGCGATCGCTACTACTCAAATGTTGCCCGTATAGTTGCAGTTATCGCTGCTATCTTCGTATCAATGACTTACGTTGCGGGGCAAATGCGGGGTGTTGGTATTGTCTTCAGTCGGTTTTTACAAGTTGACATTGGTACCGGCGTTTTCATTGGGATGATTATAGTTGCTTTTTTTGCCATCTTAGGTGGGATGAAAGGTATCACTTGGACTCAGGTTGCCCAATATACTGTACTTATTATTGCTTATCTGATTCCAGCTATTGCTATTGCTACAGTTATTACTGGTATTCCTATACCTCAATTTGCTTTTACTTTCAGCGATATTGTGGAAAAACTCAATCAAGTTCAGGTAGATTTGGGTTTTGCAGAATATACCGCAGCTTTTAGCAACAAAACTATGCTTGATGTTTTGTTTATCACTATTGCGTTGATGGTGGGAACTGCTGGTTTACCTCATGTTATTGTTCGCTTTTACACCGTGCCTGATGTAAGAGCTGCCAGATATTCTGCCGGTTGGGCATTATTATTTATTGCTATTTTGTATACAACTGCTCCTGCCTTAGCTACTTTTGCGCGATACAACTTAATTGATAGTTTACACGATAAAACTGTGGAGGAAGTTCAACAGTTAAACTGGGCGACAAAGTGGGAAAATACGGGTTTGTTAGAATTTACTGATAAAAATAATGATGGTCGCTTTCAACTCACCCCAGATAAAGAAACTAATGAAATTAAAATAGACCGGGATATTATTGTTTTGTCTACCCCAGAAGTAGCTAAACTTGCTCCTTGGGTAATTGCTTTAGTAGCAGCGGGAGGCTTGGCTGCTGCTTTGTCTACAGCATCAGGTTTGTTGTTGGTAATTTCTAGTTCCATTGCCCATGATGTTTACTATCGAATGATCGATCCAGGAGCACCGGAGTCACGACGGTTAATTGTAGGACGGATGATGGTAGGATTTTCTATTGCTATTGCTGGTTACTTTGGGGTTAACCCACCAGGGTTTGTTGCTCAGGTGGTAGCTTTTGCTTTTGGTTTGGCTGCAGCTAGTTTTTTCCCGGTGATTATTTTAGGTGTTTTTGATAAACGCACTAACCGGGAAGGAGCGATCGCTGGTATGGTAGTAGGTTTATTGTTTACTACTATTTATATTGTAGGTGTCAAGTTTGCGGGAATGCCGACATGGTTTTTCGGGGTTTCTGCTGAAGGTATTGGCACTGTGGGGATGGCGTTAAATTTTATTGTGACTTTTATAGTATCTCGGATGACACCTCCTCCACCTTTGGAAATACAAGAGATGGTAGAGAATTTACGATCGCCTCTAGCTGTGGCTGTTCCCATTAGGGATATTGGTGAGGAATAGTGAGCAAGGGTTTGGCTCTCTGGCTCTGGTGACGACTGTCTCTAACCGCTGCTAGTCCTCTTTTATGAAACCGTTGGGTTATTGCTTCTTACCATTGCATGCCTAACCCATTCACTGTTGCTACTTCTTCACTCTTTAAACCTTTGGCCAATAGCCAGATAATATACTACTGAGAGCTTTATACCACATTTCTAGCGCCTGGATAGAGCTCCTCTATTTCTTGTACTGCAAATTTGTTCTTTAATGCTCAAACGCTTTCCCATTACTTTGAGGCCTAAATATTCCTAGTGACATAGATATAAATATGCTATATAACCGGATTCTATATGAAACGGTATTACCCACTATCATTGATCAGGACTTACGCAGAACTATCATATATAGTAGGAGCTTTGCGACGGGAAAGCCCCATCTGATGGTGTATGATTTACATTGGATTTTGGGTATAAGATGTACTGGGTATACAGTAAAAATTATGTCTTGCAAGCATCTTGGCCTTGTTGGTGTACTTCACTGACAACGGAAAGCGCTGTAATATTTTGCATAAGTCCTAATTAATATTGAAACTCATGTCTATTATACTCACTAAAAATTTAAGCAAAGTCTTTCCAGTAGGTATCAAAGAACCTGGAATTAAAGGAACATTACGTCATTTTCTTCGTCGCCAATATCAATATGTTAAGGCAGTTGAAAATATTTCGTTTGAAATAGACCCGGGAGAAATAGTAGGGTTTCTTGGACCTAATGGTGCTGGGAAAACTACTACTCTAAAAATGTTGACAGGTTTAATTCATCCATCTAATGGGGTAGTTAAAGTTGCAGACTATATACCCTTTGAGCGCAAGAGAGAATTTTTACAGCAAATTACTCTAGTCATGGGGCAAAAACAACAGCTAATATGGGATTTACCTGTGTTAGACTCCCTAAAAATTAATGCGGCAGTTTATGGTGTTTCCGACAAAGAATATCGTAGACGGTTGATGGAATTCACAGAGATGTTGTCCTTAGAGGGAAAGTTGAAACAACCAGTTAGGAAGTTATCTTTGGGGGAACGGATGAAGGCAGAGTTAATGGCGGCGTTGTTACATCAGCCACAAGTTTTGTTTTTGGATGAACCAACTTTAGGTTTAGATGTTAATGCTCAGGTGGCAGTGCGGGAATTTTTGCGGGAATATAATCAACGTTATCAAGCAACGGTGTTATTGACGAGTCATTATATGGCAGATATTACGGCTTTGTGTAAGCGGGTGTTGCTAATATATCAAGGTGAATTAATTTATGATGGTAGTTTAGATGGTTTACTTGATCGCTTTGCTCCTTATAGAGAGGTGCAAATAGAATTAATTAATCCTGTGCCTGTAGAAGATGTGAATTTTCATCAATTTTTATCTAATTATGGGGAGGTAGAATCATTAACAGGTCAGGCAGTACGTTTGTTGGTCCGTCGGGAAAATTTAACTACAACTGTAGCCAAAATTTTGGCAGAATTAGAAGTACAAGATTTGACAGTAACTGATCCACCTATTGAGAAGATTATTGGTAGAGTTTTTCGCTCAGGGCTGACTACTGAAGTCAAATAATTAAATAAGACTTACAATTATACTATCATAAGAGATATATCAAATTCATTTCTTTATCAGATCAATATTACACACAAGACTGACCTATGTAGATGAGATTACACAACATTTGTATGGGTTAACAATTTTTATAATGTCAAATAATTTCCTGAAATTACTGAGCGGGTTAAAGTTTTGAGCTCATAAAATCTTGATGGGTAACTTTTGACTTAGTCTAAAGGTATACTAAGTAGTTGGACATAAATAAACAGCATTATGTTAAGAAATGTAAAATAATGATTTTTTCTATCTGAAAGCTTTATTATATTATTTACAAAACTTTAGACAGCAGGGAAAACTTATGTCCCACTACTTATATGTGTTAGTTATGGGTAGAGGTCTGATTAAACTATAATAGAGGTGTATCAGTACAACTATTAAACTTAATATCAAGGTTGATTATTATGAAACCAATAATTGGTACTACAGAGTCCGAAAAACTAATTGGTAGTCGAGATAGGGAAAAAATATTTGGCTTGGATGGTGATGACACCTTAGAAGGTCGTCAGGGTTTTGACCATCTCTTTGGCGGAGATGGTAATGATGTCTTAATAGGTGGTCAAGGTCGCGATCGCTTCAATGGGGGTAGAGGAAATGATACCCTCACTGGTAATGCCAGTAAAGACTTTTTTATCTTTGATGCTAAAGAAGATATTGATTTTCAGGCCCTTGGTGTCGATACAATTACAGATTTTGTTCCCGATCAAGATACAATTATCCTTGCTAAAAGAAAATTTACAAAAATTTCCAGTGATGCTGGAAGTGGGTTTAGTATTGACAATGAATTTGACACTGTGACCGATAATGCTGCAACTTCTGACGCTATAATTGTCTACGATAGCACGACTGGTCAGCTATTCTATAATGCTAATGGTAGTGAAGAAGGTTTTGGAGATGGCGGTCAATTTGCAATTCTTGAAAATCTACCAGACCTAAAAGCTGAAGACTTCAAATTAAGAGCTCATCCTACAGCAGAACCAGAACCAGAACCAGAACCAGAATTTGAAGTTTCTATCGACAAAGTTAGTGTAGTTGAAGGGGATGCCGGGACTACAGACGCAACTTTTACCGTTAATCTCAATGATCCTAGTGAACAGACTATTGAAGTTGCTTATGATACAGACCCTAGTGGTATCTTTAAACTAGCAGTTGTTATACCTGATGAAGCTATAGCAGGGCAAGATTATGAAGTTACCAGAGGTGTGTTAACATTTAATCCTGGTGAAACAACAAAAACTTTTACAGTACCTATTATTGGTGATACACAGCAAGAGTTAGATGAATTTTTCACTGTTTATCTACTGGACCCTACTACTATCAACACCGATAGTCCTAACATATTAACAACAACAAAAGGGATAATTGAAAATGATGATGCTGAGATTACAAATAATGTAATTAAATTTACTCCCTCAAGTACAGAAGAAGAGATAAAAGCTCAAAATGGACCTAGTATTGAGCTCGTCGACGGCCAAACTATTTATATTGGTACTTGGCAAAGAACGGTTAACAACCAAGATCCCATTATTGCTAGCTTCGATCCAATAAACCCCACTAATAACTGGGTGCGAACAGATTATGAAACCACTGGAGCAGACGGTAGAGGTCGTGGTTTATTCTGGGATGGAGAGGACTTATATGCAGTTTTTAGCGTTGACGGTACTCAGGGAACTCCAGAACAGGACTTTCGCCGTGCTGCTACTGATGCTGTACAGCCTTGGCTACGCAGTTATGGTCAAGGTGGTGGTGCAAGTGTAAGTGTTGTTGCCAGGATAGATATAGATGATTTAACTAACCCAGGAGAAATGACAGATGCAGCATATTTTACAGCACTTTTGAGCAATGGTAATAGTAATACATTGAAAGTTACTGATCTATCTATTAATTCTGATAATAATCTAATTGTAGAAGCTGACTCTTTCTTTTCACCGCGCAACCCTGATGGTAGTCGGATTGAAATACCATCTGGTTTGTCTTCACCATTTGATTATAGATTAGTAATTACACCTGACTTAAATGAAGTTCTTGACAGTGAAGTTATTTTTTAGGAGCTAAAAAAAATTAGATTTAGCACTACAAATTTATGACAGAGATATTGGCAAATTATGTTTGCGAATTGTACAGGAAAAAGCTCGGTTATAGATAAATTTTACCTTTTTATTTTCCCCTAGTGCTATATCTCTGAACCAAGAATATGGGAAAGTTCGACGTAACTTTCCTGCAAAATATTTAATAACTTTTTCTATCTAAAAAAACAAATTATCAATTAATAGTAAATATAGAAATATTGCCTAATGTCAACACCATCACCCCATCAAGGTTGGAATATTACCGAAGTACTGAAGAAGTTTATTTTCTCCACGATAATTTTGTACTGTTATTTATATCAAAAAAATTAATTATTTAACAAACCATATTTTGTGAAAAAAGACTCAATATTTTTACTATAACCAAATTCTCCATGACTACCTCTTAAAATAGTTAATAATTAATTCAGTGCATTAGCTTGATTAAGTAATTTGTAAAATCTTACTGCATAGTTATATGGCACAATTAAATTAGTATCGCCATGAACAGTAAAAATAGGTAGTAGTTGAGAATGTACATAATGAATTGGAGAAACACGCTCTGCCATTTCTAAGCGATCGCTCTAGTTTCCCATCCACTTCAGACCATAATTTTAAACATTTGTTCCTTGCAGCAAATTTTTGATATCAGTAATACCAAAGCAATTAACAATTCCAGCTACTTTGAATTTATCATCACCAGAGCAATAATAGTCAAAACCAGCAGCAGCAGAAAATATACCTGTTGTCGTCCCCAAATGAATGCCAGTAGAAAACCTACTGACAACAATTTTTTCCACATTGAAATTATATTGTTGAGCATTCCTTATTGCCCAACCTAAAGCACACTGAGAGCCTGCCACTGCTCCAGGTGCTAGGGACTGTGCTACCAAACAATATCCCACAAAAATACAACCGAAAAACCCATTTTCAAATATGGCAATAAAAAAAATAGCTCCACTTCTTTGGGACGGTATAACCAACCCCCACCATGAATAAAAATTACTATTGGTTCTGGTTTAGTTACAAGAGTCTGATAAATGTCTAATTTCAGACTGTATTAAAAGTCAAAGATTTAATATTTTTGTGAATCTTATAGTTATTCAAAAATACCAGTATTTAAGAAACAGATTTTTACAGTAAATTTCAAATATTAATCAGGAAAAATTTAACCTAACAAATACTTTTTTATATCATGTTATAAAGAGTTTTTTTATATTTTACTTACTCTCAATTGATGGTTTTTATATATGTTTATGTTAATATCTTTATGTCAATATTTTCCCTAAATATTCTATCTATTCTGAATGATAATAACAGTCTAATTAACTAGAAAAATTGAAATTTTTAACAGCTTGCTTCAGCTATTTATACTAATTAGCTACAGAGAAATTACTCCTGCACATTCCCCAGAAAGGAATCTTATATTTGTATAGCTTAAATCTATTAATATGAATTGAAATATAGTGAATCCTTTATAGAGTTTTAATCAACAAATTTATAGTATTTTTCAGCAAATTTAGAACACACTGCTAAAAAACAAAAATCCTTGTAAAGACTTTTTTAGAATCTTCCATACCATGATCTACTAATTATAGAAATCGCTACAATTTTCCGTACATCTTGAGAAAAATATTTGTATTTTTTCACCTCAGGGTTTGGAAACTAAACCCTACTACCTCCGTAATCCTTAAACTCATTAAATATTATATATTGACGGGACTGAACCATAACTACCATATATAATAATAAATCCTACAAATGGTATATAGTTTCATATATGTACCTAAGTCCTGATTCAGTTTATTAACAATCTCTAGTAACCATAAATAACAATTCAATAAATAACTACCATGCAAATTCCAACAAATCATACTTATCTATCTAAAACACTCCGCAACCGACGAGAAAAATTAGCAAAATTAATTGATTTTCCAACAATACTTTGGTCAGGTAGTTCTAGTTCCCGCAACTTTCCAGCTAATACTTTTCCCTTCCGTCCTAGCAGTCATTTTCTTTATTTTGCTGGGCTACCTATTGAAGATGCTGCTATCCGTTTAGAAGGAGGAAAATTAGAACTATTTATGGATAATCTATCCCCAAGTAATTTACTTTGGCATGGAGAAATACCAACACGCGATCGCCTCGCCGAAATTATAGGTGCTGATGCTGCTTTTCCGATTAAAGAATTAAAAGATTATGCCGCAAATGCAGCAACTATTTATGTACAAAATCCCACTACTAAAATCACACAATGTCAGATTTTAAATCGCGATATTTTTCCTTCTAAGAAACACCAAAAAATTGACTTAGAATTAACAAAAGCAATTATCTCTTTAAGACTTAGCCATGATGATATGGCTTTAACAGAAATTAAACAAGCAGCAGCAGTAACAGTAAAAGCTCATAAAGCAGGAATGGCAGCAACAAAAAATGCTAAATTTGAAGCTAATATCCGTGCTGCAATGGAAAGTATTATTATTTCTCATAATATGACCTGTGCTTATAACAGTATTGTAACTGTACATGGGGAAGTTTTACACAATGGAGAATATTATCATCCTCTACAAACAGGAGATTTACTATTAGCAGATGTGGGAGCAGAAACAACTTTAGGTTGGGCAAGTGATGTGACTCGTACTTGGCCTATTTCTGGTAAGTTTTCTCCTACACAAAGAGATATTTATGATGTAGTTTTAGCTGCCCATGATAATTGTATTGCTCAACTTAAACCAGGTGTAGAATATTTAGATATTCATTTATTAGCAGCTAAAACTATCGCCGAAGGATTAGTTAATTTAGGAATCTTAAAAGGTCAACCAGAACAGTTAGTAGAAATGGATGCTCATGCATTATTTTTTCCCCACGGAGTTGGTCATTTATTAGGTTTAGATGTACACGATATGGAAGATTTAGGAGATTTAGCAGGATATGAAATAGGTCGGGAACGTAGTAGTCGTTTTGGTTTAAGTTTTTTGCGATTAAATCGTCCGTTAGCTTCTGGAATGTTAGTCACAATTGAGCCTGGTTTTTATCAAGTTCCAGCGATTTTAAATAACACAGAAACACGTCAAAAATATCAGCATATTGTCAATTGGGAAAAGCTCAAACATTTTTCTGATGTTCGAGGTATTAGGATTGAAGATGATGTTTTAGTTACCACAAAAGGTGCTGAAATTTTGACTAAAGAATTACCAAGCAATACAGATGTAATTGAAAGTTTACTGTAACCATTTAACGGTTATTTTAAGTATGATTACACATTTTTTATACCAAAATTTTTATAAGATATACCACAAATAAAATTAGGGTAGATAAATAATTTTGTTTAGGTACTCAAGTAAAAATAAATATTAGACATTTCCAAAAATACCGATGTTAAAAGATTAGGGTAAGGCAAAGGTTTGGAAAACCTTTCTGGAGATGTCTATGATCCAAACTATTTCTTATTATTATAAATAATAGAAACTGTAATCCACCTTATTCCATAAAAAAAGTAGTATTTATACTATATAATATGTGGAATATAATTAGCTATTATATAGAGTTATTTTCCATGAAAAAAAAATCTCTCAGGCAATTAGATAGAAAGACAAGTTTTTTGAAAGAAATTCCTTTAACGTACATCTTAGTTATTCCTTTCCTTTTACAGCTCTTAATTGTAGTCGGATTAATAGGATGGTTATCTTTTCGCAATGGGCAGAAAGCTATCAATGACTTAGTTAGTAAATTGCAGGAAGAAGTTGGTGCCCGTATCGATCAGAAAGTAGATAACTATTTACAAATTCCTCATCAGATTAATCAATTAACTGCTCATGCCGTCAAGGAAGATAATCTGAGTATATTCCCAGTTCGAGGTGAAAGTCTTTTTGTGCTACAAATGAATTTGTTTAAGTCAGTTCAATGGATTTATTGTGGTAGTCCTGAAAAAGGTGAATATATGGGAGTAACAAGACTAGGAAAAAGTCAAACTTTACGGTTGGCTTTTAGTAATCAATCAACTGATTTTTTAAGTTATGAATCTGCTTTAGACAGCCAAGTCAATATTACAAATTCAATACAAGGTTCTAGAACATATGATTCTCGAAATCGCCCCTGGTATCAAGCAAGTGTTAAGGCAGGTAAAGCTACATGGAGTGAAATTTACAAAGACTTTAACAGCGGAGAACCTGTAATTACTGCTACTTTGCCAGTATACGATCAGCAAAATCAGCTCAAAGCAGTATGTGGTGTTGATCTTTACTTCTATCAAGAACTAAGTCAATTCCTCAAAAACCTAGAAATTGGTAATACTGGACAAGCTTTTATTTTAAATAAAAAAGGTATTATAATAGCAAGTTCCATTGCAAAAGCAGAATTGGAAGATAAAGATAGATTAGGATTTCAAAAAGCTGTAGATAGTAATAATCTACTAATAAAGTCAACGGCACAATATTTAATAGATCAATACAAAGACTTCAGTCACATTGACACTATAAAACAACTTAAATTTGAGATAGATGGTGAACAAATATTTATGCAAGTTTCACCTTACAAGGATGAATATGGTCTTCATTGGTTGACAGTAGTAGTCATCCCCAAAAGCGAGTTTATGACACAAATAAATAAGAATACTAAATCAACTATTGAACTATGTATTCTGGCTTTGGCAATAACTTTAGGTTTAGGGCTATTAATAGTGAATTGGATCACTAAATCAATCAAACAATTATCAAGAGCAACCTGCGCAATTTCTCAAGGAAAACTCAATCAAAATGTATCAATTCAAGGATTCAAAGAGTTGGTGATTTTAGCTGAATCTTTTAATAAAATGACAAAAGAGTTAGCAGAATCATTTAATCATCTAGAAAGAAAAAATCAAGAGTTGCAACACTTAGACCAACTTAAAGATGAATTTTTAGCAAATACATCCCATGAACTACGTACACCTCTAAATGGAATAATTGGCATAGCAGATTCCATAAGAGATGGTGCTACCGGTCCGATCTCAGAATTGCAGAAAAAGAATCTATCAATGATTGTTGGTAGTGGACATCGTTTAGCCAACTTAGTCAATGATATTCTTGATTTTTCCAAACTACGACACTGCAGCATCAAACTACAAATATCTTCAGTAGGTATGCGAGAAGTTACTGAAATAGTTCTCGCCTTTTCTCGGATGATTTTAGAAGGCAAAGATTTACAGCTTATTAATGCTATTTCATCAGATTTACCACCTGTGGAAGCAGATGAAAATCGCATTCAGCAAATTATGCATAACTTGGTAGGAAATGCTATCAAATTTACAGACTCCGGTGTAGTCAAAGTGTCAGCAGAATTAATTGATGTTAATAAAAAAATGGCAATTACCGTTTCCGATACTGGTATTGGTATCCCTGAAGATAAATATGAGGCAATTTTTAAGTCTTTTGAACAAGGAGATGGATCTACAGAGCGTCAATATGGTGGTACAGGTTTAGGTTTACCAATTACAAAAAAATTAGTTGAATTACACGGTGGGACTATTTCAGTAAAATCAACTGTTGGTATTGGTTCAGAGTTTACTTTTACTCTGAATGTATCTGAAAAACCTGCACAAAATAAAATTATTGAATCTTCTTCCCTAAATCAAATGTCTTTGTTGGATACCGACTATTTAGCCCCATCAGTTCCCGAGCCTACCTATTTAGAATCAGAAATTAATCAAGTTCAGACATCTAGCCTCCCTTCATCATCTAAAAAAGAAAGTGAATTCCAAATTCTTATTGTTGATGATGAGCCTGTGAATCTAACCTTATTATCTAATCAACTTTCTTTGCATAATTATCAAGTTATTCAAGCTAATAATGGGCAGAAAGCTTTAGATATTCTGGCTCAAGATTTTCTACCAGATTTAATTTTATTAGATGTCATGATGCCTGGTATGACTGGTTATGAAGTCACACAAAAAGTTCGCGAAACCTGGCTATTACATCAACTACCAATTATCATGTTAACTGCTAAAAATAGAGTTTCCGATTTAGTCATGGGATTAGAAGTAGGGGCTAATGATTATCTATCTAAACCATTCCACAAAAAAGAATTATTAGCTAGAATTAAGACACATATTAATATCAAAAAACTTCGCACAGAAAAAGCACATATTCGTCAAACTTTTGGTCGTTATGTTACAGACGAAGTTGTTGATAATGTCCTAGAAACACCAGAAGGTTTAAAACTAGGCGGTGAACGAAAAAAAGTTACCATTCTCACTTCTGACCTTCGAGGTTTTACCAGCCTTTCTGAAAGATTAGCACCAGAAGAAGTTGTGATGGTGCTAAATTTTTATCTCTCTTCTATGGCAGATGTTATTATCTCTTTTCAAGGAACTATAGATGAATTTATGGGAGATGGAATTTTAGTTTTATTTGGGGCACTAAATCCTAGAAAAGATGATGCCAAAAGAGCTATTGCTTGTGCTGTAGCTATGCAGCAAAAAATAAAACTTGTAAACAAACAAATGGAAGCTTGGGGTTATAATCCTTTAGAAATGGGAATTGGTATTAATACTGGGGAAGTTGTTGTTGGAAATATTGGTTCTGAGAAACGGACAAAATATGGTGTGGTAGGAAACCAAGTTAATTTAACTTATCGGATTGAATCTTATTCAACCAGTGATGAAATACTTATTTCTGAAACTACACTAACAGAGGTAGGAGAGTCACTTTTAAGAATTGATGGGCAAAAATTAGTACAGCCAAAAGGAGTTAAACAACCTATTAATATTTATAATATTGGTGGAATTGCTGGAGAATATAATATATTTTTACAAAAAGAAGAAGAAATCTTTTTAGACTTGGCTGAAAAAATCCTTATTCAATATATAATTTTGGAAGGTAAACACGTTGGGGAAAACCTATTTTTTGGCAGTTTAGTTAAACTATCTGCTAGAGGAGCATTAGTCAAATCTGATTCCAAAGAAACTAACTCTATACCTTCTGTATTTACTAATATTAAAATTAACTTATTACTTTCTCTTCACTTGGGAGCAGTAGGAGAAGATATTTATGCTAAAGTTTTGGATAAACCTGTGGAGCCTGGGTATTTTTATATTTTATTTACTTCTAAAACACCAGAATTCAAAGCTTTTATTGATATACAATATAGTAAATTAATACCTTAGTAAAAAGCTCAAGTAAAAAGCTAACAGTAAAAAGTTAAAAATTACACCAAATTCCTAAAAAGAATACAAGCCTTACTCAAGTAATCCCAATTCCGATGCATTATTGCTATACTTAGGTAACACTTCAGTTATTAAGTAATTAACAAAAAGGGAATAACTTTCTGACACCATCAACCTTCTCGAATTATCTCAATAGATATACTCTGAAACAATTTTCTGGCTGATACTATTTTTCACAAAAATAGAACACTATTCTTACCAATAAAAAACTCTTGTAATAACTAATTATGAAACATCCCCACTGCTGTATACCTAAGTGAAAAATTTTATAAATCTTTCCTTTTTTCTGACTTTTAACTTTTGAATTTCTAAACTTTAACCTTCTTTATTTAACAAAAGTTAATATTAATAGGCTCATAAAATCTACAGCTTTTCTATTTTGATTATGAAACTTCATACATCATTTATACTTAACCATTACTATGTAAGAATACCACTGTAATTAACCAGTTAAGATCATCTTGGCGAAGACTGCCTTTAAATGTTTTCTCTTGACGAAGAACATTAACTACCAGTGGTCTAAGAAAAGCAAAGTTGTGTGGACTATATTCTCACCGAATACGACATTGATCTTCGGACAAAGTGGCATCAAGTGTGAAATTAAGATTATTTTCGATGCTCCAATGAGTGGGAATAGCATAGCAGAGAAATTGAGCATTAGGAGCTAAAGAGCTCAAATAAAAATGAATATCATGGGTAGTTTTATTCTATAAGTCGCGAATGTACTCGACAACAACAATAGTTTGTAGTTCATTCCATTGTTTTTGTTGATGAAGCCCTCCAAACTTTTCTAGAGGAATAGCCCAAACATATCGTTTTTCAGTGTGATGATCTGCTTTCTCCACTGAACTATAGTAGTCGTGATCAAATTCCTGGAAATTACTTGTTCTATTGTGATTAAACCACTGTTTGACTTGGGATAGTAAAGTGGGATAATTAGCTTTAAGAGTTACGATACACTCAGCTTTATTTTGACGAATTTGTCGAATAATATTGGTTTGAGTTTCTATGCATCTAAAGTAATACCAATTTCCTAAAGTCCGACTACACATAATGCTTCAAGAATAAAATC
>JAGGDU010000178.1 GCA_018457135.1 Trichodesmium erythraeum GBRTRLIN201 | reverse complement strand
TCCTCGGTAACTGGTATTTTCCCGCTTTTAAACCAGCTTCAGGGATTGATGTTCATTCGCTACCCTGTGGTCTATGCTGTCAACCTAACAACAAGGTGGATGGGATTTCACCATCAAGGTAATAAGAGTTATCTCCAAGTTGAGGTTGTCCTCATGTGTTACTTGGGACGGCCATGTATACCTAGTTGTATGGCTTAGTGGCCAACGAGTCGTACTAATTTATCTTACATAATGAATCCAATTTGATACATAACAGAATAGTAATGATCGAGTTTATGATTATGGCCAAGTAAAAATAGCCCATGTAAAGATTTGATATAAATTATAGAAAAATTTCAAATAGGGAATGATAGTAGCAGAGGTAACTTTACTATGGTTGATATAAATTCCCATTTAACTCGAAAAATATTTATCTATCAGTATGTAATCTGATAATACCTCATATAAAATTTATATTCATACTATATCATTAATAGTCCATCAGTAAAGTGGACAAGTTTAACATTACTATTGTTTTTTGGAGAGCGTCAAAGAATGGTAAAATATAATCAAGCTAACCTTGCTCCTAAATTATCTATACCTTCTAACTTACAAGGATTTACTCCTACAGAACGTCCTTGGGGATCATTCACAATTTTAGAAGAAGGAAATAGATACAAAATAAAGCGCATAGAAGTAAAACCAGGCCATCGACTTAGCCTACAAATGCACTACCACCGTAGTGAACATTGGGTTGTAGTGTCAGGAACTGCTAAAGTTACCTGTGGTAACAAAGAAGAAATCCTCGAAAACAATCAATCTACCTATGTACCTCAATGTACTCCACATCGCTTAGAGAATCCAGGAGTTATTCCTCTGGTATTAATTGAGGTACAGAATGGGGAATATCTTGGAGAGGATGACATTATTCGTTTTCAAGATGATTATGCTCGAACAAACTCATAAATTATACTTGTTGTAAGAAAAAAAGATTCTCAATGATTAACTTGAGTGCAACAGCAGTCCAAGAGATTATCCGTCTTCAGTCCAAACAAAATCAACCAAATATCTTATTTCGCCTAAGAGTTAAACCTGGTGGTTGCTGTAGTTTATGTTACACAATGCAATTTGATACACAACAGGATAGTAATGATCGAGTTTATGATTATGGCCAAGTAAAAGTTGTAGTGGATTCTCTACAACTTAACTACCTGAATGGATTAATCTTAGATTATTCTGAGGATCTTATGGGTGGAGGATTCCGATTTAATAATCCGAATGCTAAAGTAGCTTGCGGTTGTGGTAATTCTTTTTCTGTTTAGTATTGACAAATATATCTCACTGATTTAAGATAAAAGACTGTCTGTAAACTTATAGGAAACTAACCCTGTTATTTTCCCGAGACTTCCTAAAAATTGCGCTGTTGCACCAAATAACCCTATGAGTGTAACCATAATAAATGATGAATTTAACCGAGAAATATACCTCATAGCAAGCTGTAAAATCTTGTGGCAGGTTTTTCTGTTATGTTCCTAAAAAAATAGGAGGCTTAAAGCACTTTAAATATTGGCACTGGGGTCATTCGATGCAGCAAAGTTAAAATTGCGCTTTGGGGATTTTCCTCAAAGCGTTGTGATTTATATAATGTGTGATAATTATGCTGTATATATGGCTATTAAGAGTTTGATCATTTTGTAGGTAAAGCAGGGTGAGATTAATTTAAACTAGTGAATTATTCCCAAATCTGATAATTTAATTAGGGTTGGTAGAAAAAGTGTTACGGCTGAGGGCCGCAAATGGCTCTTAAAGCTCTATGATTAGGGTTAGCAGAAAAAGTGTTACGGGTGAGGGAGGGCAATGGCTCTTATGCACTATAGTAATGGTTGGAATGTTAATTTTTCTACATTTTTTCTTCTGGAATACTAAGGTAAATATCTAATTTTTAATATGAGTTAACTAATTTTATAATACTTTCAGTCAGTAAATTTAGCACTTAAAACTTGGAAAATTCTGTGTTTGTATATTTATTCAGCAGACCTTTAATTAAAATTCCCAGGATTTTAGGTATTATGCAAATAATATAACTTTACTTTCGAGAAACAACAAAATATATCAGTTCACAAACTGAGTATCATAATAGTAATTGGCCTAAATGTATAGATTCGGTTTTGAGAGTATAGAGAAAAAAATTGGTCAAGTAAACTTGCCTAGAATTATTCTGTGGCGAAAATATAAAAACAATTAGACAAAACTGTTGCTAATGCCCACAATTCAACAACTGATTCGTTCAGCTCGTCAAGATACAGAAAAGCAAACCAAATCTCCGGCACTGAAAAGTTGCCCTCAACGTCGTGGAGTATGCACAAGGGTGTATACAACGACACCAAAAAAACCCAACTCGGCTCTACGGAAAGTAGCTAGGGTCCGTCTAACTTCAGGCTTTGAAGTGACCGCTTATATCCCTGGTATTGGTCATAATTTACAGGAACACTCTGTAGTTATGATTAGGGGGGGTAGGGTTAAGGATTTACCTGGAGTAAGATATCACATAATTCGTGGCACATTAGATACTGCAGGAGTAAAAGACCGCAAGCAAAGTCGATCTAAGTATGGAGCTAAAAAGCCCAAAGCTTAAATTAGTAAAATGTAAAATTCTTGAAAGTCCTGGGTAAAATTTAAGTAGGGTAGCAAATATTGAACTTTACATAAAGCTATTACCCATTGTTGAAAATTAAATTTATTGGTTTTTATTATGTCTCGTCGTAGAGTTATTCAAAGACGTCCTATTCCTCCAGATCCTAAGTACAATAGTCGGTTAGTTACCATGATTGTACGACGCATAATGCGTCATGGAAAAAAGTCTGTAGCCTATAATATTGTTTACGATGCCTTTAAAGCTATTGAAGAAAGGACAGATTCAGATCCACTAGAATTATTTGAAAAGGCAGTTCGGAATTTGACGCCCCTAGTAGAGGTTAAAGCTCGTCGTGTAGGTGGTGCTACTTATCAAGTGCCAATGGAAGTACGCTCTGATAGAGGAACTACTCTGGCTTTGCGTTGGTTAGTTCAATACTCAAGATCTAGAGGTGGCAAGACAATGGCCATGAAACTAGCTAATGAGTTGATGGATGCAGCTAATGAAACGGGTAGTGCTATTCGTAAGCGAGAAGAAACTCACAAGATGGCAGAAGCGAATAAAGCCTTTGCTCACTATCGTTACTAATAGATTAGGATTAGAGAAATTTGATGGTTGTCCCAACAGTAGGCAATTTTAATCAACTCTAAAAATGGGTAGCATAGATCAACGAAGGAGGTAACTGTGGTAAGAACTATGCCCATTGAGCGTGTGCGAAATATTGGTATTGCAGCTCATATTGATGCTGGTAAAACAACAACAACAGAAAGAATCCTATTTTATTCTGGCATAGTACATAAAATGGGAGAGGTTCACTATGGCACCGCAGTTACCGACTGGATGGCTCAAGAGCGTGAACGTGGAATTACTATTACTGCGGCTGCTATTAGTACCAAGTGGTTAGACCATCAAATTAATATTATTGATACTCCAGGACATGTAGACTTTACCATCGAAGTAGAACGTTCGATGAGGGTTCTCGATGGTATAATAGCTGTTTTTTGTTCTGTGGGAGGAGTACAATCTCAATCAGAAACGGTTTGGCGTCAAGCTGACCGTTATCAAGTGCCTCGTATGGCCTTTATCAATAAAATGGACAGAACAGGGGCTAACTTCTTTAAGGTGTATGAGCAAATTCGTGATCGTCTCCGTGCTAATGCAGTTCCTATTCAAATTCCTATCGGTAGTGAAAATGAATTTACTGGAATTGTGGACTTGGTGGCCATGAAAGCTTTGATCTATAATGATGACCAGGGAACAGATATTCAAGAAACAGAAATTCCAGCAGATGTGGAAAAATTGGCTCAAGAATATCGTCTCAAGTTAGTAGAGTCTGTAGCTGAAACTGATGATGCTTTGACAGAAAAGTATCTAGAAGGGGAGGAACTAACAGCAGAGGAAATTCGTAAAGCTCTACGTCTTGCTACTATTTCTGGTACAGTTGTACCTATATTATGTGGTTCTGCTTTCAAAAACAAAGGTATTCAGCTTTTGTTGAATGCGGTAGTGGATTATTTGCCCGCTCCTCAAGAAGTTCCAGCAATTCAAGGTACATTGCCTAATGGAGAATTGGATGTGAGGCCAGCAGATGATGAAGCCCCTTTAGCATCTCTGGCATTCAAAATTATGTCAGACCCTTATGGTCGTCTCACTTTCCTCCGGGTATATTCTGGAGTCCTTGCTAAAGGCAGTTATATTTTAAATTCTACTAAAGATAAGAAAGAAAGAATTTCTCGTTTAATTGTTCTGAAAGCTGATGACAGAATAGAGGTCGATGAATTGCGAGCTGGAGATTTGGGAGCAGTTGTGGGTTTAAAAGACACCTTGACAGGAGATACGATTTGTGATAAAGATAATCCAATTATCCTAGAGTCTCTTTATGTCCCTGAGCCAGTTATATCAGTTGCTGTAGAACCGAAAACCAAGCAGGATATAGATAAATTGTCTCAAGCTCTTCAGGCTCTTTCTGATGAAGACCCTACATTTCGGGTGAGTGTTGATCCTGAAACTAATCAAACTGTGATTGCTGGTATGGGCGAACTACACCTAGAAATATTAGTAGATAGGATGCTTCGGGAATATAAGGTGAAAGCTAATGTAGGTAAACCACAGGTAGCGTACCGAGAAACTATTCGCCAACAGATTCAGGCAGAAGGTAAATTTATCCGTCAAAGTGGTGGTAAAGGTCAGTATGGTCATGTGGTCATAGAGCTGGAACCAGGAGACCCAGGTAGTGGCTTTGAGTTTGTCTCTAAAATTGTTGGAGGGACAGTACCTAAAGAGTTTATTAGTCCAGCAGAGCAAGGAATGAAAGAAGCTTGTGAAGCCGGTGTTTTGGCTGGTTATCCATTAATAGATGTTAAGGCTACTCTAGTAGATGGATCTTACCACGATGTGGATTCTTCGGAAATGGCTTTTAAAATTGCTGGTTCTATGGCAATTAAGGAAGGTGTAATTAAGGCTTCACCTGTATTATTAGAGCCTATGATGAAGGTAGAGGTAGAAGTACCTGAAGATTTTATCGGTAATATTATCGGAGACCTAAACTCTCGAAGAGGACAAATAGAGGGTCAAGGATTAGAAACAGGTATGGCAAAAGTAATGGCAAAAGTTCCTTTAGCAGAAATGTTTGGTTATGCTACTGATATGAGGTCAAAAACTCAAGGTCGCGGTGTGTTTTCGATGGAATTTAGTAATTACGAGGAAGTGCCTCATAATGTCGCTGAGACTATTATTTCTAAAAGTAGAGGGTATGTTTAGTGGTTTGGGAAATTTTGTGTTTTTTAGGTTAAAATTCTAGTTCTGAGATTAGATAATGTAAGAATCAAATAACTGATAAATAAATGAAAACTTGCAATTTACTGAAAAAGTTAGCAATTAATTGTCTAAAGCAAAAGCTAAAAAATATTAGGTAAAGGAATAAGCATGATTTTCAGAGTTTATCTTATTATTAATTAGTGTATCAATTTCCTAATTTAAGGGAAGCAGAATTAACTACGAAAAAAAAGGAAAAAGTTATTAATGGCACGTGCAAAATTTGAAAGAAATAAACCTCATGTCAATATTGGAACTATTGGCCATGTAGACCACGGTAAAACAACCTTAACTGCTGCAATTACAATGAGTCTAGCAGCGCAAGGAAAGGCTAAGGCAAGAAATTATGCAGATATTGATGCAGCTCCAGAAGAGAAAGCACGGGGTATCACAATTAATACTGCTCATGTAGAGTATGAAACAGAAGGACGTCACTATGCTCATGTAGATTGTCCAGGACATGCTGACTACGTAAAAAATATGATTACAGGTGCAGCTCAAATGGATGGTGCAATTCTAGTAGTTTCAGCTGCAGATGGCCCAATGCCCCAAACTCGTGAGCATATTCTGTTAGCAAAACAAGTGGGGGTTCCTAATATAGTTATCTTCCTTAACAAGCAAGATATGGTAGATGATGAAGAACTTTTAGAACTAGTGGAACTGGAAGTTAGGGAACTTTTAAGCGACTATGATTTTGATGGAGATAATATTCCTATCGTGGCTGGTTCTGCTTTACAGGCAGTAGAAGCACTAACAGCAAACCCAGGAATAGGAAAGGGAGAAAATGAATGGGTAGATAAAATTCTCTCTCTGATGGATGAAGTTGATGGGTACATTCCTCAACCAGAACGTGATGTTGATAAGCCATTCTTAATGGCGGTAGAAGACGTATTTTCTATTACGGGTCGCGGTACTGTAGCTACAGGACGGATTGAACGTGGTAAGATAAAAGTTGGGGAAACTGTAGAATTGGTTGGAATTAAAGATACTCGCAATAGTACTGTTACAGGTGTGGAAATGTTCCAGAAAATTCTGGACGAAGGAATGGCTGGAGATAATGTAGGATTACTACTACGTGGTATGCAGAAAGATGATATCCAACGTGGTATGGTTTTAGCTAAATCAGGTTCTATTACTCCCCATAAGAAGTTTGAGTCAGAAGTATATGTTCTCAAAAAGGAGGAAGGAGGCCGTCATACACCTTTCTTCCCAAATTATCGCCCTCAATTCTATATTCGGACAACAGATGTGACTGGTGCTATTGAGTCTTTTACTGCTGATGATGGTAGTGTGGCAGAGATGGTCATGCCTGGTGACAGGATTAAAATGACAGTTCAACTAATCAATCCAGTGGCCATTGAACAAGGTATGCGTTTTGCCATTCGTGAAGGTGGGAGAACTATTGGCGCTGGTGTTGTCTCTAAGATTGTAGAGTAGGAAAACGTCCTGAGAAATTAAGTAGTAGAAAAGCAGTTATGTAAGTTATTGATTTTTGCTTTTCTGCTGCTTATTTAACGAAAGTCTAAAACTTCGCCTTTTAAGGGGAAATGTTTTTAGAGGATTGCTGACTCATCCCTGTTACCAAAAAAACTTCTAACTTCATATTAGTCCTTTGCAAGTAAAGAAAACTAGCAATTGATAATTGAAAAATTAAAAATCTGAACCTAGAAAATTGAAAATAAATGGCCACAATTCAACAGCAAAAAATTCGTATTCGTTTGAAAGCATTTGACCGCCGTTTACTAGATACATCTTGTGAGAAAATTGTAGATACGGCAAATAGAACAGGAGCAACAGCGATTGGGCCAATACCTTTGCCCACAAAAAGACGTATTTATTGTCTGTTGCGATCGCCCCACGTTGATAAAGATTCACGAGAACATTTTGAAACCAGGACACATCGTAGAATTGTAGATATCTATCAACCTTCCTCAAAAACAATTGATGCTTTGATGAAACTTGATTTACCAGCAGGTGTAGATATTGAAGTGAAGCTATAGATAAACTAAGCCATGAGCAAATAGATAAGAGTTGATACTTGTTAATAATGCCATAGCCTTAAGAAGTAATTTGCTAATCTACAGTTTTTGATATCTTAGAGTTAGATTTACTTTGATAAGGTAAATATTAATCTTAGGGTACTGTTGAGGATAGTGTTGAAGATAGTGAGGTATATTTTGATATTAATCTCTCTTAACTATTCTCTAAGCTCCTAAAACTTTGTAACTAATAAACTCTAAAATAGCTGTAAATTAATATTTGCTCCTTTAAGCAAGAGCACGGGTTTTTAATTAACCTTAAGATCTAACTAAGGCAATATCTCAAAACCTTGGTGATCCTCAATTTTTATCTCAAAATTATCAAAAATCTCAAAATTATCAAAAATATTAAGTATATATATATCCAAGGATAGAAAAATCCGCTTATAATAAGTCTAATTACTAAGACTCTATTAAAACTGGAAAATGGCATCCTCTTCTGTAGCTGTTCGAGAACTTCCCCTATTTCCCTTACCAGAAGTAGTATTATTTCCGGGTAGGCCATTACCACTATATATCTTTGAATTTCGCTATAGAATTATGATGAATACAATTCTAGAGAGTGATAGTAGATTTGGAGTTATGATGTGGGACTCAACCCAAGATCGAGTTGTGGCAACTGGATGCTGCGCTAGAATTGAGGATTATCAGCGTTTACCTGATGATCGAATGAAGATTTTAACTATAGGTGAGAAGAGATTTAGAGTTTTAGATACGGTTAGAGAAAAACCGTATTTAGTTGGTTTAGTTGAATGGATAGAAGATGCTCCTTCTGAAAAGGAGCTTAGAGAGTTAACAACAAAAGTTGATCTCTTACTGAAAGATGTAGTTCATCTTTCGGGAAAATTGATGGATCAGAGGATAGAGCTACCAGAAGATATTCCTAATTTACCTAAAGAATTATCCTACTGGGTAGCTAGTAATCTTTATGGTGTGGCGACAGAACAGCAAGCTCTTTTGGAGATGCAAGATACTGGTGCTAGACTAGAAAGAGAAGTAGAAATTCTCACTTCTACCCGCAATCATCTTGCAGCTAGAACTGTTCTTAAGGATACTTTAAATTGACATTCTCTCAAAGTTACTTACTCTCAAAGTTGCTTAACTGCAAAACCTAATGTTTTTTTTGATTGGACATCATCTCAATGCTGCTCTATGAGACAGCATTGAGGTAAAAAAATATACCAAATGGGTTTAGTTGGAACGTATAAAGTAGAGTATTATATACTGTTTGTTAAACTGTAACATTGTTGGCAATTTCTTATGTAGATCCCGTGAGCTCTGAAGAAAAGTATAAATGCTAATACATCAAACTTATGAATTATATCCCTTGGCTACTAGGAGATAAAATAGGATAGTTTTTGTTCTTGATTAAGTCCTGGGTTTCATCATTAGCCCATTTATAATAATCTAGTAATAATTGATGGGTTAATCTTTGTTTGATTGTCATTAATACACTTTTGAGTAAACTATTACCAGTTGTTTCTAAGACTGGTAATGGTGTCAACAATAATGGAGGGGGTAATTCTACTTTAACTTCTAAATCAGCTTGACCTTTGAGATGAGTAACTCCTTTCAATTCTAGGGTATCAAGGATACCAACCAGATTCAGGTTAAAGCGTTGGTTTATATACTCTACACCACGAATTTCACATCTGTCTGACTTTAAGTAAATTTTGCCTTTAGTACTAGACCACAAGCGCATATCTACAGTTGGTTGAATGCTTAACATCATAAAGTGTAGTGGACGCATTTTTAGGCGGAAACAATTTTGATCTAATTGCTCTAATCTTGTTGGGTCAACTAAAGCATTAACTAAGCGCTTTGGTTGACGAAGATAATGTTGAATAGGAACTTTTTGTTCTACTACAGGAATATCTACTGATTGTGAAGCAGTAAATTTACAAATCATAATTTTAAAAAAAAATCAATAGCTGATAGCTAAAATATAATATTAATTAACATTGAAATAATATTAATTAACATTAAAGTTTGTTAATTTCATTAATTTTATATTAAAGTATATAGTCAAGTTTGGTCAATAACTAACATTCAGATTTAGGTAAAATGGTAATATTGATTAATTAATTCTCATAAATGATATTGCCTCACAAATGGGAAGTAAGTAAACAAATGTAATTTTATTTTGCAAAAATGTAAATTATTTGTACTTTGTAAAAATTTTGTTGGATGTAAAATTTCAAATAGAGTGAGGTTCTTATTCAAGGGGATAAAAAAAAGTCATTTTGGATTTTCTGGCCTCCGGTTTCAGTCAGAGGTACTCATAGCTGATAACTGATAACTTATAACTGAAATGACTATATCTATTGCACATCTTGGTCCTGCTGGAACTTATACAGAAACGGCAGCAGTGGCATTTTCTGAAAAACTGGGCCAGCATGGTCAAAAATCTATTCTGTGTCCGTACCCTAGTATTGCTCAAACTTTATCGGCAGTTTCTCAAGAGCAAGTGAATTTGGCAGTTGTACCTGTAGAAAATTCTATTGAAGGAAGCGTTACTGTTACTTTAGATACGCTTTGGAAACTGGATATTTTAGAAATTCAAACAGCATTAGTCTTACCTATTTCTCATGGGTTGATATCACTAGCTACTAGTTTTGAGGAGATTAAAATTGTTTATTCTCATCCACAAGCTTTAGCTCAATGTCAAGGTTGGCTAGAAAAGTTTTTACCGCAAGTAAAGCAAGTTCCAGCTAATTCTACTACAGAAGCATTAGAGCATTTGGAAAAAGAGCGGAGTGCCGGAGCGATCGCTTCTCATAGAGCTGCTAAAATTTATAAATTACCTGTATTAGCTTATCCAATTAATGATTATTCTGATAATTGTACTCGCTTTTTGGTATTGAAAAAAGGATGTACAGAAATGGAAAATTCAGCTTTTAAACTAATAATTAATACAAGAGATAAGCCAGAAAATTTAGTTTTTACTTCTTTAGGTTTTACTGTACCTGCAAATGAACCTGGAGCTTTAGTTAAACCATTGCAAGTATTTGCTAAAAGGGAGATTAATATGAGTAGAATAGAATCTCGTCCAACAAAACTATCTCTAGGTGATTATTTATTTTTTATTGATATAGAAGCTAATATTAATCATAATTCTGTTAAGGTAGCGATAGAAGAATTAAAAACCTATACACAAACCCTTAAAATTTTTGGCAGTTATATTCTTATGTCTATCAATTAATAGTGATTAGTATTTAATTACCAGTTTGGTTTTGTGATCTTTCCTGACTGTTGATCATAAATATATTCTATATATCTAAATACTTTCCTAATATCTAAATACTTTCCTATTTTATATTTTTTTTTAAAATCAATGCTTCGGTTTATTTAGTTGTTATCCTATATCTCTATATACCCATTAATATATTATACCACTTTAAAAAGAAGAATGCATTTTATGGTCGTGTATTTTGATAAAAGTAGCTGAAAAATATCAAGCACTGTGGCAATTTATTTGAGACAGGTACATCGAGCATTTTTCGCTTTTTTCCAAAATTTACTAAAATCTCGCTCTTTCTTCTAGCCTCGAAACTAGGGAGGTTCTACATAAGGTCTCTACAATTTGGAATAAATATTTATTATGTTTTTTAGCGCCAGGATATATAGCAAAAATTCCTGATATTTAGTATTACTATTTCTTCTTTTTTACTAACTAATTTAGATTATATTTTGCAGCGTAACTAGCAGACGTTGAATTTGTTTTTCCCAAGTTAAATCTTGCATAAAATTCACAGCAGCATTACTCTTAAGTTTAGCATTTTTTGGATCTGAATATACTTTTTCTAACATTTCAACTACTTCTTCAACATCAGATTCCCCCCAACCTTCTACACCTGGAAAAAGAGGGGTAGGTTTGACAGATTTTTGACAACGTAGTGGATAACAATGAGAGTCATTAATAATATCTAAATGCCCGGTATTAGCAGAAATAATTGTTGGAATACCACAGGCAAGACTTTCCATTGCTACGAGATTTGTACCCCCTTCACAACGATTTGTAAATACAGCAACATCAGCTTCTCGTAATATTTGTCCAACCATATAATTGGGAATAATACCGACATCAATAACTGCACTGCTAGGAATATCATTTTCTAGCAACCATTGAGTAATTTGTAAATGTTTATTTGGACTAATTTTAGGTAGTCCAACAACATTTCCAGTTTGCTCAATTCCTGCCATAAATTGAGGCCAAAAATTATGCCAAGCTGTAATTAATAGTGCTTCTGGATGACGTTTTTGGAAAATTTTAAAAGCTGCTATAACAATATCTTGACCTTTGCGATATTCTAGTTTTCCACCAGAAAAAATAACAAAGCGATCGCTAAAAGTATTAGATTTAGGTGCTGGATGAAAAATGGTTTGATCGATACCTTGTAAAACTTTTTGTAGAGGTTTTATACCATTACTTTCTAAAACATTAGTATTCCAAGTAGAACCTGTAATAATCAAATTGTATGCTTGGGCACGATTTATTTGTTCTGAAGTAAATTTAGTATTTTCTGAGAAAATAATTCCAATATTTTGGGTGCCTATAAGATTGTTACTAATAGAAAAATTACTATTTAATGCTTGTAATATTGGCAAGTTTACTTGCAATTTTTTACCTTGTTGATTCTTGAGTTGATTTTGCAAATTTTTTTGCTCATTAAAAGCTGGATTTAGTAAAGCTTGATGGAGAGGGTTTAAGGTTCCAGGTTGAATGGAAGGAGGTGTTAATAGTAGGGGTTTATATCCTGGGGTTTGAAGTAGTTGGAGAGTAAGATTAATGCCATAAATACCCCAGCCAGTATGATGGTTTAACGGCCAGTTAATAGCAATTATTTTGATGATTTCCGAAGTAGATTTTTTTGAATGTTCGGGTTCTTTGATATTACTATTAGTTGCTGGAATTAAACCTTGAGTTTGTAGATTTTTGGGAGAATTTATGAAGGTAGACGAAGGCGTGTTTTTTGGTAGTTTACTAGATTTATATTGTGCTAAAGCTTTTTGAATGGCTTCTTCTGGCAATTTAATAGCCGTTCTTTCAGAAATTTTATTGGTTGGAGAATTATGTTCTAGTAAATTTTCTAAGCTCTCTTTAACTTGCTTCAATACACTATTCCAATATCCTATTTTTGCCTGTCTAAATAATCTCATTGTCGGATACCAAGGACTATCTTTGCGGTCTGTTAACCACCGCCAGTCAGAATCAAAATTTAACATTACCCAAACAGGTTTACCTAATGCTCCTGCTAAGTGAGCAATAACTGTATCTATTGTAATTACTAAATCTAATTGTTTTATGACTGCTGCTGTATCAGTTAGGTCATTAAAAGATGAGCTTAAATTATGTATTTGAGTTTGAGATTTTAACCATTCATTATCTGCGACTGAGACTTCTTTTTGTAAAATATAAAAGTTAACTGTATCTATATTGATAATTTCTTCTAAATATTCAACCGGACAAGAGCGTCTTTGACTAGTTTTAATAGTACTACTTGTTTGCCAACATATTCCTACTTTGAGATTGTTTTCTGGAGCAAGTGGAATGGGAAAGTCGATTGATTTTGGTACAGATAAATAAGGAATTTCAGTAGGTATAGTTTCTAGAGTAGTTTGGAAAATTCGAGGTAGGCTCATCAATGGAATTTGCAGGTCAAAATCTGGCAATTTTTCACCTTTAACAAATAATTCATCTATTTCTGAAACTGTAGTAAATAATAATTTTAATCCAGCTTGATTACATTCAACAATTACACGGCCTCCTAATTTTTTTACCAGAGGAATATAGCGGATAAATTGAATAGAATCTCCTAAACCTTGTTCTGTATAAATGAATAAAGTTTTTCCTGGAAAATTTGAGCCATCCCATACAGGTTGACCAAAACTACGAGTTTCATAATCTTGACGTTTGCACCGCCATTCATATTCAGAAAATCCTTGAATAAAATCTCCCTGTTTTAGAAAAATTAAGCTGAAACCAAAGTGAGCATCAATATAATTCGGTCTGATACTCAGAGCTTTTTGATAGCAACGAATTGATTCTGTAATTTCACCTTTACCTTTAAATATTTGCCCTAAATTATGCCAAGCTTCAGCATAATTTGGTTTCCTAGAGAGCGCTTTTTGATTATGAATAATTGCTGCATTAAATTTATGCTGATTTTTCAGAGCAATAGCTAGATTAAGATATGTTTGTTCATTATTCGGATTTAAGCTAATTGCTTTTTGACAATAAGTAATAACTAGATTAGTTTTATCTGTTTTTTGGGCACATAAACCAAGTATTTCAAAAGCACCAGCAACATCCGGTTTATCTTGAATAATTAGATGGCATATCTGCTCTGCTTCTTCAAAGTTTCCAGCTTTATATTTTTCTAAAGCAGTTTGGAGTAATTTACTATAATTATTGACTGTTTTTTTGAGCTTATTAGATGTGTATTTTCCTAGAGCTTTCTTGACTCCAGATTCTGGTAATTTGAGACTTATAATTCTGGATTTTTTTTCGACATGGGCAGCATTTTCTACTAAATCTATTAGACTATTTTTAATTTGTTTAATTATACTATGCCAATCTCCTATTTTTGCCTGTCTAAATAATCTCATTGTCGGATACCAAGGACTATCTTCCCGGTCTGTTAACCAGCGCCAGTTAGAATCAAAATTTAACATTACCCAAACAGATTTACCTAATGCTCCTGCTAAGTGAGCAATAACTGTATCTATTGTAATTACTAAATCTAATTGTTTTATAGCTGCTGCTGTATCAGCTAGGTCATTAAAAGATGAACTTAAATTATGTATTTTAGTTTGAGATTTCAGCCATTCATTATCTGCGACTGATACTTCTTTTTGCAAAATATAAAAGTTGACTGTATCTATATTGATAATTTCTTCTAAATATTCAACTGGACAAGAACGTCTTTGACTGGTTTCGGTGGTACTACTTGTTTGCCAACATATTCCTAATTTAAGATTGTTTTCTGGAGCAAGTGGAATAGGAAAGTCAATTGATTTTGGTACAGATAAGTAGGGAATTTCAGTAGGTATAGTTTCCGGGGTAGTTTGTAAAATTCGAGGTAGACTCATCAATGGAATTTGGAGGTCAAAATCTGGTAATTTTTCACCTTTAATAAATAATTCGTCTATTTCTGAAACCGTGGTAAATAATAATTTTAATCCGGCTTGATTACATTCAACAATTACACGGCCTCCTAATTTTTTCACCAAAGGAATATAGCGGATAAATTGAATAGAATCTCCTAAACCTTGTTCTGTATAAACTAATAAGGTTTGACCCGGAAAATTAGAACCATCCCACACAGGTTGAGATAAATTACGACCGATAAAACCTTGAGTTTTCCACCGCCATTCATATTTAGAAAAACCGGGGATAAAATTTCCCTGTTTAAGTAAAGCGTTTGCTAAACCAAAATGAGCATTTACATGATTTGTGTTTAGTTCAATAGCTTGTTCATAATATTTTTTAATAGCTTGTTCATAATATTTTTGAGATTCAGCAAGTTTTCCTAATTGGAAAAAAATATAGCCTAAGGAATGATTTGCCTCAATATAATCTGGATTTAGCTCAAGAGATTTTTGACAATATTCAATTGCCAACTCAAATTGACCTTGTTTTTGCAAAATATTCCCTAGTCTACACCATGCTTCGGCATGATTAGGGTGAATTTCAATTGCCTTTTGATAATAGGTATTCGCCTTTGGTAAGTTTCCATTTTTTTCCCACACAAAGCCTAAATTAATATTGATCCATGAGCTGTTAGGATTAATTTTTCTAGACTTTTTATAGTTAATAATTGCTAAATCAATTTGACCTTTTTGTAAAAAAATCCATCCTAAACTTGAGTAGTTACTACTATTATTCGGTTCCAGTTCAATAGCTTTTTGATAATGAGCGATCGCCTCTTCTAAACGACCTTCTTTTTTCATTAGTTTGGCTAAGTTTGAATAAGCTTCAGTGAAGCCAGGATACAGATTAATAACTTGATTCAAAAGCTGAATTGCTATGTCATTTCTACCTGCTAAATTTTCTAGTACAGCTAATAAATTGAGTACCTGAAAATCTTGAGGTTTTTCTTCAAGTATTAGACGGCATATTCTTTCTGCTTCTACTAAATTATTTTGTTGATAATATTGATATGCATTCTCAAAATTTGCTGGTAAATCTGGTAAATTTTTCTGAGATTCTATAAATTCCATTAATGCTTCTTTTACCTCAATAAGTACACTATTCCAATCTCCTCTTTTTGGCTGTCTAAATAATCGTGCTGTGGGATACCAAGGACTATCATTTCTATCTAACATCCATCGCCAGTCAGGTACAAAAGGTAATAATATCCACACAGGTTTACCTAATGTTCCTGCTAAATGTGCTACTGCTGTATCAACAGTAATTACTAAGTCAAGTTTAGTAATAATTCCAGCAGTATCAGCAAAGTCATTTAGCTGACTACTTAAATCTAATATAGGCAATGTTTTTAATAATTTAAGATCTACTCCAGGTTCTTTTTGCAGACTATAAAAACTTACTCCTGCTACGTCTAAAAGATACTGAAAATTCATTAATTTACAAGAGCGTTTAACAGCAGTTGGACTGTCCTGGTTTGTCATCCAAACAATACCAACTTTCAAGTAATTTCTTTCTGGAGATTCTAATTTTATCGACGGAATTTCAGGTATGTTTAAATTTTTAATTGGTGGAGGAATATTGTCTAAAGTAGTACCAAAAATACGAGGCAATTCTAACAATGGTGCATTAACATCAAAAGTCAAATTTACTATTTCTTCTAAACATTGCTCAATTTCAGGAATTTTTTCGAGCAATCTAACTAAAGGTTTTTGACAAGCTAGAGTTATGCGCGCTCCCTGTTTTTTAACCAATGGAATATAACGGATAAATTGAATTGTATCGCCATATCCTTGTTCGGCATAAATAAGGATTTTTTTACCTTCTAAGTTCGACCCATCCCAAAGCTTTTCTGGCTGTATTAAAAATAGAGCTTTACTAGCTTGCCAACGCCAATTATATTCTTGGAACCCTAACTTTAAATCTCCAAGAAGTAGCCAAACTAAGCTTAAATTTAGATGTACTTCAGGAAAATTTGGTTCTAGTTCAAGAGCTTTTTGATAAGAGGCAATACTGGCAGTGAAATTTCCTTCTTCCTCAAAAGTAACTCCCAAACTATTGTGTGTCATTGCATAATCTGGATTTAGCTCAAGGGATTTTCTAAAATATTCAATTGCTAACTCAATTTGACCTTGTTTTAGCAAAATAACCCCTAAATTGCACCATGCTTCGGCATAATTAGGGTTAATTTCAAGGGCCTGTTGATAATAGTTACTTGCCTTTGATAAGTTCCCCTTTTCTTGAAAGACAAATCCTAAATTATTGTATGCCTGAGCATAATCTGGATTTAGCTCAAGGGATTTTCTAAAATATTCAATTGCTAACTCAATTTGACCTTGTTTTAGCAAAATAACCCCTAAATTGCACCATGCTTCGGCATAATTAGGGTTAATTTCAAGGGCCTGTTGATAATAGTTACTTGCCTTTGATAAGTTCCCCTTTTCTTGAAATATTAATCCTAAATTATTGTGTGCCTGAGCATAATCTGGCTGTAAATTAATTGCTTTTTGATAATAGGTGCTTGCCTTTGATAAGTCTCCCTTTTCTGCCCAAGCAAAGCCTAAATTGAAGTTTCCTTGTGAGTTATTAGGATTAATTTCTATAGACTTTTCAGAGTTAATAATTGCTGACTCAATTTGACCTTTTTCTAAAAAAATAAATCCTAAATTTGAATAGTTACTACTATTATTTGGTTCCAGAGAAATAGCTTTTTGATAATGAGCGATCGCCTCTTCTAAACGACCTTCTTTTTTCATTAGTTTGGCTAAGTTTGAATAAGCTTCAGTGAAGCCAGGATACAGATTAATAACTTGATTCAAAAGCTGAATTGCTATGTCATTTCTACCTGCTAAATTTTCTAGTACAGCTAATAAATTGAGTACCTGAAAATCTTGAGGTTTTTCTTCAAGTATTAGACGGCATATTCTTTCTGCTTCTACTAAATTATTTTGTTGATAATATTGATATGCATTCTCAAAATTTGCTGGTAAATCTGGTAAATTTTTCTGAGATTCTATAAATTCCATTAATGCTTCTTTTACCTCAATAAGTACACTATTCCAATCTCCTATTTTTGGCTGCCTAAATAATCTCATTGTTGGATACCAAGGACTATCTTTGCGGTCTGTCAACCAGCGCCAGTCAGAATCAAAATTTAACATTACCCAAACAGGTTTACCTAATGCTCCTGCTAAGTGAGCAATAACTGTATCTATTGTAATTACTAAATCTAATTGTTCTATAGCTGCTGCAGTATCAGTTAGGTCATTAAAAGATGAACCTAAATTATGTATTTTAGTTTGACATTTCAGCCATTCATTATCTGCTACTGATACCTCCTTTTGTAAAGCATAAAAGTTGACTGTATCTATATTAATAATTTCTTCTAAATATTCAACTGAGCAAGAACGTACTTGACCGGTTTCATTGGTACTACTTGTTTGCCAGAATATTCCTACTTTAAGATTATTTTCTGGAGAAAGTGGAATGGGAAAATTGATTGACTTTGGTACAGATAAATAAGGAATTTCTCCAGGTATAGTTTCTAGGGTAGTTTGGAAAATTCGAGGTAAACTCATCAATGAAATTTGAAAGTCAAAATCTGGTAATTTTTCACCTTCAACAAATAACTCATCTATTTCTAAAACCGTAGTAAATAATAATTTTAATCCTGGTTGATTACATTCAACAATTACACGACCTCCTAATTTTTTTGCCAAAGGAATATACCGGATAAATTGAATAGAATCTCCTAAACCTTGTTCTGTATAAATTAATAAAGTTTTCTCAGCAAAATTAGACCCATCCCATGTAGATTTTGCAAAACTACGAGTTATATAATCTTGACGTTGACAGCGCCATTCATATTCAGAAAATCCTACTAACAAATCTCCTTGTTTAAGAATAATAAATCCTCTAGCAAAGTGAGCATTGATATGATTAGGATTTAACTCAATACATTTTTCATAAAGAACTTTTGCTTCTGTTAAATTACCCTGTTGTTTCAGAATATTAGCCCAAGAGTAATAAATATAAGTATTATTTGGTTGAATCTCTAGAGATTTTTGATAACAACAAATTGCTTCTGGAATATTGCCTTGAATCTTAAATATTACACCTAAATTATGCCAACCAGAAGCCTCATTTGGTTTCAGTTCAATTGCTCTTTGATTATGAACTATTGCCTCGTCTAGTTTTTGTTGTTTTTTCAGAACAATAGCTAACCCTAAATGAGTTTTATAATTATTAGGGTTGAGGTTAATTGCTTTCTGATAGTAAACAATTGCTAAATCAATTTTGTCCGTTTTTTTTGCACACAGAGCAAGTATCTCAAATGCACTAGTACAATTGGGTTGCTTTTGAATAATAAAGTGACATATTTCCTCTGCTTCTTTCCAGTTTTCTACCTGATATTTTTCTAAAGCTATTGTCAGTAAGTCCTGAGTTGTAACTGATAATCCTGGTTTAATTATTGATGGATAATCTGTCTTTTCATATTTATAAAAAGTCAGTAATTTAGAATATAAAGCACCAAAAACTTCTTGAGAAACTCCTTGCCAATCTCCCATTTTTTTCTGTCTAAATAATCTCATTGTTGGATACCAAGGACTATCTTCACGGTCTATTAACCAACGCCAATCAGAATCAAAATTTAACATTACCCAAACAGGTTTACCTAATGCTCCCGCTAAGTGAGCAATAACTGTATCTATTGTAATTACTAAATCTAATTCTTTTATGACTGCTGCTGTATCAGCTAGGTCATTAAAAGATGAACTTAAATTATGTATTTTTGTTTGAGAATTCAGCCATTCCAAATCTTCAGGAGAAACTTTTTTTTGTAAAATATAAAACTTAGCGTTATCTACATTTAAAATAGATTGTAAATCTTTAACAGAACAAGAACGTTTTTTGCTAGTCTTGGTTTGGCTATCTGTTTTCCAGGCTATACCGATTTTGAAACTATTGACAGTTTCTAAAAATTGATTTTTTTTTGATTCTGGTACAAATAAATAAGGAATTTCAGTAGGTATATTCTCTAGGTTAGTACCAAAAATTCGAGGTATGCTCATTAATGGAATTTGTAGGTCAAAATCTGGGAATTTTTTACCGATAACAAACAATTCATCTATTTCTGAAACCGTAGTAAATAATAATTTTAATCCATCTTTATTACATCCAACAATTACACGGCCTCCTAATTTTTTTACCAAAGGAATATAACGTATAAATTGAATAGAATCTCCTAAACCTTGTTCGGTATAAACTAATAAAGTTTTCCCTGGAAATTTTGATCCATCCCATACAGGTTGAGAAAAGCTATGATTTATATAATCTTGACGTTTACAGCGCCATTCATATTCAGAAAAACCTTGCATCAAACTTCCCTGTTTAAGCAAAACAGCAGCTAAACCAAAGTGAGCATTGAGATAATTTTTATCTAGTTTAAGAGCTTCTTGATAATACTTTTGTGATTCCGAAAGTTTTCCCAGCTCTAAAGATATAGTACCTAAACTATGATATACTTCAGCATTATTTGGTTTAATTTCAAGAGATTTTTGATAATGCTCAATAGCTGCCTCAAATTGGCCTTTATCTCGCAAAATAAGTCCTAAGTTATGCCATGCCTCAGCATAATTAGGACACAATTTAATAGCGATTTTACAGTGACGAAGGGCAGCATCAATTTGCTGATTATCTTGAAGTGCAACAGCCAAATTATTATGAGTTTCTGCATAATTATAATTAACTTTTAAAGATTTTTGATAATAAGCGATCGCCTGTTCTATTTGATTGTTTTTATAAGCACATAACCCTAAAAGTTCTAAAACTAAAAAATTATTCGGTTGTCTTTTTATAATCTTATGACAAATGTTTATTGTCTCTTCCCAGTTTCCAGATTGATATTTTTTAAAGGCTTGTTTAATTTCACCATCATCAAATTTGATGTCCATAGGCTTTGACATTTTCTTTTGACAGTAATTATTCTCCAGCAATTTTTTTTAATTATCTTTCACACCTTAAAATAGATTTTCTCAATCTATAATTTTTGACCAAAAACTTAGGAATAGCAATTCTCAATTTTTATTTCTGTTATCCCCAAAAACTATAACCCAATATTTTGATTAATTAATTTAGTTCTAAATATTAAATTTTTAACTAAAGTTAACCCCATATAATTTTAGTTTTAATCTTGCTATTGGGAGTTTTTTTGATTTCTTCAACTATTAATAATTTTTACCCTAATTACTAGGCACAAAAAAAACTAAAAATTATCGTAGCTGTGCCAGGTTATCCCATCAAACAAATAAACAAAAAAATGTGTTATAATAAAATAATAACCATATACATACTATCAGTACATTGATCATAAAAAGGTCATAGTTAAAAATAGTATCAATGTCGATAAATATCTCAAATAAATTCCTATTTAATTGCAGTAAATATTAACCAACCCAAAGACATTCAAAACCTCGGAGTAAATAATCACCCAAAAGGTTTTCATATAACATTTTCTTCTAGGACTAGAAGCCTTTATAATTAGAGTCATTAAGTCAAAGGTTTTTTGATTTAAATAAATTCCTTTATTGAAATCAGTAGTAATTCTTTAGTGCTACATAAGTATTTAGATATAGTCTATAACGCACCAGCCCACTTTGCTATGGCTCAAATGATGATAATTTATGAATTGGCCTTTCAGGATAATTAATAAATTTATTGTGCTTACTGAGGATTTGGCAAAAATTCCCCAGTTATACTTATATTTATATCTTCCTCTCTATTTTTTGTAACCAAGAAACAGTTATACCCCCTTAGTAGGGGTTAAGGGGACATTAACTTCTGACTTCAAACAGAGAAGGTTGACAAGGACTAAACGAAAGACGATGTTGAGGTGACACCCCGTAATTTATTATTCCTTGTTTATGCTTTTTTGTACCATAACCTTTATTTTTCGTCAAGTCATAAACAGGATATTTTTTTGCTAAGCGCATAATCAAAGTATCACGCCAAACCTTAGCCACAATACTTGCAGCAGCGATCGCCAAACACTTACTATCCCCCTTCACAACAGTCCTTTGAGGTATAAATAAATCTCTAATCTCTTGATTTCCATCAACCAAAACCAAATCTGGTCTCAATTTTAGCCTCAAAACAGCCCGCTTCATTGCCAACAAAGAAGCCTTGAGAATATTCAAACGGTCAATTTCCCGTACAGAAGCAATACCAATTTGACAATCCCAAGCCACTGTCCGAATCAGAGAAGCCAAATGACAACGACGTTTTTCCGTCAGCTTTTTACTATCTGTCACTCCAGTACTAGCCAAATCATCCAAAACATCTTCTGGCAAAATTACCGCTGCTGCCACGACAGGTCCAAATAAGGCTCCACGCCCCACTTCATCCACACCAGCACTTAGAAATGAGTATAAACCATCAATAATTAAGTCAGAAGAATTCTCGATTTCCACCTAATGAAACCTCCTCAAACTTACTCAAATCAAAATAATTAAATAGGTTGTTCACTTACCTATTTCATATAACCCTTAACAGACTTGCTGTTAATAGGTTTTTACTCTGGAAACTTTTTATTTTTGAGTAAGCTCTTGGTAGCTGAATATTTTTTGAAATTAATACTTGGGTTTCAGTCTTGCTTCCAGAGTCATAGAAATCCTCAGGGGAGTTAGGAAATTGCCAAATTATCGAAATTTACTCACAATAAGAATCCTACCTCTGATGTCTGAGTTACTGATACCCAACTTCTCACTTCAGCCATACTCCACACTCTCAACTCTTAATAATCTTGTCCAAAAGCCAAACTTTATGCTTATTCTTCCGCTGTAACTGCCGAAGAACGACGACGACGGCGACGAATTGGCCCAGAATCATCAGAGTCATTACTATCAGAATTCAAATCAACATCTGAATCACTCAAATCTAAATCATAGTTACCATTTTCCTCACGAACATCAAAATCATCATCTTGAGCAGAAGAAACAGATAAATCAAAATTATCTAATTCCTGATCATCATCATTTTCCTCATAGTCTGCAACTGATTCAACTTCAACCTCTTCCTTATCTACCCTTGTTCTGCTCAAATGATTCTCTCCTTCCCCTGGTTGTTTAATAGAGATAATGACTGATTTAGGATTTTTTACCATTCCCTCCTCTACAAGTGTTAATGGAGAAATACCCATCAAAGCATATACATCTTGTTCATCAAAAGTCATTTCTACCGTTACTATTTCTGGAGCTTCAGTAATGGGTCTAATTATCTCTCTTCCTGAACGTCTCGTATTACTTGTCAGAGAATATCCCTCCGAAAGGATAGGATACTCCATTCCCGATCCTAATTCTCTTTCATGCAATTCCAAACTCTCATCCTGCATTGTTTCACCAACCCCTACTCGACGACGACGACGACGACGAGTTTCCTGGTAACTAGGATGGTTCAACAATTCCAAATCAGAAGCATTATTAGCATTCTCCCCTTCTTGATATCCTTGTCTAGTCTCCCAAGAATAGTTTTGAGCCACACCCACCAAAGTTGGAGGAGTAACAGCTACAGGTTTAGTTAATTCCTCAGCATCTACATTTCGATTAACCACAGACAAATTAACATCCCCAATAGATACTTCAGATTCACCAGGTAAATGAACTAAATGTCCTAATCCATTACAACTAGGACAATTACGACCAAATAGCTCATATATATTTTGACCTTGGCGTTTGCGAGTCAATTCGACTAAACCCAATTCTGACAACTGAGCTATCTGAGGCCTAGCTTTATCAGCTCTGAGAACTTGATTAAAATGTTCCAGAACTTGCAGTTGGTCTCGTCGTGAGTCCATGTCGATAAAATCAACAATAATAACTCCTGCAATGTTACGTAGGCGTAGTTGACGGGCTATTTCCGTAGCCGCTTCACAATTTGTCCAAAGTACAGTTTCCCGAGCTGTAGCAGACCGTGTAAAAGAACCAGAGTTGACATCTATAACAGTTAGTGCTTCAGTTGGTTGGATAATAACATAACCACCAGAAGGTAAATCTACTCTTGGTCTGAGAGCTTCTCTAATCGCAGCATTCACCCGGAAGTATTCTAGAATAGGGATGCGATCGCCATGATGGTCAATTAAAACTTGCAATGGTTTACCCCCACTCCAGTTGAGCAAATGTTGCTTGACTCGCTTCACTCCCTCACTATAGTCCACTACAATTCGATTAACATCAGTACTATACATATCCCGCAGTACCCGTTGAATAAAATCATTATCACGATTTAGTAGTGCAGGAGCTCTGTTAGAATTAGCTTCAATTTGGATTATTTCCCATTGTTGCTGCAAAACCTCTAAATCTTCCAGAATTGCCTCTTCTTCCATACCTTCTGCTTCAGTACGAACTAACAGGCCCATACCTGCTGGTTTGATTAAAATTGCCAACGCTCTAAGACGATTTCGTTCACTCTCAGAACTAATACGCCTTGATAGATTTACACCCCTTCCATAAGGCATCAAAACTAAATAACGACCTGGTAGGGTTATATTACCTGTTAAACGTGGTCCTTTTGTACCAGTGGGTTCTTTCATCACTTGCACTAAGACTTTTTGTTGGGGTGTAAGTAGTTCTGTAATTGCACCAGAGGATCGTTTCAATCGCAATGGGCCTAAATCACTGACATGAATAAATCCATTGCGCTCAGGATCTCCAATATTGACAAAAGCTGCATCTATTCCAGGTATTACGTTTTCTACGGTTCCGAGATAGATATCACTAACTTGATGGCTACCTTTAGCAACAACAAGTTCTTGTATTTGGTCTTCAGAAAATACGGCGGCAATTCTGTGCTGTTCAGCGATAATTATTTGCTTCGGCATTCAATTTCCTCCTGTGCAGACTTGCTTACCAAGTCTTTCCCTTTTATAAAAATGTGGCGTTTTGACATTCTCCCCGGCCTACAACTACGGAATTCCTAGCGAGCTGAAGCTCTTCGGCGAATTGACGTGCATGCTTACGCAAGTGCGCTAACAATATGGTCGGTGCTACCTTGGCGGTAGTCTGACCCTTCCTTCCACGTCTGTTTTTTGTCTCCATTTCTCTTTCCTTTCACGATCTAAAAAACGTTTTGCTGCGCGAAATGAAAAGCGAATATCCTCTACAAGAAACAACTCATCCGTAGGATGCCTGCCCAAGGAACAACTAATATATTTGTGACTGCATTTTTATCACGGTAATATTTACTACCGCAATTCAAATCTTCTCATTCTCGCTCCTGAAAGGTCTAACTTTCCACCTAAAAACCCACAATAATAGTGGGTTTGATATGCTGCTTCCCATCTATTAATTACCCTAAAATAACGACGGTATTTTTCCCTTTTTCTTTCTAGAAATGTTCGGAATTGTCCCTAACTTAGATCGCTAATTGCCTTGGATAATTGACTATGTTTTGGTGCGTTTTTCCTTGCAACTATTATTATTGCAAGGTTGCACCACTTCTTGAGCATTTCAGACACATTAGAAACTTCCAGTACAATTATTTGGTTGTAGTTAATAATACTGGTTAATAACTTATGCAGAAAGTCATATCTTGTATCTTTAAGTTGATTATGAAATTTAGTAACTTTCAATCTAGCTTTTTCGTACCGTTTGGAACCTAAGCATTTTTTAAATAATGACTTACTCTGTAATATATACTTCTTAATTAGTTTCTTCAAAGGTTTTGGTGCATCTATTTTTTTACTATTACTTAAAGTAGTAAAAGTTTTGATGCCTAAATCTATATCTACTGAATTATCAGTTTGAGGTAATAATTCTCGATTAATTTCTACCAAGCTATAATACCTTATGGAATCATGGAAAAAAGATTTTTGTAAATAAGCCATTTAATTGTAGTAGCTGATCACTCTTGTCAAGTATCTATAAAATAAATCTTAAAGAATGCTCAAAGCTTACATTTTATAAGATATAGAGAATTACATCAACTCACCATTGAGTTTCACTATAAATGTACGCCTTTTATTTTTGCCCTTTCTTTTTGCGCTTTTGATACTCACCCCATACCATAATTTAATGTTTTACTTATAGATACCCTCTTAATAGGTTTCCATTAACATTAAATTTTATTACCTCAAAAACAACTTTTGCCTATGAGTATATACCAATTCAAACTCTAGCTTACTGACTTCTTTCAGCATATAAATTATATTTTGTGGTCTTAGTAAAGTTCCATCATTCTGATAGCTTCCTACATAACGAATAATGGCATCAGTTTCATAATACGAATTAGACTCATAAGACCAAGGTATGCAAAAATTTAAGGTTGTTGGATACTCTAAAAACTCCAATTCAAATAAACGATCACGTAAGTTAATAACTTTGACCTTACCCGACTTTGTTTTTTGTTCCCAAAGAATTAATTCCCTATTTTTAATTGCCTCTACCCACCCTTGCCAATTTAGGTTAGAACAGTCATTTTCCTCAACTTCTCTTATAGTATTGCAGTCTTGTATCAAATCTTTTGTAGAATCATTAGTTTTACTGACCCTCAAAATATACTCTGCTTTCTCCAATGTCTGAGATAAAGAAGGACTCTTAACTTCTACCTCTTCTACCTTATATATAGGTATACCAACTGGCAATTGACTCTCTAGCTTCTTCTGAAATCCTAACACATCTATTGTTTCTGTCAACTCAAAATCCACTACTTCTCCTGTACTAGTTACTCCTAGAGATAAAGCACTAGCTAGAACAATTCGTGGACTTGGATGATATCCTCCGCTAAAGGCAATAGGTATATTACTCCGACGAACAATACGAGCAAATAACCTCGCTAAATCTAGATGACTTACTAAGGCCATTTCTCCTAATTTCCCAAACCAAACTCGTAGACGTTGTACCCGATTTTGATTAGGGACAAACTGACCTACAAACTTGGGAATTGGTGGTGGTGGAATAACAATATTATGACCTAGATCTGGACCACAAACACCACAATGAGAACAAGTCCCAAAGGAGCAATCAGGAACAGTTACTTCTGCCAAAGCTTTGTGCAAATCTTCTTTGAGCCAATTTTTATCAATTCCAGTATCTATATGATCCCAAGGTAGGGGTTGGTTAAGTCGGGAATTGACTTGGTCTTCATTCCATATATTAAAATTTTCTTCTGTATTTGAAAATACATTCCACTCACCCTTTTCTACTTGACGGTACTTCCAACTCAAGTCTGATTCTGCAATAGCATCACTCCATGCAGCAAAAGCTCTATCCAAACTTTCCCACCAAGAGTCCATGCCAGCGCCTCGTTCCCAAGCACGCAGAATTACAGATGCTAAACGGCGATCGCCTCTACCCAGAAAATCCTCCATTGCTGAGAGACGGACATCGGTAAAATTGGCTTTTACACCTTTCATCCTCCGAAATTCTGCCTTTAGCAATTCTTGCTTACGTTCAAACTCAGTCACAGAAACCGAATGCCATTGAAAAGGAGTATGAGGCTTCGGGGTAAAATTAGAAATTGTTAAAGTAACCTGTAGCTTTCTCCGACCTTTAGCTCGGCATTCTTGCTGCAACCAATTAACTGTTTCGGCGATACCTAACACATCAGCATCAGTTTCTCCAGGCAAACCAATCATAAAATAGAGCTTAACTTTATCCCAACCTTGGTCATAAGCAGTTTTTACTCCCCGTAAAAGTTCCTCATTTGTCAATCCCTTATTTACAATGTCCCGCATTCGTTGGGTACCTGCTTCTGGAGCAAATGTCAAACTACTTTGGTGACCACCACCAATAATATTGGCAATATTTTTATCAAATCTATCTACTCGCTGACTTGGTAGAGATAAAGAAATATTTTCATCCTGGAAACGGTTTCTAATTTCAGTTCCCACTGCTGGTAAAGCCAAATAATCAGAACAACTCAAGGAAAGTAAAGAGAACTCATTATGTCCAGTTGCAGTTATACCTTTTTCAATAGTATCCACTACTTGTTCTGGTTCCACATCTCGTGCTGGTCTAGTTAACATACCTGGTTGACAAAAGCGACAACCTCTAGTGCAACCACGTCGAACTTCTATTACCAGTCGATCATGGACTGTTTCTACATAAGGAACCAAACCTATAGAATAAGCCGGCATAGGAGTTGCAACTCGACGCAGTATCGTTCTTGGCACATCATGACGAGTTGGGAAGACTGAGCCATCTTCAGCCATGCTATAAAATTGTGGCACATAAACACCGGGAATTTGGGCTAAGTCCAAAAGTAATTCTTCTCTGGTTAATCTACCCTTCTTACCCTCGTCAACTATTAGTCCAATTTCTGGAAGTAACTCTTCTCCATCTCCTAAAGCAATAAAGTCAAAAAAGTCTGCATAAGGTTCAGGGTTAGAAGTTGCTGTTTGGCCACCTGCAAAAATTAAAGGAAATTTGTCTTCATCTCTATTCCCTAGTTTAAGCCGTTCTTGCCAAGTTAATGGGATACCAGCCAAACTTAGCATCTCTAGAATATTTGTCGCTCCTAATTCATAGCTAAGATTAAAGCCTAGAATATCGAAATGAATCAATGATTGCCTTGATTCTACAGCAAATAGTGGAGTTTCTGTGGCCCGCAATTTTTCTGCTAAATCTGGAGCTGGTAAATATGCGCGATCACATAGTTGTCGTGGCTGAGAATTCAAGATATTGTAAAGAATTATATGTCCTAAATTAGAAGCTCCTACTTCATAAACTTCTGGGTAACTCAATACCCAGCGCACTTGAGAACTGTCCCAAGGCTTATGAAAAGCACCAAACTCATTACCAAGGTAACGAGCTGGTTTGTGGATATGGGGTGTAAGTAAACTCTCTAATGCTACTGCCACTATTAGTATTTAAGGTATATTTTTAAGTTATACATATTATCAAGATAGCACCAAAACTTATGGTGTTAAACTAGAATTCATAGACCTTCCTCATTTTGGCCTTAGGGTCTTAATGACGAATATCACTTTCTCGTATAGTATTGAATCACCTATAAGGTTAAATATGTACCAGAGAATTTAACTATATAGAGTTTTTATTTAGATTAGCCATGGAACCAAACTGTGTGATTCGGAAACTTGTATCTAAAGCTCTCTATTTTCGGCGATTAACCCCTGAAATCGAAAATCAAATCAACTCTGAGTTGACACGACTTGGCTATATTTCCGATGTAGACTATGAGGCATTAGAATTATTAATGGAAGAGATGGATGCAGGACGAATTCATCTCGTCCCTACTATGTAAGTAATTGGAATTTTTTTTATTTTTACATTTCTTCTCCTTAGCAAAACATTTTAACAGCAAAAATAATCTTTTGCATGGATATCAGTTATTAGAAAATAAATCTTTAGTAAAACTATCAAGTTAACAGTAAAATTCAACAAAGCATGAACTGAAATAGATATAATTTCCTGCGTATTTTTTTGTATATATTTTAATAATTCTTAATTCAGTAGATGGTAAAACCGAAACACAGGAATGACTAAATAAATAGTTATGATACTAAATAGTTTACCTTTTAATTAACCCCTCTAATCTGTTTTCAGCATAAATGATTTCTACCTTTTGCCTTATTCTCCTTATCAGTAAATAAATAGTTTGCTAATTTAAGTAGTATATTCTTTTTACTGATTCTCTTAATATTTTAAGACCATTAAATTCTTTACTTGATGTAAACTTTAGTTGGGTATGGTACATGGTAATCTTATTATAAACATTCAAATGCTCACATCTGCTTACATCTCATACTTAAAAATTATGTGTATTAATTTTAGATTGTTTTTGTATTAATCGGAAAAAAAACTATAGGGTGTTTAACAGTTGTATAAAAAAAGTATGACATTTCCCATACTGTTGAAGTACAAAATTAATTTTTTTTAGTTAGGAAGCTTCACATAAGGTACCTTAAAGAGTAGTAAACAAGGAAAACAAGATATAGAAAAGAAGAAAAAAACTGTACCTCAGTAACTTGAGAAAACTGATGTAGAATTGCCTAATCAAAATGTTTGGAAAAATTGTTGTTATACTTAAATATATTTTTTGAAACCTAAATCTAGAAAACAAAAATTGACTAGCTATAACTGAACAATATTTTAATTTTTATTTAAGAAAACTACCTCAGCAACTTTCAAAATAAACTGTACTATGTCCACATTAATTAATTGCAGGAGCTAATAAAAAATAATCATGGAGTTTGCCAAAAAACTAGAAAAAATATCGCCTTATCCCTTAACCGAAATTAACCGTAAAAAAAATGAATTAATCGACAGAGGAGTTGACATTATCAATTTTGGTGCAGGAGATCCAGACCAACCGACACCAAATCATATTGTTCAAGCAATGCATGAAGCAATTAAAGATTCAACAAATCACCATTATCCTCCTATAAAAGGTCTAAAAGAATATAGACAAGCCGCAGCAGATTGGATGAAGCGTAGGTTTGGCATTGAAGATTTGAACTCAGAAACAGAGGTAATTTCCTCTATAGGTTCTAAAGAGTCAATTCACAATCTTTTTCTGGCTTTTGTAAATCCAGGGGATTATGCTATAATACCAGACCCTGGTTATCCAGTTTATCGGACATCAACAATTTTTACATTAGGTCAACCTTACTCGATGCAACTTAGGGCTGAAAATGGATTTTTACCAATTTTAAGTAATATTCCTCAAGAAGTAGCTGAAAAAGCTAAATTATTGTGGATTAATTATCCTAATAATCCTACAGGTGCTACAGCTAGCTTAGAGTTTTTTGAAGAATTAGTAGGTTTTTGTAAACATTATGACATATTGTTATGCCACGACAATGCTTATTCTGAAATAGCTTATGATAATTATAAACCTCCTAGTATATTACAAGTTCCTAACGCTAAAGATATAGCAATTGAATTTCATAGCTTATCCAAAACCTATAATATGTCAGGATGGCGCATTGGTTTTGTAGCAGGAAATAGTCTAGGAATAAAAGGATTAAGTCAAGTAAAATCCAACATAGATTCTGGAGTATTTCAAGCCATTCAAAAAGCTGCAACCGAAGCTTTTGTTTCTACAACCGAAAAACACTTACAAAGTCTAGTGGCAGTTTATCAAAAACGACGAGATATTCTCATCAAAGGTTTGCAATCTTTAGGTTATCCCATTAAAGCAAACTTAGCCAGTTTATATGCATGGGTTCCAGTTCCTAAAAATTATACATCTCAAGAATTTGCTACTCTTTTACTAGAAAAATGTGGCATTATCGTAGTGCCTGGAAACGCTTATGGTACATCAGGAGAAGGATTTATTCGTATTGCGTTAACAGTAGAAGACAAAAGAATTTCTCAAGCATTACAAAGAATTAAAGATTCAGGTCTTAATTACATATAAATATTTAGACAAAAAAACTATCCTTTTAAATTGAATTACTATATTTAAGTTTTATTTAATTATTCTCTATTTTTTTTCAACTATTTTATTATCTATACTAATCTTATTCTTATATTTTTCATCCATCTTGCAAATTTTTGAGATGGGGGTTTGGAGGAGTGGCACCAATGAGCAATATTTCAGAGCTTATTTGTAGTTTTTGGACTTGTAAAACCCCTTGATGGAATTCTATATTTTTGTCATCTTCCCCGGTTTTTAGGCAGGGGGAGAAAGTTGATTTGTATATCTGATGAGAGCTGACCTCTCATCACCGGCATAACCAGCTCCTCTTAGGGGAGATTTTAGCCGGCATCCAAGTCTATTTAAAGTCTCCAAATACCCGAGCGCGACTGACCAAAAAATATTGTGGGTTTTTATTTGTACCTTGCTGGAAAGAAGCTGTTCCGAAACCTGAAAGCTTCCTAAGTTCTCCTCAAGGTCGTGGGGAGAGTTTTGAGGCACCTCTTCTTTTCTACAGTATTTATAATAAATAGAAGAGGGGTAAATAATCAATCTTATTTAAACATGGATTGTCGTCAGATTGGTGGGCGAGGCTTTAAACTCAATTGTTCGGTAATCAAAAAAATAATGCTCTCAATACTAGACTGTTTCATTTTAAATGAAAGTATGTATGTTAAGTCGGTATTTACAAAAAAAAGCTTAATTATATTAATTTTTATAAATCAACTTCAAGTTTTTCAATTAAATATGTTCTCAAACTTTTTATAAAAAGGCTAGCGTAAATGCTAAGATATGCGCCATTAGTTTTTGTTTAGATGTTAATTCTGAAAAAAATGAATGATGAAAAAACTGTGATTGGTTCTAACTATTCTGGTATTTCTTATCTATTGGATAATAATCATAATCAATTTACTGTACCTGTAAATTTACTAATTCCATATTCAGCAGGTCTACAAGCTTTAGATGGAAATGATACAATAATAGGCTCATTAAGCCCTGAATTGATTAATGGTAATCAAGGTAACGATAATATTTTTGGTGGAAGTGGTTCTGATACTTTACGAGGTGGTAGAGGTAATGATTTTATTGAAGCTGACCAAGGTAACGATCAAGTTTTTGGAGATTTAGGTAAGGATACAGTTTATGGAGAAATCGGAAATGATCAAATTTATGGAGGGAAAGGAGAGGATATTTTATTCGGAGGCAATGGTAATGATACAATTTATGGGGATTTAGGAAAAGATACATTAATTGGAGAAGCAGGCAATGATATATTTGTTTTGCGAGATTCACCAAATAATAACAATTTAGATACTGCAGATATTATTTATGATTTTAATCCTAATTTTGACAGTATTCAAATGCCAGCAAACTTAACAGAAAGTGACATTCTATTAAGAGAAGATTTTTATTATGGAGGTACATTAATTCAAGTTCAGGCAAATGGTTCCATATTAGCAATAGTTAAAGACATATCTAATACAAACGTTAAAAGTGAGTTAATTTTTGGAGATACCGCAAATACTAATGAACTTTTACAAACGAATAGTTCTGTAAGACCAACCTTTAATAATATTTTTGGATATGGTTTAGTCGATGCCTCAGCAGCAGTAGCCAGTGCTATTGGTAGTACTTCCTTTCCAGAAGTTCCTGATTTAGGAGGAAATCAGTGGGGACTAGACTTGGTTAAAGCACCCGAAGTTTGGAATCAAGGCTTTCTGGGAGATGGTATTGTAGTAGCCGTTATTGATAGTGGTGTAGACTATACCCATCCAGAATTAACAGGCCAAATTTGGAAGAATAGCCGTGAAATTCCTAACAATAATATTGATGATGATGCTAATGGCTATGTGGATGATTTTCAGGGTTGGGATTTTATCAATGATGATAATGACTCAAGAGATGAAAAAGGTCATGGAACTCATATTGCAGGCACTATAGCTGCCAAGAGAGATGGGATAGGGACAACTGGTATAGCTCCAAATGTCCAAATTATGCCTCTCAGGATACTTAATGATCAAGGAACAGGTAAAGTTAGCGATGGTATAGAGGCTATTCGTTATGCTGTTGATAATGGAGCAGATGTGATTAACTTTAGCTCTGGTGATAGAAATTTAGTTAGTGGGGAAATTGAAGCTATTCGTTATGCTGCTGAACGAGGTGTTGTATTTGTTTCTGCTGCAGGTAATGGTAGTTTAAGTAGTCCTGATTATCCAGCAAAGTTAGCTGATAAACAGGGAATTGCGGTTGGGTCAGTAGAGAAAAATGGGAAATTTTCTTCTTTTTCCAATGAAGCTGGAAACCAACCTTTAGATTATGTCGTTGCTCCAGGGGGGGATGGTTTTCCTGAAGATGCAGGAGATATCTATGCCCCTGTACCTCTTTCTATAAAAGGTAATTTATATAGTTTCTTGACAGGTACTTCAATGGCTACACCTTATGTTACAGGTATAGTAGCTTTAATTAAACAAGCTAATCCAAGTTTGTCTGTTGAGGCCATTGAAAATATAATTACTTATACTACTAACTCAGCAGATGTGATTGTCTAATTTAGACTACTGAAGAAAATATGAATGGGAAAGGGACTGGGAATATCCTGGACAGATTTTTATAAAATCCCTGTATACTGGGCGCAAAAATACTTAAGTCAGAGGTCAAAAATTGTCCTGGTCCAAAATTAGTTTTATTTTTCATAACCAAAGTTGCCCTCTATTTCTCTATAGGCTTTATGATCATGACTGTGTGTGGTGTGAAGTGAAGGAGTAAGATGACTGCCGATAGCCAATTCATCTCTGGTAAAGTAATTAGAGGATTTACAGGGCGAGCTTTTCAGCCTTTCCTCCCCAGAGATAAACACAAAAGTCAAATTCATCAAGTCCTAGAAATAGGATTTTCCAAACGATTATTCGATATCCTGTTTTCTCTATCTGTTCTCATATTGTTTTCCCCTGTTTACGTCCTGATAGCTTTGCTAATTGCATTCAGTTCACCAGGTTCAATCTTTTATGTTCAAGAAAGAGTAGGTAAAAATAGAAAGCTATTCCGTTGTTTAAAATTTAGAACCATGGTGCAAAATGCAGATGAAGTGTTAGGAGAAATTATGGAAACTTGTCCTGATCTACGTCAAGAATTTCAAGATAGTTTTAAATTAAAACATGACCCTAGAATTACATGGATCGGTAGATTTCTAAGAATTACAAGTTTAGATGAATTTCCTCAATTTTGGAACGTTTTGAAAGGTGACATGAGTGTAGTAGGCCCGAGACCATTAGTCCTTGAAGAACTAGCAAAATATGGTCATCACATGGATAAAATTCTTACCATTAAACCAGGAATAACTGGTTTGTGGCAAGTTTCTGGTCGCAATGATATTCCTTATCCTAAGAGAGTTCAAATAGATCTTTACTATGTAAATTTCCGAAATTTTTGGATAGATATATGGATCATGTTTAAAACTATTGGTATTGTTATTTTTCCAAAAAACAACGGTGCTTACTAATCCTGAATCATTAGGACTAAGAGATTTCAAATTATCTTAAACTATTGTAGGGTTAGAGGTTGGTGATATTTTTACAAATATTGAACCTCTAACCCAAATTTATAACTTGAAATAATAGACGTTTTATTTAGGAAGATAAATATTTTGAAAGAATACAAGTTGATAAATTAGTAGAGAGTCAAACTTTGCTATGGGGTAAAAAATAAAAAAATTTATCAAAAATTAGCCTCATAACCAGTAACAAATGTGATAAACTCGCGGGTACAGATAATTGCTTCAATATGATTAAAGGATAAATTTCACTAAAAGCTAACTGCTAAAAAACGAGTTGTTGTCTGTATAGATATTGATATAAATACTCTAGTAACTTGTAGTGATGGAAGAAAAGTATGCTAATGTTAAGCACATTGTCCGACTCGTTCAATTTGAAAAACGATTTGTATTGTTAGCTTGAGTTTCAAGGGATTTTAAGCTTGCTCTAGAATATAAGTTGCAGGCTACCCTTAGAGTTTTTCTATAAAACAGGAAGTTAAAGTCCTGAACTTAAAGTAGACCCTGGGTAAGTTTGGGAAAGTTCAGTAGAATGGCTTGTATTATAGTAAAAAGAAATCTTAAATGTTACAGAAATTGGTGTATCTAAGGCCGAGAGTATGTAACTACGTTGCGTTATGAATATTAACTATAATGAGTGAAAGGAAACGAGCGCTAATTACTGGTATTACAGGTCAAGACGGTTCATATTTAGCTGAACTTTTACTTGAGAAAAACTATGAAGTTCATGGTATCATTAGACGTAGTTCTAGCTTTAATACAGATAGGATAGAGCATATATATCAAGATTCTCATTATCCAGATGCTAGATTATTTCTCCATTATGGAGACTTAACTGATGGGACTACTCTACGTCGAATTATTGAAGCAGTTAAGCCATTAGAAATATACAACTTAGGTGCCCAGTCCCATGTTAGGGTGAGCTTTGATTCTCCAGAGTATACGGTAGATTCAGTGGGAATGGGCACTCTACGTTTACTCGAAGCAATACGAGACTATCAACAACGTACTGGGATTGAAGTTCGTTTTTATCAAGCTGGATCTTCGGAAATGTTTGGTAAAGTTCAAGAAATACCTCAGAAAGAAACTACACCTTTTTACCCCCGTAGTCCCTATTCTTGTGCTAAAGTTTATGCCTACTGGCAAACAATAAATTATCGAGAGTCGTACAATCTATTTGCTTGTAATGGTATATTATTCAACCATGAAAGTCCTCGTCGAGGTGAGACTTTTGTAACTCGTAAAATTACTCGTGCTGTAGCTAGAATTTTAGCAGATAAACAAAAAAAACTTTATCTTGGTAATCTTGATGCTAAAAGAGATTGGGGATATGCAAAGGATTATGTTCGAGCTATGTGGATGATGCTACAGCAGGAAGCACCAGATGATTATGTGATTGCTACTAATGAAACTCATTCTATTAAAGAATTTCTAGAAATAGCATTTACTTATGTAAATCTAGAGTGGCAAGATTATGTGGAGTTTGACCCTCGTTATCTACGTCCTACTGAGGTTGATTTGTTAATTGGTGATTGTACAAAAGCACGAGAAAAGTTACATTGGAAACCATCAGTTACATTTACGGAGTTGGTACATTTGATGGTTGATTCTGATATTAAGGTTTTGGAAAAAGCTGTTATTAATAGTAATGGTTTTGATTAAAAATTTAGGACTAAGTTATTAAGAGGGTTAAATTATTGAGGTAATCCTTAATTTTTTTGAGGTGATAGTGCTTTTAGTTGACTTTTAGCACTATCAAAATTAACTAAATTTATGATTAAAAAGTAGCTAAAAAGAGAAAAAATTATCCCATGTATCTAAATAATATCTAAATGAGTCAAAGTAGATACTAATTCAATAAAAATATTTTTAGCAATAGAATAAGTATGAAGTGTAACGTTGGGATCAATATAGGATAATATTTAGTTACAATCCTAGCTAGATAATAGTTTATAAATTATTAGTCAAGTTTGGGATGTAAATTTTTTTTCTATACCACTACATATTTAGGGATCGGAAATTAGTAAATTATTTTGATGTTTTCCGTTTTTACTGACACAAAAACCTGGGCAATATAAATGGGCAGAATACTACAGGAAAAGATTTGGGTACCGAAAATTGCTTCAGAGATTAGTTGAGATTTGTGAATATATTACTGTTGAATTCCCGTAGTTCTATATACAGCGGTTTCCTTTGCCGGTGAGGTATTCTAATTGAGAGTAAAATATTGCACTACAATATTTTCATTATTTACCCTGTACGTTATTTTGTCTCTCAGATGCTATGTCATCGACAGAAAGTCAAAGTTTCTGCGAAACTCATTAGCTGAAACAAAATATTGAGTAGCTATTAAATCCCAGTCATAAGAAATAAGAAAGATTATCAAAAACTTTGCTATGCTTGGATTTGTATTTCTCAGTACTATTTATTTACTATTATTTATGTTTAATTAACCTCTATGATTTATTTAGTTATTTTTACTGCCTTACAAAGATAGCACTAGCCCATAAAAAATAATATGTTAGGCTTTTGTATTTTTAAAACTTAATACTAATGAAAAAAAAGAATGTGACAAATGAACTGTTGTAAATCACTTCTGAGAAAGCCTTAGACTTTGGAGGAATTATTCAAATTGGTATGACAGAATTACTGTGGCGAATGTGGCAATGATTTTCATCTACAATACTTGAAGGCTTATGATTGGCATAAATCTCGGAGGCTTTTGATGATTAAATTAGAGTTAGAAAACAAAAGAATTTTAGTAACCGGTGGAGCTGGTTTTCTTGGACGCCAAGTTGTAGATAGACTTCATAAAGCAGGAGCTAATCCTGATAATATTACTATACTGCGATCGCGTGATTATGACCTTCGGACTCTAGGAGCTTGCCAAAAAGCTGTTCAAGAACAGGATATTATAATTCACCTTGCTGCTCATGTAGGAGGTATTGGTCTAAATAAGGAAAAACCTGCTGAATTATTTTACGATAACTTGATGATGGGAGCACAATTAATTGACTGTGCCCATAAAGCAAATGTAGAAAAGTTTGTATGTGTAGGTTCAATATGTGCTTATCCTAAATTTACTCCTGTTCCTTTCAAAGAAGAAGACCTTTGGAATGGTTATCCAGAAGAAACTAATGCTCCTTATGGTATTGCGAAGAAAGCTCTTTTAGTTCAACTGGAAGCTTATCGTCAACAGTATGGTTTTAATGGTGTTTATCTTTTACCTGTTAACTTGTACGGACCTGAAGATAATTTTGATCCTAAAAGTTCTCATGTAATTCCTGCTTTAATTCGGAAAGTACATGAAGCTCAAGTAGGAGGAAAGAAAGAATTATCTGTTTGGGGTGACGGTAGTCCGAGTCGTGAATTTTTATATTCTACAGATGCGGCCAGAGGAATTGTTATGGCAACTCAATTTTATAATGAATCTGATCCTATTAATTTAGGAACTAATCATGAAGTAAAGATTCGTAATTTAGTAGAGTTAATTTGTGAGTTAATGGATTTTCAGGGAGAGTTAGTTTGGGAAATTGATAAGCCAAATGGTCAACCTAGGCGATGTTTAGATACAAAAAAAGCCAAGGAAAAATTTGGTTTTGTTGCTGAGGTAGATTTGAAGCAAGGGTTGAAGAATACAATTGAATGGTATCGCCAAAATGCTGATTAAGTTGAAAGGTATAGACTTTATTGTAATCAATTGATATAGTAAAAAGTTGGAGGTAATTTACTTTCCAGCTTTTTTCTATATAAAAGCTTTTATAGTTAAAAATTACTACTAGATAAAATTATAAACAAATCCTTTGTTGAGAAACAGCTTCGGTACTTTAATTATTGTATTAACCTCCACAAGCATTTATAGGTTATACCAAATCTGCAAAGTGTGAGTGATATTTTTTAAAGTTATAGCTATTGCTAAATAAGGGATTGGGCGATGAGAAAAATCTGCTTTTATCCCTGTATTGGGTATAAAAACTTCTCATCAATTAAATAATGGGTGAAAAAGGCACTGAAGTCCTGTTTCAAAACTCTTTGGAATAGAGAATTTTAAGTTACGAAACTATGGTAGTATCTAAGTCTATTAGGTTTCTTGGGTTGAGGAAATTTTAACGATACTCAAAATTTTTTTTAACACAAACAAATCCTAGGAGCTATATTAAAACTTCACCCTTAAGAGCAAGGACTTTATTTTTAAAGGGGTATAGTTACATGATAAAAAAATTAGGATAAAATACCTATATCTAAGGTTAGAAAAATGGTCGATCAGAATCTTCTGGAAAAAATTAGTAAACTTCTAGCTCTTACTAGTTCACCTAATGAACATGAAGCTGCATTAGCAGCAGAAAAAGCAGCAGAGTTATTGGCTAAACATAATTTATCTGTAGCAGATTTAGGACAAGATAAAGATGAAGATATTACTAAGAGTATTGTTGATAAAACAGGTCGTTATGTAACCTGGAAAATGTGGATTTTAGCAGGAATTGCTAATGCTAATGGGTGTCAAGCAATGCGTTCTACTTACAGTGGTGAAATGAGAATAGTAGGAACAGAGACTAATATTACAGTTTCTAGGTCCCTTTATGAATATTTAACGGCTGTAGTTGATAAATTAGTTAAACAACATAGAGGTAAAGGAAGAGTTTTTATTAATGCATTTCGGGTGGGTTGTGCAACTAGATTAAGACAGAGATTAGAGCAGCGACGAAAATATATGGAGGAAAAGGGTATAGCTAGTAATGGTGATGATGATTCAAAATCTGCATCTGCTATAGTTGTGCGTTCGATGTTTGAAAAACATACTTTAGCTATTCAAGCATATTTGAAACAAGAAGGTGTAAAATGTAAAACTCAGAAATCAAGTAAAGTTAATAGTGATTTAGGTTTTTCCTTTGGGTATATTGCTGGAGAAAAAGTCCGTTTAAATTATTGGAATCAAAATTTACATCAAGATAAATTTATCAAAAAAGTAAAGGTGTGATAATTAGCACATCAGTTATTATTCACTAGCTTTTTTTACATCTTAATGTAAGACTCTAAGGAGTGATTATTATGAAAAAAATTACATTAGATAAAATATTAAAAGAAAAGATTAAATAAGCTTGATATTAGACAGTGTAAGTGTTAAAGTTTTATGAGTGAATATTTCAACGTAAATAGAGAAAATGGCTAAAACAACAACAGAAAAAAATAACACTTCAGAAGAATCAAATACTCAACTAATTGGTAAAGCATTGTTGAAAAAAGTTAAAGATCTTTCACATAAGTCAAAGAAAGAAACTGCTATTGCTTGCGGGTATTATACAACTACAAAAGATCAGCAGAAGCGAGTAAATCTTGGCAAGTTTTACGATGCAGTTTTACAGGCAAAGGGGGTAAAATTATATGAGAGGGATACTAAAGATGGAAGAGGACGTGCGCCTACTTATCGTGCTTGTGTTCATAAAAATGGACAGTTAGTAATAGGTGCTAACTATACAGATGAAATGGGACTAAAACCCGGAGATGAATTTAACATCCAGCTAGGACATAAACATATTCATCTCAGGCAAATTAACACTGAAGTTGAAAACGAACGTCAAAATAATGAGGAAGAATAGATAAGTGAGGTGGGAGATAGCTATTGTCTCCAAATCTCTGAGTATAACTCACTGAGAGCTGATTTATAAAGTAAATTTAAGGTGCTGAATTAATTGCTATACTTAGCTTTCAAAAATTTTGTTCATTCAATTTGCTAATTGCCAAAAAGTGGGTAATATAATACTTCTAGTAAAGTTTACAAATCAGCTCTGATATATATCAAAATGCTGCAAAAGACTAGAGTTATTTACAGTATTTGAAATCTAGTTTTTGCAGCCAAGATATTTTTATAAGTACAGTATATTCTGTATTCTATGAAGTAGAGTAATGCTACCTTTAATATGATTTTGTGAAGTATTAAGTTAAAATTCCATTTTTGCTAGGAAAATTGACTATAGTTATCCTAAACAATGGGTCTGGATCTTCGTCTTTTTAGAGAAAGTTTTTATTGATGAAAATAGTAATAAATATGGTATTATATTATTAATTTATATCATAATTGTGAAAACTATATTTAATAGTAATTATTGTTAATTAGCCATAATAAAAATGCTTTTGCATTTCAAATGGCTCCTAATTCCCAATTCCTAATTACCAATTTTCTAAAATTATTCCACGGTGGTTATTTGAACAGACATGATATAAGTATTGTATTTATCCTAAACCGATACAAAAAAACTAGAGAGTTTAAAGCTGTAATACTTTAGCTTACTGTCTGGAGTTATACAAATTAGGCTTCAATAAATCATTATTATCTAAGCGGTAGAAGTTATTTATGATTCAAGCTAAAAAAACTGAATATAGAAAACGGCTAAGATTAAGATTTTGATTATACTATAGAGATAAATCATTGAATGATTTGAATGATCTGAGGGTTTTCCTTCGGAATAGTGGGAAAAATATTGCGGATCACTCAGGGCAGGTCGGCTTTACAAACTTTTTGAGCTTACTAAAGTAAGAGAAAGGTAAACCTCTTCAACCTCTAAAGTTCAAACTTAGGAATTCGCCCACAAAATGCTAAGTTTGTCTTGAGAGGCTTTAGAGTACATCAAGAAAAATTCTATTTGGATAACATTAGAAAGCCTAAAATTTTTGGGTCAAGAGAATTAAGCATTTAAACAATAATTTTTATTCACCCTAGTTGTATTTGAGATATAGAGTAAACGGATTTAGCATAACATATAGGTGTAATTAATTTTCTACAATGCTTACCTACTGCTAGATTATCAGTAATAGTCATAAGCATCATTACACTCATTTTTTGCCTGATCTAGTTATACTTGAGTTATATAGTATGAGATTATAAGAGGTTAAGTATCGCAAAATGTATAATTAATTTTGTGTGCCTACTTAGGATTAATATATTTTTTGTCTTATTGGGTGATGCTTGTGGTATGGAAGCACGAAAGTACAGAGGCATGGATAAATGGCTTGGTAAATAGGTCTGGTATAGTAAGAATTGTCTCTTGATTTTTCAGCCTAGGTATGCCCAATATCTTCTTTATGGATGGGCTTGAGGCACGGAAAAGCTGGTACTTTTAAAAATTAAAATTTAGCTAAAACTTTATATCTGTCAATGCTTTGAGAATTAATTAGCAACTCTTACTTAAAAGATTTAACTAATAGATATTTTATCCGTTTTGTATTATAAGTGAAGTCATAAATTTAGCCTCAAAATGATGAATTAATAGAGATAGATATATGAATTAAATTTTTTGCTATTTTGAGTGATGGCAATTGAAAAAAAAATTGTAAGTCTAAACCTTTAAAAAACGATTAATAAGCAACCTATTTTAGAGGATATTTAAAGGACGAAAGTTCAGAAATTAAATCTTTATATTAAAAAAACTATAGGGTCTTAAAGCTCTTAAAATACTAGGGTAAAAAATTCTAAAAATCATGCCTATTTATTAATTTCCTAAAATTTTTATTGTGGCATCATAGTAATTAAATTTTAACTTTAGAATGAAGATTGATGATAAAAATAAAAACTTATAGGAAAGAGATAGAAGCATTTTTTATATGTTTAGAAATCATTATAGGATTTTAGGTATATGATTATAATTAACTTATAAATTAATAGATAAAAAAAATCAATAATTACGACAAAAGTTAATAATAGAAAAGTTATGTCTTTAACAGAAAAAATTCTCGACCAAATTCCAGGAAACCCTTTAGAAGGTCTGCGACGAGTCGATCAGATTTGGCAAAAACTTCGTTCAGAAAGTATAATTATTCCTAGTACTATTAGTGAAGAAAATAAACCACTAAAAGAAGATGAATGGGATGTAGTAATTTGCGGAGGTACTCTTGGTATAATAATTGGTGCTGCTTTGGCAAAAAAAGGTTGGCGGGTTGCACTGTTAGAACAAGGTATTCTTAAGGGTAGAAAACAAGAATGGAATATTTCTCGCAAAGAACTAGAAACATTTGTAGAATTAAACCTTGTATCTCAAGAAGAACTAGAAAAAGCGATCGCTACGGAATATAACCCTGCTCGAATTAGCTTCCCAAATAGTCCTGAAATATGGGTCAAAGATGTCCTCAATATTGGTGTAGATCCAGTTTATCTTTTAGAAACTCTGAAACAATGCTTTTTAGAAGCAGGGGGTCAACTATTTGAAAATACATCTTATGAAGCAGCAGTAATTCATCCAGATGGGGTAAATATCCAAACTAGCAATGGTAGATCATTCAAAACTCGACTACTTCTGGATGCAATGGGTCATTTTTCTCCTATTGTCAAACAAGCAAGGGAAGGCAAAAAACCTGATGCTGTTTGTTTAGTGGTTGGTACTTGCGCTACTGGATACCCAAAAAATGATACGGGGGATATTTTTGCCTCGTTTACTCCGATCAAAAATCAATGTCAATATTTTTGGGAAGCATTTCCTGCTAGAGATGGACGAACTACTTATCTATTTACTTATTTAGATGCTCATCGAGATAGATTTTCTTTGGAATTTTTCTTTGAAGAATATCTACGTCTATTACCTGAATATCAAAAAGTTGAACTTAGTCAACTTAAATTTCAACGTGCTTTATTTGGTTTTTTTCCTTGTTATCGTCAAAGTCCCTTGAAAACCCCTTGGAATCGTATTTTGCCAGTGGGTGATAGTAGTGGAAGTCAGTCTCCTCTTAGTTTTGGTGGTTTTGGCTCTATGGTACGTCATTTGAAACGTCTGATGGTGGGTATTGATGAAGCTTTGCAAACTGAAAATTTGTCTGCAAATGCTCTGGGACTTTTACAACCGTATCAACCTAATGTATCAGTTACTTGGCTGTTTCAACGTTCTATGAGTATAGGGGTAAATCAATTTGTTGAACCACATCAAATTAATGAATTATTGGCAGGGGTGTTTCAGGTAATGGAAAAATTGGGTGAACCTGTACTGAAACCTTTTTTGCAAGATGTTGTACAGTTTCCTGCTTTGGCGCAAACTTTATTTGTTACTTCTTTAAAGCAACCAGGTTTAGTAATAAAAATTATCCCTCAAGTGGGAATAGGAAATTTGTTAAATTGGATGAAACATTATTTAAATTTGGGAGTATACAGTTTTTTATATCCTATTGGGGGAGTTATGGAAGGTTTAACGGCAAAAATGTCAGAAGAACAAAGGTATTATTATAACCGTTGGATTGAACAATGGAAATATGGTTCAGGAGGAGATTATATTGAGTGACTTATCTACACAAACCTATCCGTTTTCTGTATAGGCTTCTGATGCTTTTTAAGATTTAATGTTGCAGGGTGTTTCATATTAGTTGAAGATACACCCGCAACAGGAAAGATGTCTATGCTATAAATGCATTACTAATTAATTAAAAGTTCGACTACTTTATTTAACTCTACAGAATGAGAAGCCTTAAAAAGAACCCGATCACCAGGCTGTAAAAACTCCTGTAAATATTTGGCTAAATTATGATGAGCATTATCAGCAGTGATATTTTCTACCTTGATAAATTGCAAACTAGCAGCACCTGTAGCCATTGCTTTTGCTTCCTCAAAATCAGCTAAAATAAATAAACCATCAATATTCAAATTTTTGACAACATTACCAACTTGTTGATGAAATAAAATTGATTTGTTTCCCAATTCTTTCATAGTTCCCAATACAGCAATATGTCGTTTACCAGGAGTTTCAGCTAACAAATTGAGAGCAGCTATCATTGACTCTAATCCAGCATTATAACTTTCATCTAAAATTACAATATCATTCTTTAAATCATATTTTCTTGCCCTACTTCCTGGTAATTGAACGAATAAGTTATTAGTCAAAGATTGAAACAGAGTTTTTGCGGGAATATTTTTTCCATGAAGCACTTTTAAGACTGCTAATGCTGCCAAATAATTAGAAGCATTATGACTACCAGGTAAAGGTAAAGGTAAATCCACACCCTCAACATTTATCGTTTGAGAATCAATTAATTTTCCTTGTAAATTTCCACCTTCTAAACCATAAGTAAAAGTTTCTCCAGACCAAACTTTAGCCGCAGTTTCTATCAACCGTTGATTATCATAATTCAGAATAGCAATACTACTATCAGACATTTCTCTTAACAATTCACACTTAGCTTCAGCAATGGCTTCAACAGAACCCAAACGACCAATATGAGCAGTACCGACATTAGTAATTAAACCAATTGTCGGGTTAGCAATATGTGTTAACTCTGCTATTTCTCCTGGTCCCCGCATTGCCATTTCTACTACTGCATAATTCTCTTCATTAGAAAGTTGTAGTAGAGTTTTAGCTACACCTATTTCATTGTTATAATTAGCTTCAGTTTTCATGACTTTACCCTGAGTTGCTAAAACTTCAGCAATTAATTCTTTAGTAGTTGTTTTACCTACTGAACCTGTGACCGAAATAACAGGAATATCAAATCTATCTCGCCACCAACGAGCAATTTTTTGGTAAGCTTTTAAAGTATTTTCTACTTGTAATATAGGTATATTATTTGATAGTTGTTGAATCTCACTATTTAAGGTATATTCTTGTTCAACAATCACACAAGAAGCTCCCTTTTCGATTGCTTCGTCAACAAAATTATGGCCATCAAAATTATTTCCTCGTAATGCCAAAAATCCTTCACCAGGCTGTAAGTTACGAGTATCTGTATTTATGCTTGTAATTAATGTTTTTTCTGGAGTATGAAAACCTGTAAGTGTTGTAGTAGTTAATATTTCGGTCAGTTGAAATAAAGTCATGCAACAAACCATAGCTATTGGCAGTTCTCCTAAAAGATATATTATAATTATAGAAGAGTACTTGTGGTTCTTAAACTAAACTTATTTTCTGGGAATTAGCTGATTAACCAAGGCAAAATCAAAAGTATAATAATTTTTTTTAAAGTTAGTAAATATACTGATAACTAGTGAACTCAGATAGGGGAAAATAGTTCAAAGAAGCTTACCCTAATTTTAAGGAAAATTATGACAGGTTAGACGTTAATATTTTTGCTAAAGTTCCTAAAAACTATTAATTTTTTTTTAGGATATATCTTGGCTTCCTATGAATAATATTGGTATTAGTTTAGAAGTTAATATTATTTATAGCTATATATAGTGTTTCTTAAGCAACTGAGGTACAGTTTTTAAGTCCGCAGTTTCGGGAACTTTTATAACCTAAGTCAGTTGTGTGGAACGTCCCTATTAAATAAACGAATTTAAGTACTAACTGCTTATGGGAATTGTTTTAATCTACTAAAACTTCATAAAAACCTAAATATATTAGTAAGTAAGTAATGATTAATTAGAGTTATTATAAAGAAAACACCAAATATTACCAATGTAATTTTCAATTTTGGATAAGAGATAGATCTGGTTTTTCACACATTCCTAGGATATCCTTTGTCTTTATGCATTATTGGATCGCTCAATTTTAGAAGTCTTCTCTGTTTTTTTTCCTACTGCTATGTCCTTTACTGGTATGCAGCCCAAAAATTAGTATATGCTATTCCACATAGAGGATAAATAGTAAGTAAGAACTAACAAAAACTCCCAACAGCTTTTCCCTCTCATGAGTTTATATAAACACAAATAATCTCATGCACATCTACTTCCATTACAAAACATACTCACTGCTTGTTACTTTTTTGTCTATACTCTGATTATAATTTATCACATCAAATCACATTGAATTGTGAGCCTCTATTTTTTTTGCTTGAACCTTTACCTTTCCGGGTAGCTGTGCTTATGTCTCATTGACTAAAAAAGAAAATCAATTAAATATAATGAGATTAAAGAAATTATACCAATTTCATAAACTTAAGCTACACTGCTTTACTTAATAAGATTACTGAATTAGGGTTATATGATTTCATTCTTAAGTATGATGTGTAGCCATACTTAAGAAAATTGGAGTTATTAAATTGCATAATTATATTATTTATCAGGGTACTATGATCTAAAAAAAATCAATTAGGAAATATATCAAATGAAAAACTTTATAGATAGAAATGAACAAGAAAAATCCCAGTATCAACAGTATATCTATAACCATTTTCTCCAGTTGATAGATATAGAATCATCAGAAGAGATAATTAAAAGGTTTAGAATTTTATTTATTAATTGTTCTGAATATCCTGATAGAAAAGTATCTAGAGCACTAGAAATAATTATCGCATTATTGGAAGATAAAGAAGAATTTAATTTTTTCTTAAATCGTTGTTTTCATATAGTTATTAATAGAAAGCAACCTTATAACTATAAAAAAGATGTGTTGCTAGACTTAATTAAAATTTTTGATAGCATTAACAATAAACCAATACACCGCCACTACGGTTCTCGTAGTAGTCAGAAACTGTTAGACGTGGTTCGAGCATTTACAAAAAGTGAACAGTATTTTAGTTTAAAACGTTTAGCAGAAGTAATAAACCAAGAAGTAATAAGTTATAGAAACAATGATAGTGCTTTAGTTGAACCTTTGAGAACTTTAATTCCACGTTATCCTTACTTATATCAACATTGTTTAATTACCTTAGACAATAGCTATGAACATCAGGAAGCTATCAAGAAGATGCAACGACAAAAACAAAAAAAATTTGAAATAGATTTATCCCACTACATAACTCATCAAATTAGACATGGGGTAACAACTACTTCAAATTTTCAAAGTTCAAGTTTTACAGAGTCTAGTTGGGAAAACACGAATAAAATTAAAAATCCTACTCTTTTGAATGACCGGGAATTATTATCAGCTACTAGACAATTTGTAGGTAAAGTTGAAAATGGCAAGAGCTACCAAGACTATGCCAAAAGTTTTCTAATTTATACCAAACAACCTCAATCCTATAGTAGCTTTAAAAAAATCTTCTACCAATACTTAAGCACATCCTTTAATGTAGGCTCTAGGTATGTTAAGGATCATTTCAAGAGAGAACTATATAATCAACTCAAAAATACTATGTCTCACAATGATAATAAAAAATTAAATGACTTTTTAGTGATGAGAACCTGTAATAAAATATTAGGATTTTTAGTGGTAGAAAGCACTAAAAAACCAGAGCACTTTTTCTTTGATAACCTGATATCTAATATAGGTTCAATAGCAACTACTAGCCTTCTTCTCAAAATAGTTTTAGTTTGCTATAAAGTCAAATCATACTTAGAAAAGCGATTTGCAATACTCTTTAACCATTATGAAAGAAGCACAAGAGAATCAGTTAAGTGGTTAGTAAAGGTATTAGAAAATCTACAAGTTGCATTCAGTACCAACTTTGGAAAAGTTGATTTATCTTTTATTTGTTAGAAGATTTAAAACCTTTATGACACACTCCCAATTCCCAATTAAATTTGAAGGTGCTCTAGTGGAATAGCACAAAATCACTGAAGTTTTCAAGTATCAAGGCTAATATTAAAAATGAACATTCTTTATTGACAGCAAACGTACAACTTTGTCTATTTTTTGAGAAGGTGTTATATGATAATAATAAAAGAGTCCCTGAAGCTAAGTGCTAATAGGTAAACTATTAAAAATTAATAACTAATTTGTTCAAGAATAGAATAAAAAGTAATGACCCAAGTGTTACTAGGCGAAAACGAAGGTATAGAGTCGGCCCTCCGGCGATTCAAATGTCAAGTTTCCAAGGCAGGTATTCTTGCAGATGTTAAAAAAAACGTCGATTTTTTGAAACCCCTCAAGAAAAACGTAAGAGAAAGGCAGTAGCAGCACAGCGAAAAAAACAATTTTATTAAAGTGTTAATTTATGGCTACAAAATCAGAAAATTTAGACTAGAAGCTAATGAGGCTTGAAAAATTTTAGCCTAGAGTTTTTTTTTGAGCTCACCTCCAGTTTAAAGGTGTGGATCTTCTATCTAATCAATAGTTACCCAAATTAAATCAGAATAACTGAACAGGCCTTAGGGAGGATTGACATTTTGCATTAGCTCTACTAATAAAGAATCTTACATTCAGGCCAACCCAACCAACACTTTAGGCGTTGGTGGAGAGCTACAATGATGGTTATACTTACATCCATATCTTTTTTGATATCTCGATCGTCCCCTTACGAGTAATATCACTGAACATAGTTGAGTAGTACTTGACTAATAATTTAATTACTGGATTTAAAGGGATTAATGCCTTGAGAAGGATATATTTATTTAAGTCACATATTTTTGCCAGTTTCCGCGCGGGAATTTTTATAATCCTGAAGAATGGTTGAATTAAGGTTTTAAATTCTGGTTTCTTCCCTATATATTATTTTGTCGGGGCAACTTTGGTTTTTTCCAGTTTTAGTTCTAATCTTACTTACCTTAACCATTCTTGTATTAAGGCATGAGCTTGTGTTACTACTTTGATTTCTTCCTGTAGATAGAGTAATTAAAATTCCATGTTTAGATCTGTGTTCCAGTAAAAGTAATGTTATTTATTTTCAAGCTAAAAATATAAGTAAGAAATACCGGAAAATGAATCTCGACCGAGAACTAGACGAAACAATATCAAGCTTTGCAGATATTCAAGCAGAACTTAATATCTGTAATGCGAAAGATGCCTTAAAAGAAATCGTAATTAATTTAGACTTAACTCCGGAGGAAAGGGCAGGATTAGACTCTGAAATTTCTGGGTTAGAGTCAATGTTAGAAAAGTTAGAAAAAGCTTCTGTTTATATTGCTGTATTTGGCATGGTAGGCCGAGGTAAGTCTTCACTTCTTAATGCTTTATTAGGAGAAAAAGTATTTGAAACTGGTCCAATTCATGGTGTTACTAAAACGACAAAAATTAGACAATGGCAATTAGGAAGAGATAATTTAACGGAAATAGAATCATCATCTACAAATTCTTTAACTTCCTACAGAATATCTCAAGTGGAATTAATTGATACTCCTGGTATAGATGAAGTAGACGGAGAAACTAGGGAATTAATGGCCCGACAGGTGGCAAAACAGGCAGATTTACTTTTATTTGCTGTAGCGGGAGATATTACCCAAGTAGAGTATGAAGCTCTTTCTTATTTAAGAGATGCTGGTAAACCAATTTTACTTGTGTTTAACAAAATAGACCAGTATCCAGAAACAGATAGGTTAGCTATATATAATAAAATTCGCAATGAGCGAGTTCGTGAATTACTCTCACCAAATGAAATAGTTATGGCTGCTGCTTCTCCACTACTTCCTAAAGCGGTGCCAGCTTCTGATGGTAGTCTCAGAGTAGAGATGGTGCGAGGAGAACCTCAAGTAGAAGACTTAAAGCTGAAAATATTGGAAATTTTAGATGGAGAAGGTAAGTCTTTGGTGGCCCTCAATAGTATGCTCTATGCTGATGATGTGAATGAACAGTTAGTACGCCGGAAAATGGAAATTCGCTCTCAAAGTGCAGATGGGGTTATATGGAAGGGGGTGATGACAAAAGCAATGGCGATCGCTCTCAACCCTGTGACTGTGGTAGATATTCTCAGTGGGGCGATTATTGATGTATCTATGATATTGACTTTATCAAAGTTATATGGTATAAAAATGAATCAAAGAGGAGCATTAGACTTATTACAAAAGATAGCTATTAGTATGGGTGGTATAACTGCGAGTGAATTAGTGGCAAATCTAGGATTAAGTTCTGTGAAAGGATTATTGGGTTTAGCTGCACCTGTTACTAGTGGGTTATCTTTAGGGCCCTATTTGTCTGTAGCAGCGACTCAAGCAGCAGTAGGAGGTGTATCATCTTATGGAATTGGGCAAATAACTAAAACATATCTTGCTAATGGTGCTTCTTGGGGAGAGGAAAGTCCGAAAACAGTAGTTAATAATATTTTGGCATCTTTGGATGAAAATTCGATTATGGGTCGTATTAAGGAAGAATTAATAGCTAAATTAAATATCAAAAATTTTAGTAATCAATAAGAATAGAGACTTTTTCAGCAAATCCTAATTATAGTAAAACTTTCAAACAATAAGGCTCAAAACTCCAATTAATTAAAAGTATCTAGTATCATCTCTACTATTAAGTAGGGTACTTTTCTATATCATAATGATATTAGTTGTAAGATCCGCCTTGTTTCATCAATACTGTAGAAAAAAAGATGAGGTGGAAATTGCTTAAGTGGAAAAACTTACAATAGCTTATAAGTTATCTGTAAAATTATGGGTGATTTATTAAATATTTTCGTGACTTATAAGAGATGGTAATTGATAGTCAAAGAGGGAGAATGGGTTATGGAACTTTGATATTTCCCATTCTCCCTGGTCAAAAACTCTGGCAGAAATTTTAACGACTATTTTTTCTTATTAAACTGTTCTAACCATTCTTGAATTTGAGAAGAAGCAATATCTCGTCCTCCCAAACCAAAAGCTAAAGCAATAGCTACAGCCATTGCTCCCATGAAGAGTCCAAAAGCTAGATTGACAATACTAGGAGCAATACCCATTTGTTGCAGAGCCATAGCTGAGACTAATACGATAATTCCAATTCGAGCAAGCTGCCCTAAAAGTTTTGCTTGGGAACTACCAGAACTAGTAATTAAGTTGTAAGCAAAGCTAGCTAAACAAAGACCTATAGCCAATACCACTAAACCGTAAAGAACTTGACCAGCAATATAGATTAACTGATTAACAATTAAACTCAGAGCCTGAAGTTCCATAATTTGAGTAGCTGAAACTGCAGCAAAAAGGATAATACCCACAAAAGCTACAAAGCCAGCAATTTGTGATGGAGTCCGAGTAATATCAGGTTCACCCTGAATTACAGTTGTATTTGGGTCTTTAGATGGGGAAGATGATGGAGTCGAAGTTAAACCAAGCCAATTGAAAAAGTCATCAAACCCAATACTGGTAAGAAGATTAGTAATTAAATCTTTAACAAATTGACCAACAAAGTAAGCAATAACAAGTACTACAAGAGCCGCAAAGATTTTGGGGAGGAATGTCAGAATATTGTTAAGCATTGCCACTGCTGGAATGGTAATTGCCTCAATATTTAGAGCACTCAGAGCAGCGATCGCTACAGGAATTAATATCAATACATAAACAATTGTACCAATAATCCCAGAAATATTTTGACTGCTACTGGTTTTATTCATACCCAACTTGCTACCCATTTGGTCTACACCTGTAGCAGCAAGTAGATTAGTAACAACTTTCTTAACAACAGTAGCAACTAACCAACCAACTGTAGCTAAAATAACAGCCTTAAGAATTCTAGGCAAAGCTTGTAAGATTTGATCTACTATGCTTTGAACAGGTTGTAAAGCAATCTGTAGTTGCAAGGCTTCCAGGATTAATGGCAAGAATAGCAGGAAGATCAACCAATAGATAGCATTAGCAATAGTATCGCTAATATCTAATTGACTTTCTTCTTGTCCATCACTGATCTGCTCATTCAGACGGTCATTTAGACCAAATGTTTTCAGTCCTCTGCTTGCTGCTAATTTAGCTATACTTGCTACTGACCAGGCAATACCCAGCCAAATGAAAGCACCAGCTATCTTAGGTAAGAAGCTAGTTATTTCTGTGAGGAAGACACTTAGAGGTTGAGAAACTGTTGTGAGATTAAGCTCTTCAAAGAAGGCCACCAAAACAAAGATCATAATGATCCAGAACACCACAGAGGATATCCATTTCTCCACAGGTAAATCCTGACCGTTTTCCTGACTACCTGTCACCCAACCAGCAATTTTGTTATCAACACTGGTCTTTTTTAAGAGTCCTCCAACTATAACATTAGAAATAAACAAAGCCACAAGCCAACCTATGAATAAAGTTCCAATAGCTATAGCTATTTTCAGGATTGGAGCTTGGGACAATTGATTTAAAGGATTTCCATTAGCTTGTGCCAAAATATGTGAGGCTAAGATTAGATTAGCCTGAATTGGCTCGTCGAGGTGAATTAATTGTGTAATATTTTGCCAAGTGCCATTCATGGTTTTCTTGGGTTAATGTGAGTGTTAATTAGCAATCATTTAGATTGCTTGTATATGTCTAATAGCTTGAAGGTAACTATGCCATTTAGTCAAGTTTTCGAGCAATGTATTTTAATTTATGCCAGTGCCACTACTGTAGAACGTTGTATTACGGATCAAATTCTTATGCATAAGTGGTTAAATCCAATGTTGCGTTGTGAACCTGTGGGTAATTGGAATACATTTGTGGGGAGTCGTAGTAGATTTATCATAAATATTCCTTTTTTACAACCCTCTTTATATAGTGTTGTAGCTGAACGAGAACCTGGTTTAATTGTTTGGGAATTTCAAGGTTTTTTCCGAGGCCGCGATCGCTGGGAATGTCGACCGGAGCCTGAAGGAACTCGTTTATTAAATCGTTTTGAGTTTGAGATACCTAATCCTATAGTAAAATTTGGTTTTAACCAGTTTGCTGCCTCGTGGACAAAAGTAGATATGGAAGCTCAACTAAGACGTTTGAAAAGGGTAGCAGAGGAGCAATACTATTTGTAAATTAATTCATAATTAGGAGGTAGGCAACCTTTTTAGGGACATTGGATACAACTTCTGTACAAGTAGGGATAGATGAGAATTATAGAGTAAGTTATTGGATGTAACTCAATGACTACTTAATTGTCTCTTTTTCTCTCTACTATAGTCAGCTTTAAATATTAATTTAACAGATGATACTAGACACTTTATAGATTAATATTATACCAGATATTCGGAGGTGAAAGATAATTATAAAGCTTATTGTGGGATAAGTCTAATTAAATAATCTTTTCTTTTTAAGAACTTGCTTATAATATTAAATTAGCTTGAATAGTTATTATATAGTTGAGGGGGAGGGAAGTAGGGTAGACTGAAGTAATTATAGAATTATAAAAACAAGACTTTAGCCACACATATAAAATCATAAAATATCTATAGGTTTTAACGGCTGTTAAACCCTAATCAATAGGATGGTTATAGGTAAGTCCAGCAATACTATATTAAGCAATATTAACCAGATTCTATATAAGGATAGGGTTTAAGAGGAAGTTTTCAATTGTTAATTATTGAACTATAACTAGGGTAAAAATTGATGCTGAAATGGAGTTAGTAAGATTTAAATTCGGTACACAAAATTAATTACATATTTTGTGAACTTGAATCTCAATTACTTTATGTCTCATATAAAATTAGGATAAGCATCCAATTAGTATTTAAGTACTTAAAGGGTAAAAAAAATGATTTTTTGCGCAAAATAAGCGAATCATAATTATTAACTCCTACTCCCTACCCCCTACTTACTAAAAAAGATAAAATGATATCAAATATACTTAATTTGGGATCAAAAAAATTTTCATTTTTAGCCATCTACTCCAAGAATAATTTCTTGTTCCAATGAGTTCTTGGTTTGAACTCCTAATTAACTATGTAAATTATACTAATATTAACAGATTTGTATTATCCGCAAAATATTTTTTGCAGGGAGGGTTGTTCTCTCACAAAATCTATTCCTCTTTTGGCAAATTCTATGGTTTCTACCAAAAATGTTTCAATACCTTTAGCATCAACGACAATTTTATCTGTCCATTTAAAATTTTGTATCAGCTCTAAAAATGATACTTCTCCATCAGCAATAATGTTGTTAATTGTATCAAGAATATTATCAGTTATTTTAGATACATTACTATCTGGGAAAAAATGGCGACTAAATTCGTCAATAGCAAGTTGACCATAACGAGATTCTAATAATTTATTCAGCAAATCTGGTTTTACCTGTAACTTATAAATTAAAATTGCCTGAATTGTATCAATATTTTTCTGACTAGCATTCGTTGTTAAAAATAGTGACTTTAATTGCTCAGACTGTTCTCCTGTATCTGCAAATTTCTCTAAATCAGAAATAGTTATTGTTATATTAATTGATTCATAAATAATTTGAATTTCATCTATCCCATCTGCTGGTTGAGCAGTAAATATTAAAACACTAGGAATAATTATCAAAATTCCTACCAAAGAAACATAGAAAAACTTTGATAATTTTTTTCTAAAATCTGCAAATTTGAAGAAATTTTTGAGCAATTTCCGTAAACTTAAAATACTTTTCATTTTGGTATTTATCACAAATAGATGAACATATATATTTATATGTTTAATAGCTTTTTGCTCTTATGCCTAAAGTCTGAAATATCTGATTTTAGGTTACCCATATTGGTAATATTTATACTAATTCACTTATAGCTAATTTATAAGGTCAATATTAACGTGCTAAATTAATTGCTATACTTAGCTGTTGAACATTTTGTTGATTAAAGTGCTAATTGCTAAAAACTAGATAATATAAGACTTATAGGAACCTTTATGAGCCAGCTCTTAAGGGCGTATTTCATTAAAATAGATTAAAAATATCAATTTTTTAATAACTCTATATTAAATTTAAGAGTACTTATTTCTAATACCCCTGCTCTTTACTCCCTATTCATGACTCCTTACTCTCAATAAAATATAGCAATACTTTTGATATTTGTTATTATTGATATTGACTAATTTTAGCCAGTAATTTTCTAATTATCTCTGCATCATCAGCTTGAGGAAGATTAACTATATAACTTTCTAGATCTTCACGAGCTTTTGCCCAAATATCTAGTTGATAATATAATACACCTCGGTCTCGCTTTTCCATAACTGCATTTGGAAATAATAGTAAAATCCTATCAATAGCTGCAATAGCTTTTAACCTCTCATTTTGACTCCAGTAAATTCCTTTAATATTTGTTAACATTCGTGCTAAAAATTGCTTATTACTTACAGTTGCCAAAAACTGAGGTTGTAGTTTTAGTGGTTGACCATAAATTTTGGCTAACTTTTCTTGACAGTCTTGAGGAAAAAGAATTTCACCTTTATTAAAAGCATCTACATATATACCAGCTTCTTCAAAATTAGGTCTAATTAAAAAATGTCCTGGCATTCCAATACCTACCATTGGAAAATTAATTCTTTTAGCAATTTCTAGATAAACTAGGGATAAAGTAATTGGAATTCCAGTGCGTCTTTCAATTACTTGATTCAGACAACTATTCCTTAGATCATAATAATCAATTGTGTTTCCAGAAAAACCTAAATCATTATAAAGATAGTTATTAATACTCTTAATAATTTGTAAAGGATATAAAGTTGCTGGTAATGTTTCTTGTACTTCATTTGCCATTGTATTAAGAGCATCTAAATACTTATTGGGTTCAAATTCCTTATCATCTTCCAAAGCTAAATAAAGAGCAGCTTTAGCTAAATCTATTTTTTCATCAGATTTATTAACTTCTGAATAAAATAATTGTCGATATGGGGAAAGATTCATATTAGTTATTAGTTATTAGTTATTAGTTATTAGTATCTCTTATCAAGGAGGATACCTGAAACAGATTTTTTTTAGTGGTCATTAAAATGACAGAAATCACCTATTTGATAAAGTAGGTATATTGATATTTTTAGGAATAAGGAAATAAGTAAGTATCTCTAGAAAAAATGAATCAGAGGATAGGTAAGAAGTAAAAAATATTTACTGTTCCAATTTCACCAAATTAATTACTAATAGAGTAACTACTAGATTGGTGAAACTATAGTTAAAAATTAGGGTATTATGGATAATAAATCCGAAAAATTGGTTCTCTATTGCCTTCCCCACTCATGGAGTTACTTTTTAGTTGTTTTTGTTATTTCTTTTTAAATATATTTATTAAATACATATTATAAGTGTTAATTAATTAGTCGCAGGAAGGGATTCCGAGACGAAAAACTGAGGACAAGACAGGGGCAATATAAGGGTCAAGTTTCCCTGGGGGATAAGAGTATGTAAATATTTTTGCCTAGAAGGATGTGAATTCTTGAATTATTTTCAGTTAAATTTTGCCTAGATACTTCCTTAAATTGATCATCTAGTAATTAAGAAAAATATATTTTTTTATCCTTGCTATCTGCTAGTTTTTCAGAGTTATGAAATAGAGTTATCTATTAGTTTTATTATAACTTGATTTATCATTATTTATCAAATATTTTCGTATCAGGTAATCAGTCAATAGTTAAGGTTTTTTCATTTTGATAATTGGTGCAAAATCTTAAATTTATTTATTTTTGCTTTTTGTCTTTTATTTTAAATACCATGACTTTTTCCAATCACCCAATTTCGACGAAAGAAACGAGATAAAGCTGATTCTTCTAAAGGTAAATAAATTGGTCTACCGTGGGGACAAGTACGAGGGTTATGGGTAAGTTGCCATTTATTTAATAAACTTTGCATTTCCGGTAGGCTTAAAGGAGTTCCATTTCTAATAGCACTACGACAAGCAGTGGCTACTTTAGCAGATTCTAGATCGCCACCTTTACTAAGTTCAATTAAAGCATCAGCACAGTCATTTCTTTTTGCTAACATTTTGGGAGCACTACGAGCAGCCCAAAGTAAATCTCCGAAGGTTTCTATGTCTATATTTAAGCGTTGAAGTTGTTCTATTTGAGCTGGGGATAAATGATGTAAAATAATCGGAGTTTCTAAAAAAATTATTTCCCAAGCATCACATAATTCTTCATATAAAATTCTTTCGTGGGCAATATGTTGTTCAATCAACCAAATGCCACTTGGATGTTCTGCTACTATATAAGTATTGTGTAATTGAGCGATCGCTTTTAATTCTATTAGTCCTAATTTTGATTTTTTTTGTTCTGTATTATCTGGAGAAACTTCTATAGCTCGACTAACTTGATAATTCCCAGTATTTTCTGAGACTTTTAAGAGTTTTTCCACTCTTTCTGACAAAGGAAATTCTGGCATAATATCCGAACTAAATTGTAATGCTTTACCAATTACTAAATTGATTTGTTGTTGCCAAAATTTCAAATTATCTAGATAAATTTCTGTTTTTGCCGGATGACGGTTCCAGTTAATTTGATAGGGAAAAATTTGTAAATGAATGAAACATAGAGGATAGCGATCGCCAGGACAAGTCCGCGCTAAAGAACGAATAATTGTTTGTTCTAATTCTGGCACTTTTACTACCCTACCATTAATACCAACTTTTACCCAATCAGGTCGTCTACGATGACATCTATCTGGCAAACCTAACACTAATTCTAATGATTGTCTATCCAAAAGTTGAGAATCTTGAGATTGGGAAAAACTCGATGTTTGAATATTTAATTCTTCTGCTTCTTGCTCATCAATTTCTTGTTGAATATACTGTAAATCATTCAATCTTACTGTAGATAAAATTTGAGGTAAAATTTGTTTTGCCGTAGCCCCAGGACTAATTTGTATCCATAATTTACTACCCTGCCAAATTTGCCAAGTAACATCAGGATAGCAAAGGGCTATTTGCTGAATAATTAATTGTATACCTCGCATTTGTTGTGGGGGAGAAGGCATTCCTTTTCGACGTACAGGCCATTTACCAAAAATATGAGAAACCTTAACAATAGTACCAGGAGCAATGGCAACTCTTTCAGCTTTAACAGATTTTCCTTGCTGATCATAAACAACTCGCCAACCTTCATTTTCATTTTCTGAAAGGGGTGACTTAGGACGACTTAATATTTCTAAATTTGAGAGATTAGCTAAACTATGAAGTGCTTCTCCACGAAATCCTAAACTACTAATTTTTGTGAGGTCTTGAAGATTAGTAATCTTACTGGTGCTATGAGGATTTGCTGCTCGTTTTAAATTGGCTAAATTCATACCCATTCCATTGTCAGAAATTTGTACTCGCCACTGTTCAGAAATGATAGAAACTATGATGCGAGTGGCTCCAGCATCAAGAGAGTTTTCTACTAATTCCCGCACAACTGCTGCTAAAGAATCAATAACTTCTCCAGCAGCAATTAAGCTGACAACTTCTTTAGGTAAGGTTTGAATTTGAGATTGCATTTATATAAAAGCAGTAACAAAAAGTTTCTAACTATAGTTAATAACAGGAGGTAATTTTGTTTTTTAACCTATGTATTTTCAGGATCTTAATTAGACTAATATTCTCAGAATTTTAAATCTTAAAATAATCGTAAATTAAGGTTAAAATTATATTTTGTGGTTATATATAAGAAACTATTACTGTGTGTTAACAGTGAAATATAAGATTAGATATAAACCAGCCTTTGCTGCTATTTTCGTCACCTTATATCCTGGTGATAGTATTATAGCCGAACCAGGAGCAATGACCAGTATGGATGGTCGTTTGTCCATGAAAACAAAATTGTCTGGAGGCTTTTTCTCGGCTTTATTAAGAAAATTTTTAGGGGGTGAATCCCTATTTGTTAATGTTTTTGAGAACAAAACCTCCCAACCTTTAAATGTTACGTTAACTCAATCCATTATTGGGGATATTGACTGTTTAGAATTAACGGGAAATGAGATATGTTTTCAACCAGGGGCTTACATTGCAAGTAGTCCTAAAATTAAGCTAGGAGTAAGGTGGGCAGGGTTTGCTAGTTGGTTTATGGGAGAAGGGTTATTTAAGTTAAAAGTAAGTGGCCAGGGACAAGTTTTTTTTGGGGCATATGGAGGATTGAGTAAGCAAGATATTGCTGGGGAATTTATTGTTGATAATAGCCATTTAGTAGCTTATAGTCCCAACATTAAAATGAGTATAGGGTTATCAGGTGGTTTAATTAGTTCCCTCACTTCTGGAGAAGGATTTGTTAATCGACTCAAAGGCAATGGTGTTATTTATTTGCAATCTCGTAGTATTGAGGGTTTAGTTCAATTCTTAAAACCCAAAGTCCGTTAAAAAGTTCAAAAAATTATGGATATTCAATTAATACATCAACCCGATAATACGATCGCTAAAGTTAGCTTAAATAGAGGAGAAGAAATCGTTGCCCAAGCAGGTTGTATGGTTGCTATGAGTGGGTTTATCAATACTAGTACTACCCTCAGACAAGGAAAAGGAGGGGGAATTATGGGGGGTATAAAACGAATGTTAGGGGGTGAATCTCTATTTTTAAGTGTTTTTCGTTCCCCTAGTCCCGACGGCCAAGTTTTTCTCGCCCCTAAATTAATGGGAGACATCCTAGTTTATGAAATGAAGGGTCAAGAATTAGTTGTCCAAGCATCCTCCTATCTTGCTTCTGATAACAATGTAGATCTTGATTTAGGGTTTCAAGGGATAAAATCTTTATTCTCAGGAGAATCTATTTTTTGGTTAAGTATTACCGGTTATGGCCCAGTAATTTTAACTTCTTTTGGAGGAATTTATGAAATAGATGTTAAGGGTGATTATATTGTGGATACTGGCCATATTGTCGCTTTTGAAAGCAGTTTAGATTTTCGTATTGATAAAGCTAATTCAAGTTGGTTGGGGGCATTTTTTGGCGGTGAAGGTTTTGTCTGTCGTTTCCAAGGCCGAGGCAAAGTTTATTGTCAAACCCATAATTCAGGGAGTTTTGGATCTCTCATCGGTTCTCAATTGCCTCCTAAAAAATAAATCATTTTTTGAAAATGACTAGGCTCAAAGGAAGGAGAGAGGGAGGTCGTTTCAGTTATAACCTAATCAGTTATCAGTACCTCAATAGAATATTTTGGCTTAAAACACTAAATTTTTTTTATTTTCTTTTTTACCTGTTTAAGGGGAGACTTTAACCCTGATCTTATAGTAGTTTTAATAGTTAAAAATCAATCAGGAATGAGAATTAAATAAAGCCCTGAAGGGGAAAGAACTCAGATAATATCAAGTTGAGACAATTTAATTTGTGTCAATCAGAAAATACTCATTCCTAAATATATTTCTCTCTTCTCTATTATCTGTTTTAAACTTTAGTATTTATCCATAAACTAGGATGAGTATATATGTCAAAAATTGCTTATAAAATTGAACATTCTCCAGCTTATGCTTCATTAATTATTGATTTGCACTCGCAGCAAAAAGTATTAGTAGAAGCCTCAGCTATGGCTGCCATGGATACCTCAATAAAAATGAAATCTAAAATCAAAGGTGGCTTAATGAAAGGAGTCGGTAGGATGTTGGGGGGTGAATCCTTATTTATTAATGAATTTAGCACTCAAAACCAGTCAGGAAGATTGTATATTTCCCCTGGTGTTCCTGGAGATATTCAACATTATTATATCGAGAATGGTTGTGGTTTATTCGTTCAATCATCAGGATTTGTTGCCTGTAGTGAGACCGTAGAAGTAGATACTCAATTTCAAGGATTTAAAGGCTTTTTTAGTGGAGAATCTTTGTTTTTATTAAGAGCTACTGGAAGGGGGGATTTTTGGTTTAGTTCCTATGGAGGTATTTTAGAAATTCCTGTGGAAGAAAGTTATGTGGTAGATACTGGTTATATTGTGGCTTTTGAAGATACCCTAAATTATAATGTTGAAATGATTGGAGGTTTATCATTTAAAGGTTTAAAAACAGGAATTTTAGGGGGTGAAGGATTAGTTTGTAGGTTTAGTGGCCAAGGCAGTTTATGGATTCAAAGCCGCGGGATTTATCCTCTATTAAATTTTTTAAATCCTTTCCGTCCTACCAAGGGTAGTGATTGAGGTTTTTCGGATTAATTATTAATTAAACTTATGAGCAATCGCAATCCTTCACCAACTAATCGTCAACTTTTAATTATATTAGGAATTTGGACGGGGATTATTGTCATAATGATTAGCTTAATGATTAGCTTTGTATCCCTGTTAGCTGATTGGGCAATTACTCATATTCCTATTAGTTGGGAACAAAAATTAGGAGAATTAATAGTCCCGGTTTATGAACAAAAAGCTAAAGATTCTCCTCAACAAGAAATCTTAAATAATCTCTTAGATCGTTTAGAGTCTCAACTCAATAATAAATTACTAAAAAATAGAGATTATCGAGTTATCTATATTCCCGAAAAAAATGTTAACGCTTTTGCTATTCCTGGGGATGTTATTGGTATTTTTGAAGGGCTAGTAAAAGAGGTTAAATCAGAAAATGAATTGATGATGATTTTAGGTCATGAATTAGGACATTTTGCTAATAGAGATCATCTTCGGAATTTAGGGAAAACTTTAGCTATTCGAGTTGCGATCGCTAGTCTTTTTGGAGATAATGCGACTTTAGCTAATAGTGTTGGAGTTGTTATTGAAACTATTAGTAATGCTCGCTATTCTCAGGAACAAGAATATCAAGCAGATGAATTCGGATTAATATTATTAAATAAAACCTATGGTCATGTAACAGGGGCAACGGATTTTTTTAAGAACTTTAAAGAGAAAGAAAACCTAGGCTGGGACTTTTTTTCTAGTCATCCTGCCGGAAACAAGCGTGTCAAAAGACTAGAAAAATTAATTAAACAAAAACAATATAAATTAGGTGAATATTCTGATTTAGAGTTAAATTTACAGTTTAGTGATCAGGAGTTTCGGAAATATAAGCAGAGATAATTTTTGATTTTTCGTGATTGTTGATTAATTTAGATGACAGTTTCTAAATATTTATGGCAAATGATTTACAGGGTAAATGGTAAAAATTATATATTCCAGGAATTTTACTCCCAACTTATTAATGTACCTCGCCAGTAACGGGAAATGCTGTATCTTTTTTTGTTAAAAAGAGGTATTTTTTCGAGTCTGTTTTATCGTTTTTATTAAAAGTACCGGGAGCAATAACAATTATTTGAGTTTCAGGGGAATTATCTCAAGACGATCAAAATCTCTAGAACTTTTGATTGTTAAGAATTTATGTTTTTTTGAGGTTAAAGTCTGTTTATGTGATCTCGAAAGTTTATTTTATACTTCTTTTTTGTATCAGTTTCAATCGAATTTAAATTTATTTTTATGACTTTAGTTAAAAAGCAATCTTAAATAATGACTCCAATAAATCTGTTGATTTTAAGTATAGGTGGTCTAGGTTCGGGTATTCTAGCTGGAATTTTAGGAATTGGCGGTGGTACAGTTATGGTACCCCTATTAGTAGCATTGGGATATCAACCTATACAAGCGGTTGCAACTAGCGTTTTAGCTATTACAGTTACAGCAACTTCTGGTACCCTACAAAATTGGCGTATGGGTTACATTAAGCCTCAAAGAGTTCTTTTGTTATCCTTACCAGCATTATTGGCTACTCAAGGTGGGGTTTATTTAGCGGAAAAATTTTCCCCCACTCTATTGTTGTTAGGTTTCAGTTTACTAATGTTGGTTAGTATTTATCTATTAGAGTTACGCAAACGTGTTATTGCTCAATACAAGAATGCTGGAAAAAACGGTGAAAAACAGCAATGGATAAATCCTGCTATTGCTAGAATTATTACAGGAGGAACAGTAGGGTTATTAGCTGGTTTGTTCGGCGTTGGTGGTGGGGTAATTATGGTACCTTTGCAAATTATTTTACTCGACGAACCTATTAAAGTTGCTGTTCAAACAAGTTTAGGTGTAATTGTTATTACTTCTATCTCTGCTTCTTTAGGTCATTACTTTAATGGTAATGTTGTTTTTATTGGAGGTCTGTTTTTGGGTTTTGGGGGTTTGATCGGTGCTCAAATTGGTACTCGTTTTCTACCAAAATTATCTGATTCAGTTGTGAGTTTTGCTTTTAAGAGTTTGTTGATAATTTTAGCTGTTTACACTTTTTGGAAAGCTTGGCAAATATAGGAACTGCTAAGGTGGGTACATTAATAACTTTCCATGCAACGTTTGTAAAAAATTTAGAAAAATTCACACGCTTCATGGTTAATAATTATCAAAAAGGTTATTACACCTGTGTTAGTTTAGCGATCGCTACACCTTACTTAAAACTAAAGCGGCATTTTGACCCCCAAACCCAAAACTCAAACATAAAACATTTTTCACCTGAGACTGACGAGCATACCTAACCAAGTCTAGGTCAAATTCTGGTGAATTCAAACCAACACAGGGAGGTAAAACCTGATGTTTGACCGCCATCAAACAAAATGCAGCACCTAATGCTCCAGATGCTCCCAAAGTATGACCAGTCGCCCCCTTTGTCGAACTAACTGCTACTTTGTGAGGAAAAATTTGCTGAATTAAATTAGCTTCATGGCGATCATTTAATTTAGTTGCCGTTCCATGAGCATGAACATAGTCAATTTCTTCAGGAGCTAAACCACTTCTTGCTAAAGATCGAGCGATCGCTAACATTGCACTTTTACCACTCAAATCAGGAATTACACTATGAATTCCATCATTTGTCAAGCCAAAACTGCGAATTTGACCATAAACTTTAGCACTTCTTTTCTTAGCAAAATTAGCAGACTCTAGTAGCAAAATAGCTGCTCCTTCCCCCAAAACAAATCCTTCTCGAGCTCGGTCAAAAGGATAGGCACCTATTTGAGCTAAGGCTCCCATTTTTCTAAATCCTGCTATAGTAAGAGGTGTAATAGGAGATTCAACAGCACCCGCTATAACCTGTTGACATTGGCCAGTCTGAATTAATTCAAAACCACGAGCGATCGCTAATATTCCTGTAGCACAGGCTGCCATTGGAGACAAAACAGTGCCCTTTGTACCTATCTGACTCGCAGTTAAAATAGCAGGCTGATGAGGCCAAAAATTAATAAATGATCCATAATCTTTTTGACTATGATCCTGACCATCATCAACAAACTGCTTTTTGGCTAAATTTTCTAGCATTCTTTGATAGGCACGGCTCGAACCAATAACGACACCACATTCAGGTAATGGAAGCTTCAGACCGGAAGACTTGACAGCAGTTTCCACAGTTTGCTTAATTAAGTTAGTTAAATCTACAGGCTGAGAATTAATTAAACCCAAAGGTAGGGGAGGTAATTCTGCAAAAGGTTTAACTAACCGAATAGCAGACTTACCATCAAGTAGTTTTTCCCAACTTTGAAAGAGGTTTCCCAAACTAGAAGTTAGCCCAATACCCGTAACTAAAACTTTCATAGTTAAGCTATGATTGGTTACGATTAGTTTTTATGGTTAAATTTTCAATACCCTCAACTACTTTTGCTGACTCAATACGATCACCAGCTTGAATTTGATCAACAACTTCTTTCATCCCTTGTGTCACATTACCAAATACTGCATAGCTACCATCAAGGAAAGGAAGGTCAGTTAAAGCAAAATAAAATTGGGAAGAAGCAGAGTCAGGAGGCTGAGAGCGAGCCATGGCCACAGCACCCCTTTTATGATATAAAATAGGCTGCTGTTGAATACCAGCTACTTCAAAGGTTTTGCTGTAAACTGGTTCTTTAGCTTCTGTGGGTTTAATTTCTAGAGGGATATAACGCTCCCTTGAAGTTTTTGGATCGATAAAACCTCCTGTACCTAAATTATTTAGGGGAACATTGAGGTCTTTACTTTGAGGATCCCCACCCTGAACCACAAAAGGTTGAGGTTCACGCACTACCCGATGAAATGCTAACCCATCATAAACCCCTTGTTGAACTAGGTCCACAAAATTACCTGCTGTAATAGGTGCGTTATCACCATCTACTTCTATTGTTATAACAGAGGAATTAACAATCATTTCCACTTTTGCCTTACCGTTGAGTTTAGGTAAATAATTATATTTAGTGGCGAGTTGTGTTTGACTTGATGAATTTGAGGTGGAAACTTCGGCATTAGAAACTGAAGTACCACTACATCCTGTTACTAATAAAGTTACAATTAGGAACAGTGGCAATAACCACTGACTAATTTTTCTTTGCATTTTCACTAAAAATTTAATCTTAATTGTTTTGAGACCTACCTACTAGCTGGTCGAATATTGTGAGTTAAAAACTATTACCGTTTTACTAAACTTAGGTTTGAGTTCAAGCCGGAAGCCGGAGAAATTAATTAAGGTTAAGATATTTCCCAGGCACAAACTACAAATTTCCGGTCTTATCTAATTTATGTTCCTTAGCTAAACTTGCATAAGTAGGAATTACATAAGCTTTGGAGCTAGTTTCGGTGTTTCACGCAGATACCACTGACTGCAGTCTGTAAGTTATCTTCGCTCTTGAGGCAACAAAATTGTAAGGAAGCTTAAGCTACTTATTCATATAGTTCTCTTTCATTACTCATACTTCTAGATTATCCATATATCTGTATAAGTTTAGGTAACTATAGTGAATTTTTATTGAACTGTCAAGTCCTCTCTCATAACATCTTTCTATCTCCCTATCTCCCTATAACCCCTCCAAAGGAACTTGCAGAAACTTTGCAAGTTGAGCAGCTTCATTCTCTAATTTTGATAAGGCCAATGGCTGACCTACACGGGTAAGGGGTATTTGCCGACGATCTTTGAGGCAGAGATATATAGCTCTACGAGGATTAAGGCCTTCCTTAATATCTACTTTAATAGATTGGACATTTTCAGTAGTACAATTAAATTCTACTTTACGGTTCTTACCAGGAAATCCCCGGCGAAAAATCATAATCTGGCCACTCTCTTGGTTAAAGTCATTGTAACCACCGCCAAGATCCCAAATCACTGTTAACCACAAAAATATTCCATATATAGTACCAAGCAGGCCATAAAAACTCATAGCTATTCCCTGGGGTAAGAAGTTGAGTTGGGTAGGGTCGGCAACAATTAATAAGTTAACTTTTAAATAGCTTGAGATTCCTGATAAAAGAAAGCCGATACCTCCCATGGTCACAATTATGGCCCATAAGTAATTGCTAAGACGACGAGAACCAATAATTTCTTGATGTACTAAGCGATCGCCAGTCGAAGTTTGAGTAGTCATAAACCTTCCATAATATTTTTCTCAAGTTTAATTTTTTTTAGCTAGAGTGTCGATTAATCTTATGCCATAATCACTCAGCAGTACTAGAGATGAATTAACACTTTAATAGTGTTTGATACCTTGGGTGAGAAGAATGTTAAAAATAATAAATTTGATTAAAAGACTTTACAGGAGATGTCCCTTTAATCAAAAAAATAATTTCCAACCGAAAAAATAGTAACGATTATTGCCAAATTTATTAAATATATATATACTTATGTTAAATTGCTTTACAAAGCAAACTATGGCCTCTGGTCATTCAAAGTTTAAAAAGTTGATTCACTTTGATTAGCTTCTGTCTAAGTTCAGATTGAAATTACCCATTTATTTAAAATAGGTATTTACAAAAAATTTGTAATTGATTCATTAAATCTCTGTGCTTTAAGGCCAGAGAGAACATCAAGGGCAGACAAAGCTCCAGAGTTAGAAACATTTTATACCAAAAATAATTTGCTGAGAGAGGACATCCAAACTGTGATAAATCCTTAACATCAGCTAGATAAAAATTTAGTATTCCTATGGGAGGTTATACTGCGTGGTAACGCTGTCTAATTCTATAATAGGGGGTCGTGACCAACAATCCACCGGTTTTGCTTGGTGGTCTGGAAACGCCCGTCTAATCAATCTATCTGGTAAACTGCTTGGTGCTCACGTAGCCCACGCAGGTTTAATTGTATTTTGGGCCGGAGCAATGACTTTGTTTGAAGTTGCTCACTTTGTCCCAGAAAAGCCAATGTATGAACAAGGCTTAATTCTAATGCCCCACGTTGCCACTATAGGCTGGGGTGTTGGTCCTGGTGGTGAAATAGTTGACATTTTTCCATTCTTTGTAGTAGGCGTTTTACACCTAATTTCATCTGCTGTTCTGGGTTTGGGCGGAATTTATCATGCCGTTCGTGGCCCAGAAACTTTGGAAGACTATTCTTCTTTCTTTGGATATGACTGGAAAGATAAGAACCAGATGACTAATATTATTGGCTACCACTTAATTATATTAGGTTTGGGCGCATTCTTATTAGTAATCAAAGCTGTGTTCTTGGGTGGTGTCTATGATACTTGGGCACCAGGTGGCGGTGATGTACGAGTAATTACTAACCCTACTTTGAATCCTGCTGTTATATTTGGTTATCTACTTAAAGCGCCTTTTGGTGGTGAAGGCTGGATCATTGGCGTTAATAACATGGAAGATATTATCGGTGGTCATATCTGGATTGGCCTAATTTGTATCTCCGGTGGTATTTGGCATATTCTAACTAAGCCTTTTGGTTGGGCACGTCGCGCTTTCATCTGGTCTGGAGAAGCTTATCTATCCTACAGTTTGGGCGCCCTGTCTTTGATGGGTTTAATTGCTGCCGCTTTCGTATGGTTTAACAACACTGCTTATCCTAGCGAATTCTATGGTCCTACTAATGCTGAAGCTTCTCAAGCTCAGTCTTTTGTGTTCTTAGTCCGTGACCAAAAATTAGGTGCTAATATTGGTTCTGCTCAAGGTCCTACTGGTCTTGGTAAGTACCTAATGCGCTCTCCCACTGGTGAGATCATATTCGGTGGTGAAACAATGCGTTTTTGGGACTTTCGTGGTCCTTGGTTAGAGCCTCTTCGTGGTCCTAACGGTTTAGACTTGAGTAAACTGAAGAACGATATTCAGCCTTGGCAAGTTCGTCGTGCTGCTGAGTACATGACTCATGCTCCTAATGGTTCTATCAACTCTGTAGGTGGTATTATTACAGATATTAACGGTTTCAATTATGTAAACCCTCGTGCTTGGTTAGCTGCCGCTCACTTTATTCTTGGTTTCTTCTTCTTAATTGGTCACTTGTGGCATGCTGGTCGCGCTCGTGCTGCTGAGGGTGGTTTTGAGAAGGGTCTGGACCGTCAAACTGAGCCAGTACTATCTATGCCTAACCTTGACTAATATCTAGTCATTGTATGTAGCTCGTTTATTGCTAGAATTCTTAAAAAGCCTCACCAAAATTTAGGAGAGGTTTTTATCTAAATGTTGGCAGGAGACCCGCGCTCTCTCGTAGGGGAGCGTCGGGATGAATGCCAATAATTTTATGGTTTTACAAATAATTTGTTGAGAATGTAAATGTCGAAAAGTAGGCAGTAGATGGTTGAAAAAGTGTACAAATTTAATTTTACCCAACTCCTCAGAACTGTTAGTATGCTGAGGATAATCTTGGGATGTGTACACGCAAGTCTACAATAAGGCCTTAGCTACCAGGACAGAACTTAAGCTTGGTATGAACACCAAAAACAAGTGAGCTACAAAAAAACCTCAGCTATGCTGAATAACTGAAAAAAACAGGAATATTTAGATTTTCAACAGTGAAGTAAGTAGTCTACCACTCCAGCAAGGCTTAAGAAACTTACAAGCTGCTTTCACAAACTTTTTTAGGGGACGGCTGAATATCCTAACTTCTGACTCTTAATGAGTAAAGTTAGCAACTCCTGTTTGTAATTATGCTACTCATATTGATGATGTGCCTAGTTTAAAATTAATGGTAGAAAAAATTCCTCACCGCCATGTACAAACTCATGTACAACCAGAATAATATCCGATGCTGTGAGAATTTATGCCGGAAGCTATGCAGGATGTTTGGGGAGAGCTTGCAGACTCAGAAGTTATAGCTGCTTGGGCTGCAAGCTGATCATATATTGGCGGAAATTTATTATTTATTGACCGGGAAAATCAAATATATGAGAAGGAAGGTGTCTTCTAACTTAATTTTTATGAGTCAAAAAAAAAGGCTATTAACTATTAGCTATAATTAAATAATAACCAACTTTTTGTTTTATGGAACTAAATATGAAAGTGCTATATAGTAATATCATAATAGTATGAGTAATGAGTGAAAACTATGTAATAGCTTCATCTTCTTGAGGGTAAAATGCCTGGGTTGCAGATCAGTTAGAGACTGCGGTCAGTGGTATAAGCTTCGAACACCGCAGCTAGCTCTAAGGTTATGAAATCATGCTTATGTAATTCTGAGTAAGTTTAGTAGGAAGGATGATGACAAAAGTAGCAATTATAGGTTCTGGACCTTGCGGTTTATCAATTTTACGATCTTTTCAGCAAGCTGAAGAAAAAGGACAAATAATCCCTGAATTAGTTTGTTTTGAAAAACAATCTAATTGGGGTGGTTTGTGGAATTATAGTTGGAGAACAGGATCTGACCAATATGGTGATCCAGTTCATAATAGTATGTATCGATATCTCTGGTCAAATGGACCAAAAGAATGTCTAGAATTTGCTGATTACTCTTTTGATGAACATTTTCAACAACCTATCCCTTCTTTCCCTCCTCGTGAAGTTTTGTATGACTATATTTTAGGTCGTGCAAAAAAAAGTAATCTTAAAAAATATATTAAATTTAATACAGTAGTAAATAATGTTGTTTTTAATGATGATCAATTTGTAATTACTTCTTTAAATAAAAAAGAAAATTCAATTTCTCAGGAAAATTTTGATTATTTAGTTGTTGCTACTGGACATTTTTCAGTTCCTTATGTTCCTGAATATGAAGGAATGAATTCTTTTCCAGGAAGAATTTTGCATAGCCATGATTTTAGAGATGCAGAAGAATTTAGAAATAAGGATGTAGTTGTTTTAGGCAGCAGTTATTCTGCAGAAGATATAGCTCTTCAATGCTATAAGTACGGCGCCAAATCAGTAACTATTGGCTATAGAAATAACCCCATAGGTTTTGAGTGGCCAGAAGGAATGAAAGAAGTTCACTATTTAGATAAACTTGAAGGCAATAAAGCAACTTTTAAGGATGGTCACACTCAAAATGTAGATGCTCTTATTTTATGTAGTGGTTATCTTCATCATTTTCCTTTTTTAGAAGAAAGTTTAAAATTAAAAACACATAATAGACTATATCCTCCTAAACTCTATAAAGGAGTTGTTTGGCAAGATAATCACAAACTATTTTATCTTGGTATGCAGGATCAATTTTATACTTTTAACATGTTTGATTGTCAAGCCTGGTATGCAAGAGATGTAATAATGGGAAAGACTCAAGTTCCAGATGATGCAGAAATTGAAAAAGATATCAATAATTGGGTAGTAAAAGAGGAAGCTTTAGAGGACTCCATTCAAATGATTGACTTTCAAACTGAGTATACAAAAGATCTTCAGGTTGCTTCTGATTATCCCAAAATAGATTTTGAATTAATTAGAACACATCTTAAGGAATGGAAACATCATAAGGAAGAAAATATTATGACTTATAGAGATAAATCATTTTCTTCTCCAGTAACAGGAACGGTTGCGCCACTTCATCATACACCTTGGGTTGAAGCGATGGATGATTCAATGACAACCTTTATGAAAGCTAAATCTTCTTAATTTTATACTATTAAAAGAAAAAAAGATGCAATAGAATATTGACTTAATTGATAATAAATATTTCAAATACTAATAATGGGGTACAACTAGACAAAAAAGCGCGAAACTATTGGCAAGAAGCTAAAGTTAAGGAAAAGAAGGACTTTGCCATTTTTTGGAGATGTCTAATGTTGAATGTAATTTGGTATTATTTATAATAATAACAAATTATCGATTTTATGCTGCTAGGGTTTAAAACAGAATTGCACTAAATAAGCAGGAAAAAAGTTTTAGGATGCCCTGCAGTCGACGGTTATGGTTAAAGCAAGAATAAAGAACAAAGAAGTGATCATTAATTTAGATAATCTTATGTTTTCTTGATTTTTTGTGATAGATTTTTGGGAACAGATATATTGAGTTTAATAATTGCGGGTGAGCGTAGTGGAGTTGGCAAAACAACTATTACCTTGGCGTTACTAGCTTATTTAAAACGGCAAAATCTTAAGGTGCAATCATTTAAGGTGGGACCTGATTACATTGACCCGATGTTTCATCAATATGTGACGGGTAAACCGTGTCGGAATTTAGACCCGGTGCTGACTTCTGAAGCTTATGTACAACAATGTTTTGAGCGTAATATTCAGGATGTTGATTATGCTTTGGTGGAGGGAGTGATGGGTTTGTTTGATGGGGTGAGATCTTTGGCTCCCCCTTTACTACCATTAGAAAGTGAAACGGAAGATGATAGTGATGGGTCTTTCCCTGATTTTGCTTCTACTGCTCATATTTCCCGGTTGCTGAATTTGCCTGTTTTGTTAGTGCTAGACTGCAGTCGGTTGTCTACTTCTGTGGCAGCGATCGCTCATGGTTTTGTTTCTTTTGATCCTACTATTAATTTTGCTGGTCTGATACTTAACCGGGTAGGAAGCGATCGCCACTTACAACTACTACAAAATTCTTTAAGGCATATAAGTTTACCTGTACTTGGGGTTTTTAGACGGCATCAAAATATTAGTATTCCTGAGAGACATTTAGGTTTAATTCCCACTGATGAAATGCCGGAGTTAGATATTTTAATTAATGGCTTGGCTAATTTGGCAAAAACTTGTTTTAATTGGCTAAAATTACTGGATTTTTTAAAGGTTAAAAATGAAATGTCTCAGCAGTTTTTATCTACTCAGGTTGGCTCTGAGCAGAAAATACATTTACCGAGGTTAGTTGTGAATAGTGCTGAGAAAAAAAAGTCAGAAATTTTAATAGGGGTAGCTCGTGATCAAGCATTTAATTTTTATTATCAAGACAACTTAGATATTTTAGAAGAGTTAGGAGCAAAAATAGTATTTTGGAGTCCTTTAAAAGATAACAATTTACCAGTAGGAATACAAGGTTTATATTTTGGTGGTGGGTTTCCAGAAGTTTTTGCTCAACAGTTAAGTGAAAATTTTCTGATGAGAAAAGCGGTTCAGGAAGCAATTATTTCCGGAATCCCTACTTATGCAGAATGTGGTGGGTTAATGTATTTATCTGAAGCAATTATTGATTTTAATAGTAACTCTTGGGAGATGGTAGGAATTTTGCCGACTAAGGCAGTAATGGGTAAAAGTTTAAAGTTAGGATATCGGCAAGCAATTACTAATATTGATACTCCTCTTTTAAAAGCAAATACACTAGTTTATGGTCATGAGTTTCATCGCTCAGAATTATATGAAGCACCCCTAATGCCACTATATAAAATGTGGCGAGTTTCTGAGAAAAAAAATCAGAGTCAAGCAACTTTTGAAGGCTGGAATTTTTATCAAGTTCATGCTTCTTATCTTCATCTTCATTGGGGAAATAAATTAGATATTCCGAGGCAGTTTCTCAGGCATTTTGAATAAGGCAGAAAAAAAGATTAAAGTATATTTTTCTGTAAATTAAGGGACAGTTTTCTATGGCTAATATCTGATATTTTATTCATGATCTAGCTATTAGCTATTTAGTCGTATTTTTTGATACTTGGTGTCATACAAATTTTAAGAGATAATGTATTTTACTAGGTACATCTAGATAAAAAAAGTATTAAATAATCTGCCCCAATTTATGTAATATGGCTATTTATATTATTTATTCTTTTTTTTTAATGTTTACTTTAATTTCGATGTTCCTTCTAGTCTAGAGAAATTGTATACAAAGTCCATAAAATTTTTAACAAACATTTATTAGTATTTTGACATTTTTTAAGGACGAAAATACTGATCATTGCTCTTTCAGGATAAGGCAAATATGAAGCTATTGCTAAAAATTTATCCAAACTAGATAGGTTATTTCAGTTATCAGTTGTCGGTTATCAGGAAATAGTGTTTTTAAATGTAAAATAATTATTATATAAAAGTTTAATATTATTTTAACATATTTTTTCTAAAGTACTGTTATTAAATTGGTTTAAGTAAAAAGAGACTAGAGGTAAAATATCAGATATATTTATATAAAAGTTCCTACACTGTTGAGGTACAAAATTTATTTGTTTTAGTAGGAAAGCTGTATGGAATGTCCTTTAAAGATTAGTAAGAAAGGAAAACAGGGTATAGAAAAGAATAAAAAAAACTGTTCCTCAGTAATTTGAGAAACACTATATTAATTTCTAAAAGTAATGTTAAGCAGACAAACAAAATAAATTACACATTCTTAGAAGCTGAACTTCCTATCTTGTGTAAACATCGCCTTTTGCAAATAATTTTGTGTAGGTACTTAGTATTAAAGGTATGAACAAGTATGCTTTTTTTATACAAATTTTTGGTAAAATAAAAGTAGTTCAGCGCTAAATTAAAAAATAAAATGATTATATTTGTAGAATTTATTGAAGAATTGAATGAGTAAACTACAGAAGCTAGTATTAAATTTTTCTTAATTTTTTTATTAATTAAAGTTTTCTACTTGCCTAAATGAATATATTATATTTTGCGGCTGTAGCGGCAATTTAATGTAAAAAAAAACTGTAGAGTAAATTAGATAAAAATTGAAACAATAAAAGGGATAAAAAATGAGTAAATTGATAGTAGTTAAACAACTGGTTGCCCAGAAAATTACATCACATAATTTTAAACCTTTTGGGCAAGTAATTTGGGCTTCAAAAGATGGTAAACAATATGACGAAGATGATGCTCAATTAAATTTAGAGAATGGTACTACACGATTCTATATTATGAGGTTGGAGAAAAAAGGTCGAAACTTTACGGAAATTACTCGTCATGTGAAATGTAGTCAATGTTTAGGTTCTTTAGAAGGAAAGGAATGGTTTATAGCAGTTTCTCCACCTTGTGCAGAGAAAGAACCATTATTAGAAAATATAGCTGCTTTTAAAATTCCAGGGAATTGTTTTATTAAATTAGAGGTAGGAACTTGGCATGCAGGACCTTATTTTGATCAAGATTTTGTGGATTTTTACAATCTGGAATTAAGTAATACAAATGTTGTGGATCATTTTACTCACGACTTTGCTAAAAGTCATAATTTAGAATTCAAAATTGTTTAATTTACTTGACTAAAAAAAAGATATAAATAATATTAGTTGTAGTAATTTGTTTCAGTTTTAGGAGGTTGATTAACAAAACTGCTTTTGGATAAAAAAGCACTATACAAGCTTTTCAATTAGTGTAATTATCAGATTTTTGCTCCTATGAGCTCAAATCTTTTTCTCAAATTATTCTATTGCTGTGATTGGTATAAAATATCTGATTTTTGTAACATTAGTATGGAGTTTTTAACTGTATCTTACTAGAATTAGATGCCTTACGTTTATGTCTACTATATTTGGCAAAGTGTATAAATTCTTCTATGAGACGTTATTTTCTATATGAATTTTTGGCATTCTTAAAAGTATTGTTGGAAGTTCTTATAGCTAATTCTAAGTTAACTTTTTTAGGACATTTTGAGGAAATTAGTTAATGAAACAGGAAATAAAAATAATTCAAATAAAATATATTTAGGTCTGGTTGTCTAAGGCTTTTTCAGGAATAGATGAGTAAGCCCCTAAACTTGACTGTAGATGGTTTGAAATGTTCTATGAAAGTCTATAGAGAGTATTTGGGAGGAACAGGGAATTTATAGAGAAAATAGTCGAATATATTTGTCTCTTACTGCCCTCTGTTATAGTCAGCCCAAAGCTATATTTAACTCAAGTTTTTTAGATTAATTTTGAATAGGAGAAAAAAAATGGTTCTTTATCTTGACTCAGCAATAGTAACAGAAGCAAGAGTGGCAAGTAAATTTGGTTGGATATCTGGGGTGACAACTAACCCGACTTTGCTGGCAAAAAGTGATTTGTCTCCAGAAGCAACTTTAAAGGAACTTTCAGAAATTATTTCTGGAGAATTATATTATCAACTTACTGCTACTAGCTTTGATGAGATGATAGCGGAAGGGAAGGCTGCATCAAAATTAATTGGCCATAAAATAGTTCTGAAAATTCCGGCAACTGCTACTGGTTTTCAAGCGACATCTCATTTGTCTAAAAATATTGACTGTTCGGTGACCGGAATATATCATCCTGCTCAAGCATTAGTGGCTGCTGAAACAGGCGCTAAATATGCGATCGCTTATGTTAACCGGGCAACTAGGCTTTTGGGAGATGGTTTAAAACTGGTGAGAGAGATGGCAAAAGTACTTGAAGGTAGCTCTACAGAAATTTTAGCAGCAAGTGTGAAGTCTCCTGATGAAGCTACTGAAACTTTATTGGCCGGTGCTCACCATCTAACGTTACCATTTTCTGTGTTGCAGACAATAACTACCCATGAGTTATCAGAGCAAACTTTTAAGGAGTTTAATGAAAAAGGAAGAGGAATTATGTATTAATTGAAAATGATAAAATATCTATAGGAGAAAGCTGATATTGAGGAGAAATATATTTTTTTTAAGTTCATAAAAGGCTTGCTCCTAGATTTAAAATTTATCATTCATACCTATAGTTTTTTTTAAAAGGTCATTTGAAAAATATTTAATATGAATATTAGCATTTATTTTATAATGATTTTCATTCTAAATTAAGAAAAATAAAATAATAGAAAACAGGTGATTATAGTTTCATAAATTAAAATATAAATGTTATAAATTATAGGTGCTTTTTATTGCTAAATATGGGCAAGTTACAAGGGGTGACTGTTAATTTAATAGCTATATAATTGTTAGTATTCAATGCTCCTCTTTTGTCAATTTTTCTGTTGCTTTACCTACTGCTCTATGAGACTAATTCCTAAGTTTTTTATTACTCATTCATTATCCAGAAATAATATTATTTTAAGAGCTGAAATAAGAATCCTGAATTTGGGTTAAACTTTAATTATAAACTATGTAATCAGGAAAATATTTATGGTTAAATATGTATTTGAAGCTAGGAGAAATTACTAGGATAAACTATCCTTACAAAAATTAAATTTCTCCCCTTAAGATAAAAAATGTTAGCTAAAAACTAAATGAGGAAAATTAATATGAAAAATGTTGAAAAATATGTAGAATTAACTGCGGAATTAATCAATTTACCATTACAGTCAGAACATTTTCCAGGGGTAGTAGCAAATATGGAAAGAATTGCAGCGATCGCTCAATTAGTAATAGACTTTCCCCTACCACCAGAAATAGAACCTGCACCCAAGTTTGACTTAGAAGAATAGGAAATAGGGGAAGGGATAATTTATTTTATTTCATAAAAATGAAGGAATAGGAAATATGGAGCAGGGAAAGAAATTATATACTTATGAGTTGTTTTTCACCATAACTATATTTGATGTCATACCAATTTCATAAAATATTGAGCGGTGCGTCAGCAAAATTTTGTAGTACATCAAGAAAGTGTGGGAATGGTGATATAATCGTTGTCTTTAAATACTTTCTATTATCATGGAATGTCCTCTATATCAGGAATTGACAGAAGGGGATTTTTGGGTTGGCAAGCCCCTACGCTTCATCCAGTAGATTAATTCTGAGTGCTAGAGTAACTAAACATACTGACCAGTTCATTGAGGAATTGCTCGTTAACACAGAAGGGAAAACTAGCTGTAAAAAATGGCTAACTGATTATTGGGGAGGGTCTGAACGAGTCTTGATCCCAGAAATAGAACACATTATTGGTAAAAAGTATACACAGCAATTGGAAGGCACAAATAGAATTATCAGACAGTAGCTCGGTCGATGGCATCGCCGATAGAATAAATTTGGCAAGCTCTGGCAACAAACTGAGGTAAAAGTAAGGTTGGCGAGGGCCTAATTTAATTGGATTTTGGTTCATAGTTGCAAAGAAAATACTGCTGCGTAAAGAGCTGAGGAACGCGATCGCTATTTGGAGTTAGAACGGCTTAATTACTTATCCCATACTTTACTGACGCACTACCAGATATTCTTAGGCGGATAATTTGATAAAGAACCAAAAATACCTTACTAAAGATACACCAGAAGGTAAGCGAGCATGGTCAAATTTGGTAAACAGCCTTTTAGCGGACATAATTGATGATCTATCCAGGTCTGCACCTGTTAAATTAGCGTTATAGAGTAAAGTATTACTTAGATTTGTATTTCTTAAATCTGCCCAGGATAGTTGGGCATCTTTTAAGTTGGCTCGGCTGAGGTTAGCCCCTTTCAGATTAGCTGAGTCCAAGTTAGCTCCTAACATTTTTGTTTTATGTAATTGTGTGTTCATTAATGAAGCTTCACTCAGATTCACTTTGTTGAGATTTACTCCGGTGAAGTTGATCCCATCTAATTTGGCTTTGAATAAATTGGGCTTAATTAATCGAGTTCTGCGAAAGTCTTTTCTGCCCTCTTCGAGAGCTAAGTGAAGCTGTTCATTGTTCAGGGTTTCTATGCCAAGTAGGTTATAGAAACCTGTGGCTAAATTCTCAATGAAATTTTGTTTTTCTTGCTTACTTGGAACCATTTTTGTGCTATCATGATCAAGTTTATATTTGAAATTTACTGGTAATTTTTGGGTAGACATTAGTGATTTCCTATGATGGTGTTATATTTTTTTTGAATAGCTTTCTTTAGGCGATCGCCTAAATTAATACTGGAAGTTAATAGCTCTTGCAGGTAGCCAATTTGGCGAGTTGCTAATGATTGATTTACATGGGAATGTTGTAGATATCCTTGTACATATTGTATTGTTTTAATTAATTCCTTAACCTGAGATTCCGTCTGGAAGTATTCTAAGGCTAAGAGTATGATAGAATCACATCCTTGATGAATAAGGTTTTTAGCATCGTTAGCGGCAGTATTTTCTGGGTCGTTGATACTATCTGTTAACTGCTGAAAACCATTTTTAATTTGTTCTACAGCAGTTTCAACTGTTTCTATATTGTCTCTTAAATGCTGGGATTTTTCGATATCTCTGGCAAATTTGACGTACTTAACAAAGGGTGGATAATTGCACTTTCCAGTGCGTCTTAGCTCGCTAAAAAATCCTCTTAACAGCTTCTTGTCCAGTTCTTGCATGTCTGCTTGGTTGTTGTCTAAGCTAGAAATAGTCTTATTAATGAACACATCTCTGGCGTTAATTACTGCTGTACTTTTAGAAAGTTGAACATCTTCTCGTTTTGAATAAGAAATGGTGATCCAGATAGCTACAGTTGAGGTGATCACGGATATGCTCATAACAAATAGACTCTGTCCGAGGTCTGCCCACTGAAGGCTAAATAATTTCTTGGTGAATAATACTATTGCTACTCTTGTTGCTTCTGTTCCAGATTTAATTTCTCCTTTTTCATTAAACCGTGAGTCATAAATTTTGGGTCTAACCGCTTTGAGGTAGACTAGATCACTACCATAGTTTTTGACTTCTTTTATTTTTTGCTGGTACTTTTCCTTGGGAACTTTGAGATCGTTATCCCTTATAGCTTCTAGCTCGTTAGCTTTAGGACATGCAGGCCATTGTTCTATGTCCTTGTTTTTATAGTAGCTATAACCGCCCAGGTTAAATCTATCTGCATATGGACCATGAGCAGCTAGGTAGAGTTCATCCCTTTTGGGGTCGTTGGGGGGCAGTTGTTCGAGCTTACGCTCTAAGGTATCACATCTGTTGCGAGTTTTCTCCAGAGTTTTATTATTTTGAATATCTGAAATTTCCTTTTCCAAAGGTTCAAAAATAGATTCTTGAACTAACTGTTCTCCCAATTTTCGACTCAAACCGGATTGATTTAATAGTAGTTCTGAACCGACTCCTGATGTGATGGTTAGGATGAGGTTGATGGCAATGAAACCGCTGCTACCAATTCGAGCAAAGCGTATGCTTATGGGTTGATTGGAGGCGGCACCGGTAGCGAGAGCGTTGCCTAGTTTAATTAGCCCTATGTTAGCCAATACAGCAATAGGCCAGGTGAGTATTCCCATGCTGTCGAACATAAAAATTAAGAATGGCAAGGTTGTGAATGCATTCCACCAATTGGCAAAGGTTGTAACGGAGGCTGTTACTAGAGAGGATTTTTCTAATTCTTTAGATACATAACCGGTGCCATGTAGTTCATTGGGATCGACGCAAACCAGATTTTTTAACCAATAACACCAGAAAAGAGGGTTCTTTTTAGAGGTTTTGTTCACAGACTCTAGGTTTTCAAGCTGTGAGGGGCTTTGGAATTTTAGCCAAGAGATAATATTTTGAGTATTCGGTATTGTCGGTTGTTGTGGTAGTTTCATGAGTTGTGTTTTTTTGGTTTTATGGGTTTGATCAATTGGGTTGAGTGAGGAATATTTTTCTATCGGTGAGAAAATTGATTTTGTTGCAAAAATAATTTCATGGTTTTGTTTGGTTCGATTTTATAGCACTACCTATTTAAGGCGGTGGGCGGTAAATGCTGTTTACGAAGCATTGCTGTAGAAAGAATTTGTCTCAGGGATTACTTTTGAATGCATTCTTGTGTTTAGCACTATATGGGTTTGATATAGTGAGTTGAGTTAGGGATATTTTTCTATCAACAGAAAATGAATTTTGTTGCAAAAATAATTTTCTGGTTTTATTTTGTTGGGTTTTATAGCACTACCCATTTAGGGCAAGGGTCTTGGTAAGTCATGCTTGCGGAGCGTTTGCTTGGAAATACCGAAATTTAATAAAGAATTATTTGCCTTAGAAACACTCAGCAATAAATGGATATATTTTTGAAGGGCTGAAAACCTGGTAGTTTTTTCGATAAAAAAAATGGTAATACCAATATGAATTCATGCTTTTATTCGGCAAGCCCTAGTGAGCACCAAAAAACTTTTTTATAACTTTTACTTATTAATCAAAAAAATTAGATGATTAAAAATAATCAAAATACTTGCAACAACAAGGAAAAAACTCTGAGAGAAGAATATGGGCTTTAGGTTTTCTCTGAAAACTAAACAAAGTAGGAAGGGGCGATAAGTAAATATGGTCAAAACCAAAAACACCCTTTTGTCTCATACTGATTTAGTAAAATCCTATTTGGACATTGAAGTACTAGGGCAAGTTATGACAAAAAATTCTGACTCACAAGATGAGTATCTAGCTAAAATTAGGAATGTTTGTAATGGGAGTGCTGAAGATTTAGAACTATATGAGGCGATCGCTAACTTTTGTCGGCAAACCAATGATAGAAAGCGCCGTCTAGCATTTGTTCCTTTATTTAAGAAAATTGAAAAATTAAGAGGACTAAAAAAAGTTAGCAATTCTAGCGAGTATTATCATGACTACCAAGATATATTGCAGGAGACTTGGGAAGAGTTTTACAAAAAGTTTCCCGCTGAGTTTGAACCTGCAGGCCAATCTTTAAAAGGAAGTTTGGTAACTTGGATTAACGAAAAACTGCGTTTGAGATACAAGGTAATAGACTTATATCCCAAGTCTAGAGATGACAATAAAGGAAATAAACCCTTAACCCCAAAACAGAGATTTAACCAAATAATCAGAAGTAAACCAAAATCTCTGGATGCTCCTAATAGTACCAATGATTTTGATAATGATTTGACCATTGGCGATTTCTTAGAGAGTGAGGACCCTGGACCTCTGGAGGAGGCTATTGGGGAAGAGCAAAAACAAAACATTAATATGTTCTTGGAAATAGTCAAGGATAGTAAATATCATATGCGCAGCTGTCCCGAATGTACTTTTCAGGCTGTTGCTCAACGTCTTTTTTTTGAGGAACCTTCGAAAAATTTGAAGCAAGTTGCATTGGAGTTCGGAGTTAATTATAGTAGTTTACGGACTTTTTGGCTACGGACTTGTAAGAAAATTTCTCAGGAACTATCCCCAGAACTATAACAAAATTTACAAGAATTAATTCAGGAGAAATAACTATGCAAACAGAAACTTTTGGGCTAAAAATACCTATTACTGAAGATGCTCGCCGATACGCTGAAAAATTTGCCGCTGAACAAAAAGGTAAAGCTAAAAGAACTAAGGTTTATTTAAACACTTTAGCTGTATGTGCGGTGCATAATTTCCTAAAAATTGTGCAGATAGAAACTGATCTAGAAAATAGTAGCGCCTGGAACCCCATAGAGCGTCTTTGTTATGATATAGCAGATTTATTTATTCCCCACATAGATATTTCTGTGGAATGTCGCCCTGTATTACCAGACCAAGAAGAAATAACTTTGCCACCGGAAGTTAGACGGGATCGGCTCGGTTATGTTTTTGTTAGGTTTGATAATGATTTACAGGAAGCAGAATTATTGGGATTTTTGTCTATTATGGATCCAGATGATGATTTTGAAGATTTAGAATTAGAGGAGTTGGAGCCTTTGGAGAATTTCTTGACTGTCTTGGAGCGAGTTGAGTATATGTCTCAGGTTTATGAGGACCCTGTGTTTGCAAAGGTTGAGGAGTGTTTAAATATAAAATCTCGACTGGAGTTGGTCCTTCAGTTGGAAAAAATACACCGCATGGAACCGCACTATTCCCACACGGCGAAGGCGACTGCGGTATTTTATAATTATCGCCCAGAGAGCAATTTGGCGACCGCGAGCAGAAGCAAGGAGAAAGTTAATGAGTTCACTGATGAGGAGTTAGAACAATTGCGAGAATTAGGAGATTTAGCGGAGGCATTAATGGAGAAATTGGCGCAGGTTTTGCCACAGAACTAATGGAGATTAGGCGATCGCTCACATCGCTATCATCACAACTTTGTAGGGATGTTCGGTGCAACGTCCCTACTGTGGTTTACGGATATGAAAACTGTTGTCAAAGAGATGTTATTTTAGAGTAAAGTGCTTAGTTTAATGCAACACTTCTGGGAGTTCTATTGATAGAGGTTGGATTACTTTTAAATCAGAACGGTTGTATAGCTTTTATATTTAGCAAGTGCAACATTTTTTTATTTCCACGGATAGTTTAATTATCATGTGAAGTTATTAATATTTTTAAAAGTATGAAAGTTAATTTTTCGGAAGTGAGCCAACGCCATATCTGCATTGCTCTATTTATATTTTGTTCTCTTTTACAACGTTCGATTTCTCCTTTATTTTTACTTCCTTTGTTGTTACAAGAAAAACGTAATTTATTGGGACAAATTGCTGAGGTTAAATTTAATAACGATAATAATAATTTACAATTTTTACAGCAACACAGTCAACAACTGAATAATTTAGAGCGTCAATTTCAAAAGGGACAAAAAACTGTTGATAAACTACAACATAAAGTTCAGACTCAGGACACTCGCCAGAATTTAATTTTATCTAAAAGTAGTAAGCAAAGTAATCAAATTTGTTTGTTGGAAGATCGGATTAATTCTATTCAGGAAAGGTTTAAGTCGGTGCCTTCAAAGGTTGTGCCGATTCAACGTCGTACCCTATTGGCAATTGATTCTGCAAATTTGGATGGTGCTGCTAAAAGTTTGAATATGAAGGTTGATTATGAAAGATTAAAACGCTATGTTAATGTTCATTTTGGTTCTCTGGAAGCTCGAATTTATGTGGGGAAGTATGATAATAGTTCTCGGCAGAAATTGTGGTTTAATTACTTAGAAAAAAATGGATATGTGGTGAAGACAAAGCCTGTTACGGTCTATGGAAATACAGTTAAGGCTAATGTTGATGTGGATTTGGCTTTGGATATTAGGGAGCATGGGGTGAATTTCAAAAATGTGGTTTTATGTAGTGGGGATGGTGATTATTTGCCACTTGTTGAACAATTACAAGGGTTGGGTATTAAGGTGATAGTTCTTGCTTCCCCAGGACATACTAACCACTTTTTGCAAAGGCAAGCGGATGAGTATATTAGTTTGATTGATATTATGGGGGAAATTAGCGATCGCTAATCAATTATAGGTATAAATAAGTTAGGAAAAAGTAGGGGCAAATCGCAGTTTTACTGGTGGATATTAAACGCCCCTAAATGAGTCAGAATAGAAGAGGGGTAAGTTTTTTTATTACTAATTATTTCCATATAATATTATATCCTAATAATCCTTTAAAATGGTAATCAAAATTTAGTGGTTTTCTAAAAATTAGAGGAGGTAATTATCGAATGGATATCATCAGTAAATATCAACAAATAATCGAGAAAATAATCGGCGACTATGCTAAGTTGCGCTATTCCTATAGCGAAGTAGAGAGAAGAACGGTTTTCGACCGAGAACAAAAGCATTATTTATTAATGATTTTGGGAGTGGAAGGTCATAAAATGGTTCATGGTTGCATACTTCATTTGGAAATTAGAGATGATAAAATTTGGATTCATCGCGACGGAACTGAAGATGGTATTGCAAGAGAATTGTTAGCAGAAGGAGTTCCCAAGGACAAAATTGTTTTGGGATTTTATACTCCTGAAAAACGCAAGATAACTGATTTTGCAGTTTGTTAATTTGATAAATATTTAAAGGAGAAAATTTTATGAGATTTATTAGTCCGAAAACTGACTTTGCTTTTAAAAGAATCTTCGGTTCTAACCGCAGTCAAAAAATCCTGATTAGTTTTCTCAATGCTATAGTTTATGACAATCAAAATATTATCCAATCTCTAGAAATTATTGACCCCTATAATGCTGGCTATACTAGCACTATTAAGGATACTTATCTGGATGTGAGAGCTTTATTAGATAATGGTTCAACAGTTATTATTGAGATGCAAGTCTTAAACGTAGAAGGTTTTGAAAAACGAGTAATTTATAATTTGGCAAAAACCTATGGAAGTCAATTAAGTCTAAGAACGGAACAACCAAGATTACAACCATTTATAACCTTGATAATTACGGATTTTTTGCTATTTCAAGAGAGTGGCAAAATGATTAATAAATTTAGATTTAAAGAAGACACAGAGTTCTTTAATTACCGAGATGAATTAACTTTAATATTTTTGGAACTACCGAAATTTAATAAAGAATTATCTGCTTTAGAAACACTCAGCGATAAATGGATATATTTTCTTAAATCTGCTCCTAGTTTGGAGATAATACCCTCTTCATTGGGAGAAGTATCAGAAATAGAAGCAGCATTAAATATCGCTAACCGAGCTGATTTAAATAATCAAGAACTAGAGGAGTTACATAAACAAGAAATATTTATTGGTGATAGACAAGGAGAGGTGATTTTAGCTAAACAAGAGGGCGTAAAAGAAGGAGAAGAACAAGGGAAAATTCAGCAAGCAATTAAACAAGTATTGCGTCTAGCTCGGCGAATATTGGGGGAAGTTTCACCGGAAATTCAGGCTCGAATACAACAGCTATCTTTAGAAAAATTAGATTTATTAGCAGAAGAGATATTTGAACTGACTACTATGGAAAATCTGGTGAATTGGTTAGAGACTGGAACAGAAAGTTTGGAGAAATAGCTCCAGAAGTTCGGACTCAAATAGAGGGGTTATTTCTAGAAAATTTTAGATTTTTTAGGTGATGATTTTTTTGATTTGATTTAGCAACTATGTTAGTTTGGAAGAACTACTTAAATCAATAAATCAAATCGCTGAATATAGGGAGGGATTTATGATTTTACCTGACCTATGCGGAGTTTACTATAAGTAATATTAATTTCGCAAAATATATTACAATTTTTTTATGTGAGTGAAGTTAATGAATAATAATCAACAAAGTTATCATCGTTTAATTGCACAGTTACGTCACTGCGCGGGTGAGGCAGAAGTTAAGCAGGTTTTAAATAGCTACCTTGAACTAAATACTTCGGAGTTATTAGAGGTAATGGCTCAGGAGGTTGAAGGTTTGAGAGATAATATGGACTGGGATGGGGCTAATTCTCTGTTAAGTCTGGCCCTAGAGGTGGGAGATGTGTTGGGAAGTTCTGAGAGGGAGGTTTCTCTAAGGAAGGAAATTGGGGATTTTTTGAGCAAAATGGGGCGGCGTGAATATGAAGTTAGTCAGTTTTCTTGGGCAGTGCAGTTTTATGAACTGACTTTAAGGATATATCGAGAGATTAAGGACCGTCCAGGGGAAGTTGATGCTATTAATGGTTTGGGTAATAGTTATAGGTTTTTGAGAGAAAGGGAAAGGGCAACTGCTCTTTTTCAAGAGTCTTTGGCTATTGCTAGGGAAATTGAATATGGCCAGGGGGAGGTTGATGGCCTCTATGGTTTAGGTGCCATGGAGCATTTTTTGGGAGAATATGAGTCGGCAAAAGCTTATGTTCAAGAGGCTTTAACTATTGCAGAGGCGATCGGGTATACAAAAGGGAAAGCTAATGCTTTTGATGGTTTGGGTCATGTTTGTGGAGGTTTGGGAGAATACGAAGAGGCGATTAATTTCTATCAACAGTCTTTACCTATCTTCCGAGAAATCAAAGATCGTAAAGAGGAAGCCAGTGTCCTGAATAATTTGGGTGCTGCTTACTATTCTTTGGGGAAATACGAAACGGCGATTAATTTCTATCAACAGTCTTTACGTATCTGCCAAGAACTCAAATATCGTAAAGGGGAAGCTTATGTTCTGAATAATTTGGGTCTTGATTACAATTCTTTGGGGCAATATGAAACGGCGATTAATTTCTTTCAACAGTCTTTACCTATCTACCGAGAAATCAAAGATCGTAAAGAGGAAGCCAATGTCCTGAAGAATTTGGATGATGCTTACTATTCTTTGGGGCAACACAAAAGGAGGATTGATGTCCTTAAACAGTCTTTACCTATCAAGCAAGAACTCAAAGATCGTAAAGGGGAAGCCAGTGTCCTGAATAATTTGGGTGTTGCTTACCATCATGTAGGGCAATACGAAAAGGCGATTAATTTCTATCAACAGTCTTTATCTATCAATCAAGAACTCAAAGATCGTGAAGGGGAAGCCAATGTCCTGAATAATTTGGGTTATGCTTACGATAATTGGGGGCAATACGAAACGGCGATTAATTTCTATCAACAGTCTTTACCTATCTCCCGGAAAATCAAAAATCGTGAATATGAAGTTTGTGTCCTGAATAATTTGGGTGTTGCTTACTATAAGTTGGCGCAATACGAAAGGGCGATTAATTCCTATCAACGGTCTTTACCTATCTCCCGGGAAATCAAAAATCGTGAATATGAAGTTTGTGTCCTGAATAATTTAGGGGATGCCAACTACTATCTAGGACAACACCAAGAAGCCATCGACCTTTACCACAAATCTCTCGCCATCTCCCAAAAATACCAATACCGTTGGGCAGAAGCAGACTCCCGCAACGGTCTAGGCCGCATCTACTACTCCCAGGAAAAATACCAACCTGCCCTAGAATTTTATCAAGAATGCTTTGCCATCAAAGCAGAAATAGGAGACATTCCCGGAGAAGCCAAAGGCCGAACCAACGTCGCCCTCGCCTACAAATCCCTCCAAGAACCCCAACGAGCCATCGAATTCCTCCAACAGTCCTTAGAAATTTTCCAACAAATCTCCGACCCAGAAGGACAAGCAGACTGCCAAAATCACTTAGGAGTAGCCTACCAAGACCTAAAACAACACCAACAAGCCAGAAATCACTACCAAGCATCCCTGGAAATAGCCACCCCCGAAGGAATGCCCACAATTTGCCTCAATGCCGGCCAAAACTATGGCCACCTAGAATTTCAAGAAAACAACTGGTCAGCAGCGATCGCTCCCTACCAAAAAGCCATCGAAGCAGCAGAAATACTGCGAGTCCGTTCCCTCACCGATAACCGCCGGCAAAAAGTAATGATTGATGCCATAGAAATATACGCCAACACCATCCAATGCCACATCAACCTCCAACAATACGACCTCGCCCTCGAATACACCGAACGTTACCGCTGTAAACAACTAGTAGACCTAATAGCCAGTAAAGACCTCTACCAAGACGAGAAAATGCCCGAAAAGGTGAGAAACCTAATGCAAGAATTCGAAAAACTCCAAGGGCAAATAGAAAACATTCGCGATCGCGACACCAGGGAAGACAGTAACAATAACCGCAGTAGCATCCTCCCCGCAACCAGATATTGGCGTGCCCAAAACGAAATTCGCAACAAAAGCATCATCGAAAAGGAAATCGCAAAAAGAAAAATCTTGGAACAAATCAGAAAACAAGACCCAGTCATCGCCCAAGGCATCCAAGTAGCCCACCTAAAATTTAGCCAACTGCAACAACTCATCAACAACGAACATAGTGCCATCCTCAGTTTTTACAGCACCAAAACCGACACCCACATATTCATCCTGCGGCAAAACAGCATCCAGCTCCACTCCTGTCCCCAGCAAGGCAGAGACAACCTGCAACAATGGCTCAAAGAAAACTGGTTCAACCTCTACGTACCCGACAAAAACAAAAACGACAACGAGAACAAAGAAAACTACCAAAAATGGCAGCAACAAATGCCCGACCTTCTCGCAGAACTAGCCAACCGCTTAAACATCCAAAAACTGATCCAGAATCACCTAGAAGATATCGAGGAACTGATCCTCATCCCCCACCAGCAACTACACCTAATCCCCCTAGGCGCCCTGCCCATCAGTGATAGCGAATATCTCCATGACAAATACCTCATTCGCACCTTAGCCAGTTGCCAGATCCTGAGTTTTTGCCAAGACCGCGTTCAACTCCAAACAGCTCCCACCTACGGCATCGTGGAAAACACACAACTCGACCTACCCTTCAGCCAATTAGAAGCCGAAACCGTCGCCCAACTATGTCAAGTCAGCCCCGACAAACATCTCCAAGGAGCAGAAGCCACAGTCCCCAAATACAGAGAACTCTTAAAACAAATCAACCGACTCCTATCGAGTCATCACGCCGTATCTCGAATAGACAACAACCTAGAGTCAGCCCTCATGCTAGCCGAAAACCAAAAAATAACCTTAGGAGAACTCCTCACCCCCGCCTATCGTTTCCCGGAATTAGAAGAAGTATTCCTCTCGTGCTGCGAAACCAACCTAGGCACCCCCCAACCCACCGACGACATGCTCACCCTGAATACAGGTTTCCTATCTGCAGGTGCCCGTGGAGTGATCAGCACCCTCTGGGAAGTAGATGACTTAGCATCCTGCATTTTTTCCATTATCTATCACCGACTGCGGGCAGAAGGTATAGACAGAGTCAGGGCAGTGCAAAAAACCCAACAAACCATGGTCAAGATGACAGAAAAGCAACTCCAACAAGAAATCAAAACATTCAAAAAGCAACAGAAAAAAAGATACAAAAGGGAATTAGAAGCACTCACCGAGGAACAAAGGGACCTCGAAACTCAAGAACCTCAAAGCAAAGATTCTCCAGAATACCAAGCCTGGAAGGAAAAGCTAAATAATGCCATCCAAAAATACGTTCGCAAAGACCAAGAACAACGGGAGTTTGAACTTCGCTTAAAAGAAGCCCGCAAAAGAGAATATCCATTTTCCCATCCAGTGTATTGGAGTAGTTTTATTTGTGCAGGTTTGAGAGATTAAAGACAGGGAGTGTTTAATTTCTTCAACCTAGGTCTGGCTGAGGGAGGAAAACCAATTACAATAAAATTTTTCAGGAGTATTGACTTAATCCTAGAATAAGGATATTATAAATTAATAAGCATACTATTACACTGCTAATACTTATAAATAAAATCCATAAGAACTAAGCTCAAACTTAATAATAAGCATAAAAGCCTGATGTCTCAACACGCAGGTGATAGCAGGTAGTGTTCAACTGGGGGTTAAGCTTGACCGAATGCACCTGACCGGAATGGTTGTAAACCTACTATTCTATTAAATTTATATTATGATGACTTCACAATTCTATAGTTCAAAATATTTCTCTGAAACTTATAACGAAGCCAGAAATAAATTTTGTGATGCCGCAAAAGCTGCAAATGCAAAACTTGAAACAATCGAATTATATTCTCAAAATTGCCCAAATAATTCTTTATATACTGATATAGCATGGTTAGGAAATTCCAAGCCTCATAATGTAATCTTGCATTCTTCAGGTTTACATGGAGTCGAGGGGTTTGCTGGTTCAGCAATACAAACCTGTCTCTTAAAAAATTTACCCGTTTTAAGGGATGAAGATGCATTAATTCTAGTACATTGTTTAAATCCTTATGGAATGATCAACTTGCGTCGTGTTAATGCTTCAAACGTTGATTTAAATCGAAACTTTTTATTTTCCAGTGACGAGTATACCGGTTCTCCAGATATCTATAGTAAGATTAACTCCTTAATTAACCCTGACTCTCCTCCAGCATTTGATTTATTTTTTCTCAGAGCATTAGCAATAATTCTAAAATATGGTTTTGTAGCTGTTAAGCAAGCAGTAGCAAATGGTCAATATGATTTTCCCAAAGGATTATTTTTTGGTGGAATAGAACTTCAGGAAGAATTAGTAAATTATAAGGAGTGGCTTCTCAAAAACTTACCTTTAGTCAAAAATATTTGTGCCATAGACGTTCATACAGGTTTAGGTCGTTTTGCCGATGATTTACTTCTTATAGAAGAAAATTGTTCTCATTCAGATTTGGAAAAACTGCAAAAACACTTTGGTAAAGAAAGAATAAAAACACTAAATCCCAATAAATCTGTAGCTTATAGCATAAAAGGTAGTATCTCTGAAGCTATTCCTCAACTTTTAAATCAAGCAAAAGTTAATTTATTAACACAAGAATTTGGCACTGTTTCACCTATTTCGGTTCTTTTTGCATTACGAGAGGAAAATAGAAATTATTATTATAGTAAAAATGATCAGTCCTATTCATCAGTTAAGACTAGACTTAAAGAGGCTTTTTACCCTTCTTCAAATATATGGAGAAAAAAAGTTTTGTTGAAAGGAGTTCAATTAGTACACCAATCAACTAAATTTATCTCTTAATACTTATTATTACCTTATTAATAAAGAACTTTAACTATAGCTATACAATAAACTATACACTATAAATTAAAACAAAACTCAAACATTTAAAGAGCTGTAAAACAAGCTTTGCAAATCTTAGAGTAAAATTAAAAAAACCAATTTTTTTATTTGTTTCATCAATAAAACTAGATGAAAGACAAACAAATTGTCCTGACTGTGGTTTATCAATCTTATTGAGACTTAAACGCCAGTATAAATTTAAGAAATGCGGTTAGCTGGACCGTGAATGCCTGTGGATGAGTCACTGCCGACGGCCTCAGTTGAAGCAGGAAGTAAACATCAATTTGTCCGTTATGTGAGGCTTTGTATCAGTTTTATAGAGCAGGCCTATTAATATTCTTAGACTATTCAATGACAGAGTTAACAAAAATGACTATGTACTCACTCCTTTAGCCTAAGTATTTGTACCAAAAATTGATATTTCTCGTGTTAAGACTTACGTATTAAGACTTACGCACGCAGATAAAACGATACATCGTTTGCAGGGAGTTCCTCACTATATATAGTGGTTATGCATCCTGTTATCATAACTGAGTATCCAAATTTGATCTGACTGAGTTTGAGAATTTATAAAAGTCCGCGCCCTGTTTGCATAGTACTATATTACTAGACCAACACAGCTAAAATATTGCCATAAGCGTAAGTAGAGTTTCAGAACTTAGCCAGATATCATGATATGAATTCCCATGCATGAATGCTATGCTTAGGCAAAAATTCAGAAATTTAAGTAATTAACACAAAAGGAATAACTTTTTTATACCATTAACGCTCTTGAATTTTGTTAATTATTATTATGTTATGTGAACATTGTATACAGCATCCTTATTGCCACTTTGTCACACCCCATAACCCCATACCCTCAAACCCTCACAGTTTTATACCCTCACACCCTCAAACCCTCAAACCCTCAAACCCTCACACCCTCAAACCCTCACAGTTTTATACCCTCACACCCCCCCACTAAAGAAAATGCAAAAAAATTTTTGAGAAATGGCATTAGAATAATTCACAACACCAAAAAAAATGAGGTAGGTATCTGGGTTTAACTTTTATCTTTAAGGGCCTATATTTGAAATGGAGTTGATATAATAACAAAAGTTAAATTTAATTAAGATTAATAGTAAATCTGAAGATTTTCTATGCAACGACCAATTGGTATTGATTTATTTGCAGGCGCAGGAGGTATGACTCTTGGATTTGAACAAGCAGGATTTGATATACCTATTTCCGTAGAATTAGACCCTATTCACTGTGCTATTCATAAGTTTAATTTTCCCTTTTGGTCCATATTATGTCGTAATGTTGTCGAACTCACAGGGAATGAAATTAGAGAGAAATTAAATATTCCAAATAGAGAAATTGATGTAATTTTTGGAGGTCCTCCATGTCAAGGATTTTCTCAGATTGGAAAACGTGCTTTAGACGATCCTCGAAATGCGCTTATATCTCATTTTTTACGAATAGTTTTGGAATTAAAACCCAAATATTTTGTCATAGAAAATGTTAAAGGTTTAACTGTAGGAAAACATCAAATTTTTCTTGAGGAAGTTATTAATAAATTATCTAAAAATAGTTATCAACTACAACTGCCTTACCAAGTTTTAAATGCTGCTAATTATGGTGTACCACAACACCGAGAAAGATTATTTATACTAGGATGTAAAAAAGGTTTAAAATTACCAAATTATCCACAAATTCAAATACATAAAAAATCAGAAGCCTATATAAATGTCTGGGATGCAATAGGAGATTTACCAGAAGTAGAAAATTATCCAGAATTATTAGAAATAGACTGGGTAAAAGCAGAAAATGACTATGATAAACCAAGTGAATATGCTAAAAAACTCCGTGGAATTGAATATTTTAACAATGATTATTCTTATGAACGTGAATACGACCAGACAATATTAACCTCTAGTTTACGCACAAAACATACACAACAATCAATAGCAAGATTTGATGCTACAGCACAAGGAAAAACTGAGCCAGTAAGTCGCTTTTATAAACTGAATCCTCACGGTATTTGTAACACACTCAGAGCAGGGACTCCAAGTAGTAGAGGTTCATATACTTCTCCTAGACCAATACATCCATTGACACCCAGATGTATCACAGTTAGAGAAGCAGCAAGACTACATTCATATCCTGATTGGTTTAGATTTCATGTGACAAAATGGCATGGTTTTAGACAAGTAGGTAATTCAGTTCCACCACTATTAGCAAAAGCAGTTGCTCAAGAAATTATTCATGCTTTAAATATTCAACCATTTAAACCTACAAAGACAGAATATGAGTTAGAAAATCTCAAAAATTTAGAGCTTAATATGTCTAGAGCCGCCGATTTATATGGTATTGATAGATATACTATTGCACCCAGACTAAGAAAGTTAAAATTAAATAATTAATTAATAATTAGTCAGTTAATTTAGGAGTATATTATATCACAATAAAAATTATAAAAAATGGAGATTATAACAAAATAAGATAATTTTTATTTATAGATAAATATGGATAAAAACCAGAAGTAAATCAAATAAGCTTTAGTGTGAAAGAAGTCAAAAATCAAGCTATCGAAGTATATAGGAATAAATAAATAAAAACATCTTTATAAAATTCACCTGACTTACTTTATACATATAAAATTAGATCGCCTTTACCAAGAATGATTCTAGATACAGGAAATTGGATTATAGAAGCAAGAGGAAAAGGGAAATTATGCTTTTGTGAAAATAAAATAACACCTTATTAACTGGCTTTTGTTTTCAATCTCATAAGCATCTACACAAAATTATTTACAAAGTATGATTTTTAAATAAGGATTAGATTTCAGCGTATTTCAATATATAATAATAAGCCTCAAAAATATTGCTATACTTGTATTTTATATTTTTAAATACTATTTATTGACGTAGTTTTATTATTAACTAACTTCTGTAATTTTTTCCAGTCCTAGTTTGCTAACTTCGGTGAGTAGCATCAAGGTTTGATAAATATATAATTGACTTTTTTCACCACCTATTAAGACTTTTATTAGTAATATAAAAAAAGTTTAAATAGATGACTTATATATTATAATTGATAGAAATAGAATTAAGTATATCACCCCTTTAGAAACTAAAGGCACTTACTTTTGAAAGATATAAATTAGACTTGGGTTCAAGTGTCAAACTTCGTAAGATTTGCTAGACAATTTTTCCCAAAACTAATTTGTCAAAATGTGGTAGCAAAATCTATAGATAGAGACAGAATTTATTTAACAAAATTCAGAGAAAAAATAAACTAGAAAGAAACAACGATTCAAAAAATAGAATAGAAATGTATAAACTAATTATAAAAAATACAGGTAGTTAATAAGTTTACCGATAATGAATTCTGCTTTTGCTCAATCATCTTTTGAGGAATTAAAGTTTTTTTCCCCTTGAGATTCTATGCCATCAATTTTTTCTTTAGCTTCTGTGATTACTTCCTGAATTCTGGTAGAAAACTTATCTATAATTAACTTATTTTTTAGAGTTTTTTTTTGTGTAGAGTAACTTGGAAAATATTCCTGTTTTTGTTCAGCTTTTTCGGTCACAACATCTTGTTTTTCTTGAGCTTTTTTTTGCATAACTTTAGCTCTTTCTTTAAATCTTAGAGCTAATTTATTTGCTTGATTCTGTGCGATATCAATATGTTCTCTAGTTCTAACTAAATCCGCTTGTAAAAAGTTCTGAATAAGACTTAATTTTTGAGCCACTCCTCTATCATAATACTGAGAATTATCTAGATAATTATTAACTACTATTACCCGTTTATTACCCACACTTGAAATTGCTTCTGGATTCAATAAATAAATACTATTTAAAGCACCTTGCAAACCATTATATTTAAACAAATAATTAACTATTTCACCTGTTTTAATATTGAGAAGATATTCTACAATAAAACCTACTTTTTCCCCTGTATCAGTCCAAACTTCATTTCCAATTATGTGAATAATATTATTATAATTTTCTAAATTATTTGGCTGTGATTTTCCATTAACTAGAGTAGCATCAACACCAATAGTCTCAACTTGTTTCCAAGTAAAATATTTTTTTTGTCTACCAAAAAAACCAGATTTACAGATAAAACCTATAACCTGATGAGATTGAATGTTGAGGCATAATTCTTCTATACAACCTTGATCTTCAACTGTTTCAATATCAAGCACTAACCTTTTTAATAATTGACTATGTTTGATTACCTCTGGTATTTTGTTCACAATTTTATTCCTCAAACAGAGCTTTGATAAATATATATATTTAATTTAGGAATAAGTAATACCATTTGGAAAAAATATTATTACAAATAGTATCAGCTCCAAAGAAGGAAGCTTTAATACCATATATCTTTGAAGACTAATTGTGGAAACATTTTAGGGAATTGGGAATTGGGAACTTGCAATTGAAGGCAATTGATGTCAGAAAAAAACTTTTATTATGGGTAATTAATGATACTTGATATCAGAGAAGGAAGAACCTTAAATTTAGGGTAGATGTTACTCCCACTTTTACACCGAACCATAGCAACGAACATGATGTACGAATACTCTTACCCGTTTGACCTGATAGAGTTGATAAAAATGAAGGTTTCAACTACCCCAAACCTTAAAAGTATCTGTCTTTCTCTATGAGTGAAAGTTAAATAGGATCTATATTCCTATAATTTCCATCCCCTAGTTTTGTAATATATTGAGTATTATACTTATTGTTCTTTTTGTTTGCGCAGCATTCTACAGAAAAGTTGGGATCACCTCTCATACTGCTTATTCCCTCGGGACTTTTGTCATTGGAGGGTCTAACCCCTTTTTTTCAGATTTCTTAGGTTTACAGCTTATCTATTCCTCTCTATGCCTAGGGTTTGGGTTTGCAAGCCTTTCTATAAAACATAAATCTGCCAGTACAAATAGTTAATCCAGTATGTTTTACTGAATCTGTATACCCTGCATTTTTATTTCATAGATGAGCATAGATTAAATTTATCCTAGCATTAAACGATAAAAATATAACGAATAAAACTTATATGTAATGCTACTTGTATTAAATAGCTATTCCAGAAGGACGAAGCTTTAGACTCTAATATAGGTAAAAATAAAAAAAATCAAAATTAATTCTATTAAAAAGATAAAACTATTTTTCTATCTGTCTTTTTAGATTTTGTATTTTTAAATAATTCTTGTTGCTGAGATTTGGGATCAAATGTTGTGCTTAATAGGGGAACTTCAAGTTTTTCTTTTTTTCTTTGTAAGTAATAATTTTTCCTTTGTTTCAAATTAACTTCTTTTGATTGCTCCTGGAGATATATAGCAACTTTAGGTCCACTCATAGCTAAATTAATTATCAACCCATTGACTAGCTTAACTTTCGTGATTGGTTTACCATCAATGTATGTACCATTGCGACCTAAATTAATAATTTCCCAGTGATCATGATCACTTTTTAATTCAACATGATAACGAGAAACCACGGAACTATAAAGAACTACGTCATTATTTGGAGAACGCCCAATCTTAATGATCGGTTGATGATCAAAAGTCCAGCTTCTAACTGGCATAGCCTGAAGTGGATGCACTAGTGTTATTCTCATCACATCTGTTATTTAAGGTTTTAGTAGAGCAGTCTAAGACAATTGTAGATGATTTAGTTCAGTAGTGCTAGAAAACTAATGACAGAAAGTGGGAAAAATTTTATCTTAGTTTTTGGGCAGTTAAAATGCCTTCAAAGTAGTGAGGGGTAAAAGACATAAATATTTCAGAATAAAAATAGCTCAAATCTAGATATATCAGGAAACAGGTTAATTAAATTTAAAAGTTTTGGATTATAAACCTTTGATGCTATTTTCAACTTATGCTTTTGGCTAAAGTACCGACATAAAATTACTTAATGACTAAAATCTGATAATTTATAGGATGACAAGGTCCAAAAATGCAAATCTCAAAAAGCTTGTTATGTGCTTAAGTGAATCTTAGGGAGTAGGGGAGTAGGAGAAGATGACAATCAAATACAGCATTATTATTCAAACATGGTATTTATAAGTAGAATTATTTTTCCTATATCATCTTAACTGAGAACAGTGAATAGAAAACACTGGGCTCATGAACGTCTCCTACTCCAATTGAAATCTTTGTATTCAGGTAATATAAAAATCATAAAATCCCCAAAAGTCCTTCTTTGTGGCACAGACTTGCCTAATACATCTGATACCAAAGTTATTTCGCTACACAACATATGAAGTATTTATCAACCATGACAAAGTTTTAGGTTAGTTAAATATTTTTAATGTCGCGCAGCGAAACCCTAACAAACCTGAGGTTCTTCTAAAAAAACCGAATTATATATAGAAAAACCATGAGCTAAGGATTTTAATCAAGCCATGGTCTAACACTTAACTAAGAAATTTGAAAAAGGAATGAAACTAAGTCTCCTTTCCCTAAAGATATCCGATCACCTGGTCTTAACTTATGTCTATTTCCTTTTGTCAAAGGAGTATTATTGATATAAGTACCATTGGAACTACCAGTATCTTCAATATAATAACTATCTCCTTCTACTCTAATATCAGCATGACTCCGAGAAACTACTTCAGAGTCAGGAAATCCTGAAACATCAATATCTGGAGGTACCTTGTCATTAGGTTTACCAACATGAATCACAGATAAATTAATTGGTAATTCAATATTTGTATCTGTTCTGACGTGGAGCAACTTAGCAGACATATTTTGCAACTGGGTCCTTACCGGAATTGCTTTTCCGCCATTGGGAGCAGGAGAACTTACTATTGGAGTAGCCACAGGCGTGCTAACAGTATTAGTTGTTGTTGGGGGCTCCTCTTTCTGAATAGGAATTGGAGTCTTAGGGTTGCTAGATTTTTCTAAGTTAACTGTTCCAGAAAGCAAAGGTTCTGGTGTCACTAATGGTTCTGGTAGGTCTAGCTGAGGTATGTTTATAGGTATATTTGTATCTGGTTCAGGCATGGCTGATACTGCAGTTGGCACCGGTATTGGATCTGTTTGGGATAAAATTTGACCTTCCTCTGTATTAGCACTACCTTTCAGGTCTACACCACATTGACCACAAAAGGCAGCATCAGCTTGAACTATTGCCCCACAATTATAACAATTTGTAGTCACTGGTAAGGGAGTGTAACAGCTTTCACATTGGTTTGCTCCATCAGGATTCTGATAGTTGCAATTAGGACAGACAATCATTTATCTTCTCCTTGCTATCGCTCAGATGATTAAAATACAAAATTGACATCCTGCCAAAAGTATAATTAGGGGTTAGGGGGCACTGCGGGATTCCTTGTGATTCGTTTAAGATTAATTACCGAAAAACTGGGTTTAAAGCCTCGCCTTTCCTGGGCAACTTTTTAGTAGTTGTTTTTTTTAATACATATTTTATCATATATCTTATAATAAATGTTAATTATTAGCCTGGGGAAAGTGCGAGGCAAAAAACAAATACACCAGGCAAAGAAAACACCCCACTCTTAAGAAGTGGGTGCAATAGCCTGAGTGAGCTAATGCTAAGTGCCAAATGTTAACTCACACAGCTAGGCCTCAGCTCAGTAGAACTCCCCCAGGCCTAACAGCTACTGGAGAATGTCAATTCTCAAATATTAACACCCGTTAATAACCATTGTAGCTCTCCTTTAGGTTGGATCAGGCGACTGGGATAATTCATATCATCACCTTTTTCTGCAAATACTTCGTCTAACGCGGCTTGTTTGTCTGCACCAGCAACTAGAAAGATTACGCAACGTGCTTGATTGATTAATGGAACCGTGAAAGTTAATCGCGGTTGGCCATCTTTATTTCCTACAGTAATTAGGCGATCGCTTACTTTCAAAGCGTTTGTATGGGGAAACAAGGAGGCTGTATGACCATCACCTCCCATTCCTAGTAAAATCAAATCAAAGCTCGGAAACTCCCCTGTAGAGACTTGAAAAAAATCTCGCAAATGAGCATCATGCTTTAAAGCATCAGCTTCCGGGTCTCCCGACCCTGTTTCCATAGGATGAACATTTGTTGCTGGTATGGTTACTTGATCTAGCCAAGCTTCTCTGGCCATTTTTTGATTACTATCCGGATGGTCAGGAGCTACATAACGTTCGTCGCCCCAAAATACATGAATTTTATCCCAATCTATATTTTGATTTTTTATGAACTCATAAAGTGGCCTTGGAGTATTTCCACCAGCTAAAGCTATTGTACATTGATTACGTTCTCTGATCGCCTCTTGAATTTTCGCCAAGCAAATGTCCAAAGCTTGTTTGATCAACTGTTCTTTATCTTCTAGTAACTTAACTTGTTTTTCCATTTGATTTGTGTTAAGATTAAAAGTTTACACCCCAAAAAATAGTATTTTTTCTAAATTTGGGTATCACGGCCATACGGTAGCGGTTTTGATTGAGATTCGACAGTTCTCTAGTTCTTCAGGCTCAAGAGAGTTAAAGCTCTATTCCTAAAGTGGTGTGCTGTGGCCTGGAACTTAAAAGCTATCATTAAGCATTAAGAAGTAAAAATAGATTTTTTTTTAAGTATTTGTAAGCTTTGAGGGATTTACCTGCAAACAATTTAGCACTCATAAGTTGATTAAGTTTAGGGTCATAATACAATTAAAGTTATAGTTATAGTAGATTTCCGACAAATGGGTTACAGGAGGAAATAGTAAGACTTTATTTATTATTGGCAGCCTAACCGGCCTTATGTACCTCACGATCAGTGGAAAGGGCGAGAAGTGCTGTAAACTTAAAGATTAGAGATTAAGTATCTGAAGCCAAAAGAACAATAGGGAAAATATTAAACATATTAATGTTTATTAAGACTAGCAACATTTAGAGGGCAATATGCAAAAAAAAAAGTTTTTGAGTAACAAATAACATTTCTCTACCAACGAATCCCAAGCAAGTATTTAGACATCTCTGAAAATGGTCAAATATTAACTCTAGCTATCTATATTTTGATTAGGGATATAGTTGTCGCATTTGTGAAGTATGCCCATATCCCGCAGCAAAATGGTATCTTCATAAGATAGTTAATTTTTATAATCAAATAAGTTTTGTAGATATTTACCTATTAAAATTATTAATATTAACTTAGCTAAAGATAGTCAAAAAGTCCTGTTTTTTATATTAATTATTATTATGTAAATGTTTCAGGTTTTAGGTTTTAGGTTTTAGGTTAAGGGTTGAAAAATCCACAAATTGCTCACAAGGGCAAGACTCACCGCTATTCGTGCTCTTAAACGCTATCTTTAGAGGCTTTCTGGCATTCGCCCTGAGGATCATGTAGTGATCTTTGTGTAAGTCCTTAATATGTTACTACCAAATCCATTAATTTAGGCCCTGGTTTTTCCATAGGAACTTTTTACTTCAATCATTTTCTATCTTTGCTCTCTACCACCAAACCTAAAACCACCAAATCTAATAACTATTTTTGTTGTTAACTATTAAATCACCAAGCTACTAAAACTACTAAAATTTAACATATGAATAAATGGAAATAATCAGTTACTAAGAAAAAAGTTATTCTAATTTGAAACAATAAAGCAGAGGTTTATGAGTAAATAAATCTTTAAATAAATAAAAAAGGAAAATTTATGCCTTATCCCAAAAAATTACCCAGTTCTATACGCTACTTCCGAGCCAGATTTAGTCATTTGACAAAGGTCTCAGTTTGGGGACCAATTGGTGTAGTTTCTCTAGTGCTCTTATTTGTTTGGGAATTATCAATGCATCCAGAATGGTTAACCCTTGAAAATGATGATAATTCAGTATCAAACGGCAATACAATCAGCGAAAATTTATCTGCTGAAGAAATTTCTATTATAAGTGATATTGACAATTCATCAGTTTTAATTGAAGAGTTAAAAAGTAATAAAAAACTGCTAATTAATCCTATATTAAGTAATCAGAAAAATTCATTATATCTACCCCAAAAATACAAGCAGAAAAATGTTATAAACCAAGAACGAGATTTAGTTGACTCTATGCCAGAAATTAATATTTACGAAGAAGGGAAAACTAAGAATTTTTATTCTATAAATCAACTACAAAATAGCAATTTATCTACTTCTCCTCTATTACGCAGTATGAATTTATTAGATCAAGCAAACCAGGAGGAAACTAGAGTTGAACCTGTCTATCCTCTAAAGAATGCTATGGATAATTATTTGAGTTCCAAAGGTAAATCTGAATCTCCCTCCAATTATAACTCTCAAAGCAGTAACTTTAACCTTTACCCAACTGAGATAAAGCCAAGAGATATTACATCTTCTCCTATCATTAATAGCTCAAAATCTAATCTTTCTAAATCTGAGGAAGGAAACAATTATAATCCGCCTTTACCTTCCATTAATGTGACTCCTCCAAAGCCTTACTATACTAACTTATCAGGAGTAAGGAACCAGACAAATAAGCCAACTAATTTACCAGGGTATAATTATTCTCTTGTAGGACCACCTACTGCTCCAAATCTGCCTCCATTAACTCCAGTAGTACCATTAGGATTAGCTAATAATAAAAATGGGGTAGATGTAGTTAAGAATTTGGAATTTCCTGACTCTTATAATAATCAAGGATATCGGCAAAATCAGCCACAATATTACTATCAAGTGAATCCTAATCAGAATCAAAATGTACTAGCAACTCCTTCAAGTAATCCTTTTTCTAGTAGAAATAATAGTTTTTATAATTCTGGGTATAATCAACGTTGGAATAATCCTTTTAGAGAATAGGGTGATGGAGGGTAGGATAGGGAACAAGTAAAAAATATTTAATTTACTAATTACACCACATAAATCTAGAATCTGATGTAATTCAAGTCTTATGTTTGTGATAATTTTTAGGATTATTAATACTCAATTTTATCAACTCATTTGTAATACATGATGTTGATAATAATGTTATTCGCTTACTGCTTAATACACTACAAATTTCCATGGTTGTTGATAATGCCGGGATCATATTTTGCTCCAGTTGATAAATAATTGAATCTGCTAAATTATACTGACGAATTAACTGTTTATCAGCTACATATCTAGGATTATAAGCAGTTAGATCGAGCAACCAAAAATCAACCCCATAATTTTGAATAAAATTATTAACTTGTTCTGGGTTAGGAGTATATTGAGCCTGAATTAAATCAATGGCTCTTTGACTAAATTGATTATAATATCCTACGTGATAGGGTAAGCTATATTCTTGGGCTACTAAGGTCGAACGTTGAGCAAAGGTAGGAATATTATTTGATTCCTTAGATATGGAAGCAATTAATGTATCTTTAGGTTGTACTAATAAGTATTCATATAATTCTTTTTCTTTGCCTTTAATGTAGGATTGATTATCTATTGTTAAGTCTGTGGAAAAAGGAATAATACTGAATAATACTAATAACAAAGTTGTACATCCGAGGTATATTCCCTGTAGACAAGTAAAACTATTTTTTATCTGATAAATAGTTGCCTTTAAATAACTATCTAACCAGATTATTAAGGCAATACCAGCAGTTATTGCCATCGTCACTCGTATACTATGGTAAATATATCTATTGGGAAAATGAAGCTGAAATAAAAAGATATGAGCTAGAAAAAATAATCCTACTGATGCTATGAAAATTTGAACTAATATTCCTACTTTTTCCGAAACTTGTTTTCCTAGAGGAAATTTTTCTTTTTTAAGTAAAAAAGGTAATAGTAATGAAGCTATAGCCAGTGGTGAGAATAATCCTACAAATAAGATACCACTCCTTGGTCCTGTGAGCCAAAAAACTAAGGGGTTATGATGAAAAAAGAATGCTCTGCCATATTTACTATCAGCATAATTGAAAATAGGTTGTATTTTGGCTGCGGTAGTAGTAATAATTGGTCCGAATTCAGTAGCAGTTAATTTGTATGGTAAAAGTATTATGGCAGCAGTTATTATTGCTCCTAACCAAAGTAAATAATTTAGTTTAATTGAGGTGAATTTTAACCGCTTTTGCTGATAGGAGAATAGTCTAATAGTTAGGATGCTTAGTGATAGTAAAACAGTCTGGGGATAAAAAATTGCTTGGAGAGCGATCGCTACTAAAACAGGAAATAAGGAACCTCGGAGTAAGTAATATAAAAATGCTAAAAAAAGTGGATAGAAAAATGCTCGGGGAGTAGCAGAAACTAAGTCATCTTCCATCCATAAACTTTGGTTTAAAATAAATGAGCTCAAAAATCCGACGGCGGGAATTGGCAGAATTTGTAAACTGATTCCAAAGCAGTAAATTGTAGAAATTAATCCCAGAAATATTGGTAATAATTTACCGAAAAAAATTGGGTCGATACCTAGAGATGTTATTAACCAATAAAAAGTTTGATAACCCCAAGGTGCTACTGACTGAAAATAGTTAGCTATTAAGTCTTCGGGAAATAATTCTGTATCGAAAAAACGACGCATCCAAAATATATGTTGTCGTGCATCATCTTGGATTATATATTTAGTTTCAAAAGCTGCTTTTAGATATTCAATACCATAAATTAATACAACTGCTATGGTTAAACTTAACCAAAATATCCTGCTTCTATTTATTAAGTTTTTATGTAAGAATAATAAAAATCTAGTTATTTTTGATTTGGATATTAAAGTATTTGACATCTTATAACAATTTGATAAATGTTTGTTATAAATAGTAGGGATATTGTATGCAACGTACCTAGGAATAAGGAAATAAAAAAGAAAGACTAATACCAGGAGGATAAGTTTTTGCTCAATTAAATTGAGGCTACCAATATGGAGTCAGAAGATAGTACTCAGGAGTGATAATTTTCAAATAGTTTAAAGATAATTATTAAGGTTTGAATAACCTTTTTTAATCAAAGGGAAATCTAATTAAATCTTTGTTGATTCCCCTGATTATTTATAACATTATTTTTTCATCCTTGGTGTAATTACTGAAAAACCAATACAAATAAAATGGCATGTTACGAGATATTCTTGAATACCTTTGACAGCTGAAATTTTGCTAATCAATACGCACCCTGAAATAATAAAACTCTTGAATTATCAAAATAATCAGGCTAATTTTTTTTAGATAATTGCTCAATATTACCATTATAAAAATAACTTCTCACTTGATTAACGTGAGACCCTTGCCAATAAGAATACTGCTACTCCAAGACCTAGAAAATTTGGTAACCATCCAGCCAAAAAAGGAGTTAAAATTTCTTTTTGCCCCATTGCTCCTGTAATAAATGAAAGTAAATAATAGGCAAAAATAATTATCACACTAATACCAAAGCTAGTACCTCGATTAGCCTTTCTTTGCGGTCTAATTCCTAAAGCTGCTCCTACTAAACCCATTACTAAACATACAAATGGTAAAGCCAATTTTTGTTGAATTCTGACTTGGGTTTTAACAACTTTCCTATAATTCCCACTTAGTCGCATTAATTCTAAATATTCATAAGATTGAGAAATATTCATTTGTTTGTAAGTACGTCTTTTACCGGCTAAATCTAAAGGGGCAGTAGAAAGCTTTAATTTTTTATGGTCAAATTTTACAATATTACGATATGAGCCATCTGGAGATACAAGATAAATTGTCCCATTAAATAAGTCCCAAATATTTTCTGCTGAATTCCAAGTTGCTGACTCAGAGGACACTATTTGATCAACTCCATATTGGGAACGGTCTAGGATAGTTACCCCTTGCATATATTTACCATCAAATTTTTCGGCATAGAATAAACGGGTCAGTGTATCGTCTTGACTACCGTCTGGTTGCTTGACTTTACCAAATTCTGGATAGAAAATATTTTCTTCTTTGAAAGGAGGATTTTCTTGCTCTAGGGTTTTTTCTAAAATGAGAGATGCTTGATAGTTGGCACTGGGTACAATTATTTCATTTAGGGCAAAGCTCAAAGTAGTTACTGTCAGACTTAATATGATTGTAGGTATAATCATTCGATAGATACTAATGCCACAGCTACGGAGGGCAACTATCTCGCTATGGCCGGACATCTGACTGTAAACCATGAGGGTAGTAAGTATCATTGCCATGGGGAATGCCAAACCAATAAATTCTGGCATTTTTAGGAGAAACACTTGAATGGCAATGGAAATAGGTAGTCCAGATTCTGTTACTTTTCGGACTAACTCAAACATGGCCCCAACTGTTATGCCAAGAGATGAAAATAATCCTACACCAAAGAGGAATGGCCCAATTAATTCTGCGATGATGTAGCGATCCATGACTGAAATTTTTGGTTCCAATCTTTGTAGGAAGAATAAAGACTTTGAGATGCTACGCTCCATATTATTTCAGGTTTAAGGTCAACTCTACAATAAAGAAATTAAAAGCAAATAAGGCTTTTAATTCTGTCCTGATGAAACAGATGTTTAGGATATTATTTCAGGTTAACTTAATTAGGACTTACCACGGAAAATCCGGTTTTGTGGAACCACAAAAAAAAATAGCGTTGCACAATGACGAATGATTAGGAGAATTGAGGAATTTGTTGATGTTTCAAATACAAATAATAGATCAACAAGTGAATTGATCTGTACAACATATTAATGGACTTGGAGTAGCACAAAGTTTTGTGATGTAACCTAGCTAGATAGTGTCTCAGACCGCAGTTTTCTCCAACTACAATGGTCATTACTGTTTTGCTTACTAGGTGCTCCCAATCATCAATTAAGCAAGGATACACTTTGTAACTATCTGTAACAACCGAGAAAACAAGCCCAACCGTGAATCATCTGCCATAATACTGTAAAGGTAGCGGCCCAGCGATCGCCTATCACAAACTTTAAAATTCCTGGCATTTTGCTTTTTAACACTGTCCAGACCCAAATTTGGTTCTTTTTGAGCCGATAAAAGTTTGCAGTTCATCAATTTGAGCCGTCTCAGGATTTTCTAAGTTATACTAATTTCATAAACTTAAGCTACACTTTTAGAAGTAACCTATTATAG
>JAGGDU010000177.1 GCA_018457135.1 Trichodesmium erythraeum GBRTRLIN201 | reverse complement strand
AATTATATCGTGCTCAAGGGAGATACTCGGAAGCGGAACCATTGTACAAACAAGCAATAGAAATCCACAAAGTCGCCCTGCCTGCCAATCATCCATCCCTGGCAACCAACCTCAACAACCTAGCAGAATTATATCGTGCTCAAGGGAGATACTCGGAAGCGGAACCATTGTACAAACAAGCAATAGAAATCCACAAAGTCGCCCTGCCTGCCAATCATCCATCCCTGGCAACCAACCTCAACAACCTAGCAGAATTATATCGTGCTCAAGGGAGATACTCGGAAGCGGAACCATTGTACAAACAAGCAATAGAAATCCACAAAGTCGCCCTGCCTGCGAATCATCCACAACGTGCCTCTTGCCTCAATAACCTAGCTTTATTATATGCATCTCAAGGGAGATACTCGGAAGCACTCAAACTGATGCTCAAAGCCAGCAAAATCGAAGATAAAACTATCCAGGCTATCTTTGCTTCTAGCTCCGAAAGCGATCGCCTCGCCCATATCAAACAAGAAGTCAGACCTAACCTAGAGACATTCCTCTCCTTAGTCTACCAACATTTCCCCCACTCCCCAGAAGCCAAACAAGCAGCATTAAATCTCGTCCTCAAACGGAAATCTCTAACAGCAACAGCCATGGCCGCTCAAAACCAAGCCGTATTCAGTGGCCGTTATCCCCAACTCCAAGAAATTTTCCCACAGTGGCGGCGAAAGTGCGACCAACTTTTAACACTTACCTATGAAGTACCCCGACCAGAAAAACGGGAAACTCACAAACAACAGTTAGCTCAACTGCAAAAAGAATGTAATGAGTTAGAAAGAAAGTTAACCCAACAAATGCCAGAAATTGAAATACAGCAACAAATGGGAGACATACGGGCAGTCGCGTCAGAGTTATCAGAGGGGGAAAAATTATTGGAATTTGTGCAGTTTGATGTCTATGATGTTCAGGAGAAGAGTTGGGGAAAAGCCCGGTATCTGGCATTTGTTTTAGCTGGGGGAAAACCTTCTGAAGTAGAAATGATTGATTTAGGAGAAGCAGAAAATATCGATCGCCTAATTTCGACTTACCGAAACTCAGTAATAAAGTGGCCACTACCACAACAGATGAATATGTGGAATAATAAACCAAATTCTACAGAAACAGAAACACCTACAAAACATTATATCTATGACTCCCAACCAGGGAAAGAACTACGAGAAGCAGTTTTTGATAAATTGCGAGATAAATTAACAGGTTGCTCTCATCTAGTATTAGCTCCCGATGGTGATTTAAACCTAGTGCCATTTCAAATCTTACCAGAAGATGATGGGAAAACAACATTGCAGGATGAGTACAACATTAGTTATGTCAGCGTTGGGCGAGAATTATTGCGGCGTCGGATCAAAACAAAACCCACAGCAAACCCACCATTAATTATGGCCGACCCTAACTTTGATTGGCCTCAGAATGCTCCAGATATGGCACAACAAAAAGAAAGTCCGGCTGTTTCTGGTCTGAATGTTCAGCCAATGTTAGGTACTCTGGCAGGGATAACATTTCCACGAGTGAAAGCAACCGCTGATCTTGCCAAAACTATTGGACAACAGTTAGGAGTCAAACCTTTTCTGGGAAATGAGGCAACTGCCGATCGCCTGCTCAAATGTCAATCTCCCAAACAGCTCATAGTTGCCACCCACGGTTATTACTCCCAGAGAAAAGATAAATATCTGACTTTGTTGAAAGAGTTACTGTCCTCTTCCCAGGGAAAAGAAGTAGAGATATTAGAAAAAAATTATGGTTTACTGGATGAAGAGTTTCTGGCATTTATTGAAAGATACCGAAACTCAGAAAATAGGGATAATAAAATCAGAGAAAAGTTAAGAGCGATCGCCCCTCTAGTGAAACAGCAGCTCAAGACGACCCCAGTCAAACCCCCAGTTAATAACATGGATTTTGAGACCTTCAAACCCAACCGCCACCAAGCAAAAATCGAAAACCCGATGATGGGTTCCGCCGTCGCTTTTACAGGTGCCAACACCTGGCTTTCTGGTGGCCAACTCCCCCCAGAATTCCCAACAATGGCATTTGCTCAAGATATTGCCGGGCTTGACCTCTGGGAAACAGAGCTAGTAATTTTAATCGCCTGTGAAAGCGGGTTAGGAGACGTGCAAACGGGAGAAGGAGTATTCGGTTTGCGTCGTGCCTTTGCCGTTGCGGGGAATCAAACATTAATAATGAGTTTGTGGAGCGTACCAACATTAGCAACCATGTTATTAATGGAGCAATTTTTAGATGATTCACGGTCAGGAATGAGTGCAGGGGCCGCCTTAAGAAAAGCCCAGAAATATATCAGAAATATTACAGTTGGAGAACTACAAAAAAGTAAATTAGGGAGTGATATTTTAGGGGAATTAAATTTAGGAAAAAATCTAAAAATTGAGAGTAAACCATTAGCTCATCCTTATTTTTGGGGAGCGTGGATATGTCAGTCAGTCAGTGAGTTAGGTATTAGGTTTTAGGTATTAGGTATTAGGTATTAGGTATTAGGTATTAGGTTTTAGGTTTTAGGTATTAGGTGATAGGTGGTAAATTTTAGCTGGTAGGTGGTAGGTGGTGTAGTTTCATAACTACATTGCTATCGGCAAAACTCTGTATTTTGTATATTATAGAGGTTGCATAAGGGGGTTTCTACTCTGGTCTACGGAGACGAAAATTACTAAATAGCTGCAAAACGTCGAAAAATTTAGGTTTTGTAGAACAAAGTGAAACCTAACTGATGGTTTTTTTCTAACCTTTGACCTTTGACTTTTGGTTTCCGCTCTTGGGGAGAGATAAAGGGGGGAATAGCATAGGCCTTGAGGTGAAGTTATCTGCATCATAAGTGTGAAGGTAAGAGAGCGATCGCCTACCACCAACTTCAGAAGTCCTAGTATTTTGCTACTTAGAATTATTGATATCTAAGTTATTTTTTTGGGTCAACAAAAATCTGCAGTCCATCAACTTGAGCGGCTTCAGAAGCTTCAGAATTCCGATCAGAAACATTTACTTTTGCGCGGCGTACCCAGTTAAGGACGCTGTTGTGGGAAATACCAGTGGCTCTCTCAATAGCTCGAAACCCCATGCCGCTAAGGAACATTTTTAGACAAGCCTCTTTAACCTCAGAGCTATAACCGATAGGACAAGGGTTTTCTCTAAATTGACGGCCACATTTACGACACAAATAACTCTGTTTTCCGTTACGATGGCCATTTTTAACTATTTTATGACTTTGACAATAAGGACAATGCATTATTCAATAAAATTCTACAATATCGCTTTTGTATTGTGCAACATTTAACTTTAAATATCAATTAAGTTATCATAAAAAAGTAAAGTAAATAAAAATAGCACATTGTGTTTTTATGTTAATTGAAGATTTTATAGCAACTAATCCGGATCCCAGAGAGTTAAAGCGAGCTTTAGTAGTAAAAATGCGGTTTGAAGGATTTAAGCATCGGGAAATTCAGACTATACTGGGTGTTGAGTCAAGTTATATTAGTCGTTGGGAAAAACGTTATCGAGAAGAAGGGTTAATGGGTATAAAATTGAAATATAAAGGTAGTGCAGGATACTTGAATAAGGAACAACGTGAAGCTGTCATGAATTGGCTAAAACAAAAAACACGCATAAATATTTCAGAGTTAATTGATCACGTTGAACAGTATTATGGAGTAGTATATCGCTCCTGTCAAAGTTATTATAATTTATTTAAAAACGCTGGAGTTAGTTGGCGTCAAAAAAACAGAAGCCCCAAATATAAATCTGATAAATGTGTGGTAGAGCAGCACAACTAAATAATTAATTATAGGCTTCAAGACAACCCTAGAGAAATCATTTCAGGAAAAATATCAAGTTTTTACTAACTATGAGTAGCATCTACTTGGAAGACATATTTGTGGTTATGGATGAAGCGATCGCCTATAAAAAAAACGAGAAATAGATGTAGACAACTACATGGTAACTCTGGTAACTTAACTATAGCGCAATAGAAATATATCAGTGGTGAAGAGATACCTAGCACTTATCAAACAGCTAAGATTTTATTAACAATTAATTTTGTTAGACATCTACAAAACCAGAGTCAATAAGCCAAAATTGTTTGAATTTTTGATAGTGCAAGTCCTGATCATTCTCAATAATTTCGTGATTTTCATGTATTATCAATAATAGTGAAAAAAAGAATATTCACTGTTTACACTTTGCTCCTGAGACACCATTAGAAAATTACATAGAAAACATTTGTAGACAGGCTAAACAACTTTGGCAATAGGCGATACTTTACTTTTTCTCTACTTTCCTACTCAATAAAATGTAGAAAAGCTTTTTATAAATGGCATTAAAGCTTAGAGAATTTTGGCATTTATAATCATTGAGAGGAAGCAGAAGGAAAGAAAAGAAACTTAAAGGAAAAAGTTTTTCAACAGATTATCTGAACTTAAATACTATACTTCATTTAATCAGTTAGGAATTCTCTTAATTTGAAGTCAACCTATCTTTTTTTCCTTTACTTGTTCCTAATTAAATATTTCCTAAAACCAAGTAATTTTTTAGTTAAATATTTATCCTTATGGGAATTGCTACAGCCTCACTTATTATTTTTCAGCTTATCTACAGCAACTCCTGATAAAAACTTAATAATTGCCTAGCTAAAGACTTATTTGTATACTGACTCATTGCCTTTTTATAGCCTTTTTCTCCTAAACTTTCGGCTAATTCTTTTTGTTCCATTAACTGCATTAAACAATTCCTCAACTCTTCAATATTTCCCTCTGGAAAAACCAAACCAACATCCCCAATTACATTAGGAATTTCTCCAGAATCAGAACCTATTACAGGTACCTTACAAGCCATTGCCTCAATTAAAACATGACCGAATTGTTCTTTCCAACCCACAGAAGTTAAAGTTTTAAACTTATAAGTAGTTTCTGACGGTAAAACCAAAGTATTCATCAAATTAATATATTTTTGTACATAGTTGTGAGGAACACTTTCTACAAAAATCAAACGCTCCTTAATTCCTAATGCTGTTGCTATTTCCCACAAAGTTGCTTGTAATTCACCCCTACCCAATAACAAGCACTTCCAATTTTTTTCCTGTAAACCTGCTAGGGATTTAGTTAAAGTTAATAATCCTTTTTCCTGAACAAAACGACCCACAAAACCAACTACAAAATCATCATCTTTAATTCCTAAACTATCTCTTAATTCTACTTGAGGTTCTGGTTTAAATAAACTTTCATCTACTCCTAACTGAGGCATCACTTTAATCAGACCTTTGTATCCCTTATTTCTTAAAATTTTTTCTCCATCTTTATTTCCAGCAACAATTCCATCAGTATTTCTCAAGTTATAGCTTTCTAGGTAAGAAATAGGAAATTTGAGTTCATAAGGTAAATTCCACCAAGTAAAAAATAAATTTTTAGCCTGGAGTCCTAAAAGCTTATTAAAAGTAATAAATTGAGCATAAGTTAAAGCTTTAGAACCCTGTTCTACTTGAATAATATCCGGCTTAAATTTTCGTAGCAAACTAATTAGTTCGGGACCGAAAGTTAGCAAAGCTTGATTATTTTGACTATAATTAGAAAGAGGTATTACTTTAAAAGAACCCTCATCAATAAATTTAGTTTCAACTATTTCACTTTGTACGCCTTTTGGATTCCAGCGACGAGGTACAACAACCCTAACTTCAAGACCTGGTTCAAGTTTAGCTAAAGCTCGTAACTTTTCCCGATTAAGGTCAACAATATAGGTATGGCTAGCGATTAATATTTTCATAGTTATTTTTTTGTGATTTAGAAGATATATTTATAGGAATTGTAGCTCAAAATTGAGTTAGTTTGGAGTAAAAAGCTGACACATTTTTTTTGACAAAAAAACCAAATTGATATATATATATATAGTTGGACATTTATCAGATATTTAATCAACAAACCTTAGTTAGAATCAAATTTAACTATATATGAAAATCTAGGGCCATAACCTAGCTCCAAAATAGGAATCTTAAATTCTTATCAAATCACATACTTTTCAAAAAAATAGCTCTAACTATTGTTCCTTCTGCCTCCTTGCTCCTACCTTAAAACCGCCTGAATATTTTATTATTATGATAAGATGATTATAGAAATATCAGGGCATAAAAGAGAAGAATGATGAATCTATTATTTTGTTTTGATCAAAACTATCAACAACACTTCGGTGTAGCAATCACTTCTGTATTATTAAATAATTTATCTAGTCATTTTGATGTACATATAATCACAAATTTTATGGAAGAAAAACTAAAACAAAAATTAGATACGCTGAGTAAAAATTATAAATGTTCATTTCATTTATATATAATCAATAACCTTGATAAAATTAGCAAATTAAAAGTATCTGATCATGTTTCCAATGCAACTTATTATAGATTAATAATGGCTGAAATTCTCCCTAAGCATATAGATAAAGTTCTTTATTTAGATTCTGATGTTGTTGTAATTTCTCCCTTAGAAGAACTATATAATATTGATCTAGAAAATTACTTTATTGCTGCTTCAGGATTTTCTGGCACTTTGGTAAAAAGTAAAGGTTTTAATAGTGGTGTTATGGTTGTTAACTTAGAAAAATGGAGAAATGAACAAATTTCAACAAAAGTAATTGATTTTGCAACTAAAAATAGAGATAAGCTGCCATACCACGACCAAAGCGCTTTAAATCGTGTAATCAAACAGAATTACTTAATAATTGATCGGAAATGGAATTTTCAAGTGGACTTAAGCCCAAGAAAAATTCAAAAACCTGATGACAATATCGCTTTGAAAAATGCTAGAATTATACATTATATTGGTTCTTCAAAACCTTGGTATTTTTGGATATCTGATCAACGGAAAAATATATATGAATTATATTTAAAAAAATCATTGTGGTCTACATCCAAATTACAGATGATTTTCCAGCAAACTGTATATTTTCGAAAAGCCTTACAGAGAAAACTTAAGAAATAAGTTTTAATTCATCTTTACAAGTAAGCTGAAAAAAACTGTTATCTAAAATCAGGTTATACAATTCTAGTATTTGCTTAAAACCATAAAGATCGACCTTATGCGATCTACTCTTAAACAATTTTATTTAATTTTTGAGTTTCTTGAATTATTACTCTTGAGTGTTGACTTTTTTTGTATAAATTTGCCCGTCATCCCAAATAGATTTAATCCTTGTTTGAACAGCACTAAAAAAACCAAGAATATAGAAACCGCCGCGAGTAATTATTTTTATAGGAGAACCACTTTTGTAACAAGGGGGGTTCCCCAACACATGACAATCAAATAATTTGCCAAAAAAACGCAGACATTGATGAGGAGTGAGATTTTTTAATCCCATAAAAAAGTGATTGTGATAAAAAGTAATTTGATATTTGAGAGACCTTGTAGAAATATCATGACAACCCCCACTTTCTTCACCCAAGTGAACTAAAGAAGCTTCTGGGTCAAACCAAATGTGATAGCCAGTTCGTCGTAACCTCAAACAAAAATCAGACTCTTCCCTTACTGCACTGCCACGAAACCGCTCATCAAAACTCAAACCATATTTAGTAAAAACTTCTCGGCGATATGACATATTGCACCCTCTTGCTGAGATGACTCGTTGAGCTTTAACCGTATGTACCAAATCTATATGATACCAAGCAATACCAGGGTCAGACGCTTCTGGAGGTAAATCTTCTATTTCCAACTCTCCACCAGAATCTCCTAATTTCATGCGATCAAATACTCGTCCTGCCACTGCTCCTATCTCTGGGCGATCAATATAGTTACCAGCATGAGCCGCCAAAAATCCTTTTTGCAAACGTACATCATCATCAATAAAAAGGATGATTTCGCCACTACAACGTCTGACTGCATAATTCCTTGCTCCTGGTAGGCTGGCCCAAGTCAGGCGGAACAATTTTATCCTACCAGCATTAGCTTGTTTTTCCAGATAAACTTGAGTTTCTGGTTTATGAGTCCCAGTTTGGTCAACTACTAAAACTTCAAAATTAGGGTAGTCTTGTTTAATAACATCAGCGATCGTATCTATTAGAGGTTCCTCCCGCCCGTAGGTAGGAATAACAACGGAAATTGATGGTAAATTCATAGTCTGCTATCCTTTAAAAGTAAGTTTAATTTTATTGATATTTGCTAGTTTTTTTCTCTACAACTAGCTTCTTGAAAAAGTTTTCCAAGAAAATCAAGGCAAATAATAAACTCTTAGTAAGAGCATTTTAATTATCATCACAAGAATTACTTTTAAACATGGTTCAAGATTGAGATATTTTGTTAAAGGATGGAATAAAAAAATATAGGGGTTGATGTATAAGATATACTTGGTATGAATAGATATCTAATAATGATGGTAATCGTCAGATACAACCTATCTTTTTTTTGTTGTTGATTCAATAATTCAAAAATTAAGTAACAAACTATAAAAAAGAAGGGCATAAATAGAATATCAAATCCTTCCATATAGATCAGATAGATTTTTTTTCATACTATTGATAAATAAACGACTAGTTCTATAGTAAAAAATACTATGTATGGCTATATTATAATCTATCTCTCTAAAAAATATCACAACTAATATATAGCCTTGATAAATTTGCTCAATTCTTTTAATTAGCTAATTTAATTTGTTTCAATCTATTTCCAAAATAATAGAAATATAATTTGATTTTTTTTTAATATATAATTCATATTATATCTAGGATCAATATGTGATCAAAGTGTATTACATCTATTCTTTTAACTACCTAAAATCAAAAAAATATGCTATGTTTAAAACATATAATAGAAAATATATAGTAAAACAAAAAAAGGGCTGAAATAATCTTGATGAATTTGAGAAATTTAATAATTTACAAAATTAATTTCCACAAATTTATTATTGAATAAACTCAATTTTCCTCAGCTTCTTTAAGTTTTATCTGTTCAATTTTATCAATTTCTGGCAGTTTCATAATGACTCCAGCAAAATACCAGTAATAAACTGCAACTGGATCTACATCAAGAGGGTAATAATAAGTGTTATAACTAATTATGAGAACAAAAACCCAATAGCTTGCACCTAAACTGCGCATGTTTTTATCTTTAACTGAGCGATAAGCTTTAAAAGTACTAACAGTAATATTTGTTAATAGAACTAACATTGCTATTGTGCCTATAGGTCCTATTTCATAGATTAACTTAGGATAATAAGTTTCAATTAATTTAGTTTTACCAAAAACTCGGGCTGAATTAGTAGCCCGTCCAAGACCGATACCAAAAAACCCTTTTTGTGCATGATTAGACTGCTCAAATTGTTCTGAAATAAAAGCAGTTGGCGGTGAAGCATTCCAGCGACCAACAAAACTATTTATCCGCTCTTGAACAATTACGGGATTAGATACTATTAGACCTCCTAGTATAACAGCTAGTCCAGCTCCAATGGGTATCAACCGTTTAAAGTTAGCTAGCTGACCTGTTAAGATTAAGAGTATTATTGTTGTTGTGGGAACTAAAGCTAAAGCAATTCTTTGACCGCTAATAGCTGCATTAATAAAAACTACTGCCATACCAAATAACCCTCCCATTCGCCAGAGGGAAGAAGGGTCACTAAAAGCAACTGCAAAGGTAAACGCAGCATTAGAAATCAAGAACCATCCCCACTGCCAAGGTGCAACAAAAGTACCTGGTAAACGAATCATGCCTTGACTAGGACTAAATACTAGAGCACCTCCTACCAAACATTTAGCTTCTAAGCTTGCCTTAAATAGTGCGTCTCCAGTTTGACCCCTAGTACCGTTACACTTACCAGAAGAAAGGTATTGGTATTGTACGATAGTTAGTAAGCAACAGATAATAGCTAGTATTAGTGTCAGACGGGCAACAAATAATAACTCTTTTTTACTTTTGAGTTGATAATAAGCCCCCGTGATCAGAGGTAAGTAGCCGATCATGACTTTGAGTCCCAATATTCCCATAGGAATTGCCTTATCTCCTGGTTGGGGAGGGTTAAAGTGTTGTACACCATTAACTAAGAATAAAGTTATGAGACACAAGCCCAATAAAGCATACAGGGGATTTTTTATTGATTTGGGAATAATGAATGGATTTCCTGTCTTTTTGCACCACAAACTAATAGCAATGATTGCAGGAATATAAAACCCATCTTTGGCTAGCTGAAATATAGGACCTCCGTCACCTACCCAGTAAGTAACAGTACCAGCAAAGGGCAAATACATTAGAAATCCCCAAAGTCCCAACATTGGATATTTAAAAGAAAGAGCTAAAACTGCCAGACCAAAACCACCAGCAAGGCCTATTTTTGGTTCTGCAACAAAAAATAATACAAGACCAATGATGGCACCAAGACCACCATAAGTTGCCAAGGAACCAATAAATTGCTGAATTTGTTTGGCTCGTTTGCGCTTCCTAGCAGCTAATTTCTTTTTGCTAATCTGGGGAGTAGCAGGTTTGCCTTTCTTTTTTAATTTCTTTTGAGACTTTTGTTTTTTTGGCATTTTGGAGTCAGTTTCTTGAAAACTAGATCAAGCTAGATATTTTTCATCATTAACTGCAAAAGATTCACTGAAAACCCGTTTCAATATTTACTTGCTTAGATAGAAAGTTAATATTCTGCCCATAAATTTTTAACGTTATCATAATACTCAAAATATATATCATTTTTTTTTACTATTTTCTGACTTTTATGATATTATATTCATTGGCTTGAATAGCAAATATTTTTGCTATCTGCACACTCCTGATTTTTTTGAGATCCTAGATATTTTGTAGCTTGTCTAGGATCATCTATGTTTTAGTCTTTAGTAGGTAATAAATGCTGCTGGACTGCTAAAACTATATTTTCTGTCCAAGATTTTGCTAGTTCTAGATTAATAGCTTCTACCATGACTCGAATTACCGGCTCTGTACCAGAGGCTCGGACTAATACTCGTCCCAAATCTGCTAAGGCTGTTTCTGCTTCTTCTATAGTTTTGACTAATGGTTCGCAGTTTTTCCAGTTGGCCCGTCGATCGCGGTCTTCAACTCTAACATTTCTGAGCAATTGGGGATAGGTCTTAAAGCTTTGGTCTACTAACTCTGCTAGAGAAATTCCAGAATTTTTGACTAGGGTTGCCAAATGTAAGGCCGTCATTAGACCATCTCCTGTAATGCCATAGTGGGGACAAAGAACATGTCCTGATTGTTCTCCGCCTAGCATAGATCCGGTGCGCTGCATTTCAGCATGAACATATTGGTCTCCTACTTTTGTCCGTAATATTTTTCCACCCTGTTTGTTCCAAGCGTGTTCAAAACCTAAGTTTGCCATAACTGTAGTTACAATCAAATTGTTTGGTAGTAACCTTGCTTTACTTAAGCTTTGACCCCAGAAATAGAGTATATAATCTCCATCAATAGAACGACCTTGAGAATCTATTGCTAATACTCGGTCTGCGTCTCCATCAAAGGCAAACCCTAGATTAGCATTATGTTCTATTACTGCTTGTTGGAGGTGAGACAGATGGGTAGAACCACAGTTAACGTTGATCCGATCGCCATTGGGTTGGTCATGCAAACAAATAATTTCTGCCCCCATTCCTCGAAAAACTTCTGGGGCAGTATGAACTGCTGCTCCCCAAGCTAAGTCTAGAACTATTTTCATTCCCTGGAGAGATCCTGGTGTTAATGGAGAATGTAGAGATGCTTGGTACTCCTTGACTAATTCTGGTCTATGGTAATGCTGTCCCCAGTTACTATGATTGGTAGGAAAATTTGCGGTACCTCGAATTCCAGATTCTATCTTTTGCTGTAATTCTGAAGAGAGTTTTGTACCATCGGAACCAAAAAATTTTATTCCATTATCTTCGGGTGGGTTATGACTAGCGGAAATCATTACTCCGCCTATTGCTTCTGAAATACTTGTGATATAGGCAACACAAGGGGTAGGGCATAAACCTAAATTCCAAACTTCTAACCCTGCTGCTGTCAAACCTGCTGAGAGAGCCATTGCCAGCATATTACCTGAGTTTCTAGTATCTTGACCCATAATTATCGGGCCAGGATTTTGACAATATTGGGGCAATACTTGTCCTGCCCAAAAACCTATTTGTAGGGCCATAGGGGCGGTGAGTAATTCTCCTGCTTTGCCCCGAATGCCATCTGTCCCAAATAGGGGTGTTGTGGGCAGTGAGGTATTATTCCAAGGCAACGTTGTTGTTGTTGCTGTAGGTGATAATTTAAAAGTGTTTTGTTCGTAAGTTGGCTTGAATGATGGTGTTGTAACCATAATTTTAACTCCTTGTCAAGGTTAAGTTATTTTTACTCTCAACAAAGAGGATAGCATTTCCGGATTTAATATCATGTCAGGTTGCATAAGTATAAATAACTAAAGAGAAGTAGGGGAGGCCGTTTCGCTGCGTGACATGAAACGCCTCTACAGAAGTCAGGTGAGAAGAGGAGGAAGTTTTTTATAACTAATTATCAGGACATGATATAATATAAGTCTTTGAACTATTGACCTAAAAGTTCAAGTCAAATACCTTGATCTAGTTTTTTAAATGGCCTTTAACCAATTTTTATTGTCACTGTCAATTAACATATGCTAGTTGAAAAAAAAATGTTTAAAAAAAAATAATGAAATCTTGAGAGCAAGTTTAAATAGATTTATTGTGTAGTTGTCATAAAAAAAAGTAACATTTTTAATAAGCTTCAAAACTCAGCTATCCGGAAGGAGGACATCTAGTGTTATTAATGGCGAATCCTAACCCTTGTGATATTGTTCAACTAAACTATCGGAAGGGAATAATCTACTATTATAAATGACGAATTCTTAGATGTATATCTCAAATTAGGAGCCTGATGAGGAGCAAAACTATGATGTATGGCTTTTGAAGGAGAGGTGAGCAAGAGAAATCCTCCCATTGATTCTATCAAATAATTATTAGAGTTGTTGGGAAATAACTTAGGAGAGAAAAAACTCAAACGAAAACTTGA
>JAGGDU010000176.1 GCA_018457135.1 Trichodesmium erythraeum GBRTRLIN201 | reverse complement strand
TTCTCAACTATTTTTCCTTGAGGAATATTGGCAATAAACTGTTTATTTACTAAAGATTCAGATTTAGTTTCTGTTGATTTTGACAAAACCACATTCTGAGAATTTTGACTATTATTCTCAACTATTTTTCCTTGAGGAATAGTTGCAGTAAATTGTTTATTTATTAAAGGTTCAGATTTAGTTTCTGTTGATTTTGACAAAACCAATTTCTGAAAATTTTGATTCCTATTGTTAAACATTTCCAGATTAGAAATGCTGACAGAAAATTGTTTATTTACTAAAAATTCAGATTTAGTTTTTGTTGATTTATTAGTTAGGATTAGTTGAGGATTTTCTAGATTTTCCAAAACATACAAATCCCAAAAATTAGCCAATTCTTTCTTATAAATAGAAGATGATTTTGTAATTTCTTTGATCTTTAATAAATTATCAAAATCTAACTTTATTTCTGCCTCCGACCAAGACTTACTCAACAAGTTATTCCTACTAACAAATAATTTTTGTGAAGGGAAACTTGATCCTAAATCTAAAAAAGATTTGGTAGAAAAAAGTTTAGCAAACTGTGTTTTTGAATTAACTGATATAAAAACTAAATCAGTATCTACACTACTCCCAAATATTTGAGCATTAGCAGACTTTGAGATTCCAAAAGTTGTTAAAGCCGCAAAAATGGCCACTAAAAACGGATACAAGCACATATAATTACTATCCCGTACAATCCACACACCATTGACATCCTCCCAGGCCTAAAGACACGGGAATTACTACTGAGCCCTAGCTCCTCGGGAGGTTGACGTTTCCTTGACTGCTTCACTCACCCTTTTTGGGGGTAGGTTAAGCTGACCTCCACGTCCATTTAATACCTCGGACTGCCCGCCCGCGACTAATATATCTATTGCTTTATGTTTATCTACGGTAGTTTTTGTATTAGTTGTTTAAGAAATTCCTATTCTCTAACTGAAAGGTCTAACTTATCGCCTATAAACCTAAAGTATAAAAAAGTTTGAGATTTTAATTCTCAACGACTAATTACTTTTAAATCACGACCGTATTTTTTTGTTTTTCCTTCCTTATAAAAAATTCCTACATGTTATTCAACATATCATCAGATACCTAACCCTTTTGCTCCCCTTCTAGAAGGAGATGGGAATGGGTTGCAATGTTTACCATACTAAAAATATTCCAAGATTTCAAAAAAATTGTTTAGTTTTTACTGGTTTTTACCAATTATTTCAGTAGATAATTTATGCAGAAATTCTGTCCTTATCTATTTTGATTTTGTTTTAAATTTATCCCTCCTAATTCGTGCATTTTCATATTATTTAGACACCCTAGTTTCGTGAGAAAAAGACTTGCTTAATGTTCAACACTTCTCAATCCGTTTTTTCAACAGTTTTGGGGTATCAATTTTTTGATCATGTACGGACATTTTATGCAATATCCCTACCGTAATCTATACCTACTGAATTATCAGTTTGAGGTAAGTTTTCTGGATTTATTTATACTATAAAAATTCAGAAATATCTATCAGCTTAGTTTTTAATAATAGTAGCTTATAATGGTTCACTAGGCAACTCAAAAAAGCCAAATATTTTGAGTTTGTCAACTTTAGCTACATAGACTTTATGTTGATTAAACTTAAACCCTCCTTTTGTAAACATTGGCGTTGGTGCATGACTTTCTAGTTTTGAATTTAGGAGGTAAAATATATCTACTTTTCCTCTCACCTTTGGTTGACTTAGAAAAGCTTTTATCAGCTTAGTTTAAATCATTCAAAGATTGCTACAAAGGCGCTGCAAAGATGTAGCAGAAACTTCTGATAACCATTCTCTATTTTCAGTCTTTTTAGTTTGAGTAATAAACTGTTTTTGTGGCGAGGGAGTTAGCAGGTTTTTTCTCTCCTAAATTGTGTTTTTTCAAGCCAGAAAGCTAAACTGTCATTCCAGAAAACACGAACAGAACCAAATAGCTTGGCCAATCGGTATTTTTGTCCCATTATTTGGATATGTGCAATGCTTAAATTTAGCTTTCATCATAAGAATTTAAGAATAACATTTAGAATGACATATTTATTCAAACAGAATCAACTAAAAAGTTACCCTAAAAGGGCAATGCTTCAGACCCAGTTTTTATGTAGAATTGTACACTGTTGAGGGTTCTCTCAACCTTGATGAGCTAAAATCCTTTCTAGGACTTGTTGATACCCAGTTTCTACTTTACCAAGATCCCGACGAAATCGGTCTTTGTCCATAACTCGCTGGTTTGGGTCGGTTTGATATTGGTCCCAAAGTCGGCAGCTATCTGGACTTATTTCATCCGCTAGAATTAGATTCTCATGCTTATCTAGGCCAAATTCGATTTTGAAGTCCACAAGAGTAATTTGGCACTGGTTAAAGAAATTTATCAGAATATCATTAATTTTCACCGCAAAAGTTCGTATTTGCTCTAATTGTTCTGGGGTAGCTAATTCTAGTATTAAGAGGCGATCGCGTGTCAGAAGTGGGTCTTGTAGAGTATCATTTTTGTAACAATATTCTACTAAGGGAAATTTCAAGATAGTTCCTTCTGTTAAGAGAGTTTGTCTGCAAAGACTACCAGCAGCAATATTTCTCACAATGACTTCTATTGGTAGAATTTTCACCCTTCGGACTCGCATTTTATCTGATGCGGGACAATCAATAAAATGAGTAGGTATCTCATTAGTTTCTAATAGTTTAAATATATGACTGGAAATAGTACAGTTAATCTTACCTTTCCCTGTTATTGTGCCTTTTTTTTGAGCATTAAATGCTGTAGCATCATCTTTAAAATAAGTTAGCAATATTTCTGGATCGTCAGTAGTATAGAGAATTTTAGCTTTACCTTCGTAAAGTTTTTGATGAGATGACATAAAATTTTTGACTAAAGAATAAAAATAGAGTAGTGATAAAAAATTAGTATGAAGCTATCATATTATGAATTTAATGTCAATATTTTGACAGAGATTTTAGAGCCACATAATGTTTTGATTTTGATGTAGAGTTTATGTAACAAAGAATAAGTTAGAGAAAAAAAATACTATACCCCATTAACTTGAGTTCCACTATTTATAGTAAGCACCATTACAGTCATTATTTAACTATACAAGGTTTGAGTTGTGGTATGTAGTGTAAGAATTTAAGGCCTATACAAAATATGTAATTAATTATGTAATTAATTCTGTGTACTTGTTTAGTTTATTGCTAAGTTATTTTTGTGGGTCCATTATGACTAAAATAGGGACAAAAAAACATAGATGACAGCATCAAAAGAAAATATCTTGTTCAATGGACAGATAACAACATTTGATTAAATAAAATTAATATTAAATGTCATGTCTTAGGTCATCTTTTCTGAGAGGATAAATAAGAAAAGTAAGATATTGTGAAATCATAATTGAAGAGTAGAAAATGAAACACATGATGAGTTGGACAAAATCTGTAGCAATGAGTACTATTATATCTATTGCTGCTGTTTCTGGTATTAGTCTTACTTCTACAGCAGCAGTATCATCTCAAAAGACTCCCATTGTTGATGAGTCAGTAACTAAAGTTCCTGCTGAAACTAAAGCAGAAGATAAACTCGCTCACCGATATCATGGTAGGTATCATGGCGGGTCTTATAGGAGATCTTATGGCAGGTGTCGTCGAGTAACAACTCGTTACAAAAATTTGCGGGTGAGAACATATCCTTGGGGTCGGGTTATAAATGCATTATATCCTGGTACCCATGTCCGTGTTACTGGTTACCATGATGGTTGGGCAAGAATTTCATATCCTTGTTATGGTTATGTATATGCTAGTTATTTGAGACATTGCTAGACATTAATTATCTTATCTATCTTAAAAAGAGGCGATCGCGGATGAGTGAGAGATATTAGAAAAATAATCTGCATCTTTACCGCGATCACTTAACTATTGTTAATTTCCTAAATCAAAACAAAAGTAGTTAAGCATTAATCAAAACCATAATTTTCTATCTTTAATACAGAAATAATAACTCAATATAAATCAAAAAAAATACCTGTAACTGTGCCAAAATTTTTCACAAAAAAACAGGTAAAGTTTACTGTATCTAAATTAATTAGGATTTACGCAAAGAAACCCGGTTTCTACGATAAATCCTTGTTTTGAGCAATAGATGTCTACGAGAAACTGGGTTTTTGGGTTCACCTGCATAACTGCTGTTAATCAAATAATTTCAGAATGCTAAGAATTCTATCAAAAAAACTTTGCTGACAAGACCAATATACAATCAATAATAATAAAGTAGCTCAAATGCAAACTATTAAAAAAAAAGAAAGAAGTGAAAAATGAGCGATTCAATTATTGAATTACTGAATGAACTACCAAGTGATAATTTAACGGTAAAAACACTCAATGCTCTAGATTTTGTAGTTCCGGGAGAGTGGGAAAACGTAATAGGTTTTCACCAAACTATTGAAATAATTACAGGGGAGTCTGATGCAGACAGAATTCTAGATATCGGCAACAAAGCGCTCGAACTATACAATGACGGGGATAATGGATACCAGGGAGCTATGTGGTATTACAACCTAGTTGATAATGTAGACAGCGCCCTTGCTGCAGCAGCTATGGCCGAAATAGTCAGTGAAAAAATCCCCTTTTTAAGCTTTTTAGGTGGCTTAACTCCCAAAGCTGACACCATTCAATCTGTTGACCTGTGCCTAAAAATTGTAGCAGAATTGATAGCTTATAGTAAACTTAATGGCCTGCCCATTCTTCAGCCAGGAGAATTTGTCACAAACCTAACTGAGGAATATAGTGGTCCATCTCTAATGCGAATGGCAGCTTTAGTTTCTCTTGATGGTTTAATACCTTTGGGTCCAGACTTCCTGCAAAAAGTACAAGATACCCTTGACGGAGAGGGTGAAAGTGCTTTTGCAGGTAATGCAGTTTTTGGAGCAATTAGCGATGCTATTCCTGGAGATGACAAATTTGGCTTTATTACTAATACTTTTGGAGCTGTTCAAGGATGGATGGATAACTTGGTCGGGTCAGTTGGTTTAACGCCAGAAAGTATTTTTGGCAGTATTGGTGGCTTTATCGACTTTTCCGATGACGCTTTAGATATTGTAGCTGCATTTCTAGATAAGACTACAACCTACTTCAAGCATACAGGCACTCAGTCCGTTGCTCGAAAGTTGATGCAGCGTGCAGCAGAAGAAGTATAGATTTAACGAGGTTGTATCAAAGTTGGTTTCATAATAGTCAAGACTTATGTAAACAACCAAAAAACCGGGTTTATTGCCCTAATTATTACGCGGTTTGCAGCTTTATCTGAAAATACCAAGGCTTATAGATATAAGGCTAAAAAGGTTATTTTCAGAACTCCCTAAATTTCGTAAGTTAGGAAAAGTTGTACATCGCGTTAATTATTGTCTGTCAAACAACAAATTTTGGTGGATAAAACTGATTTCTGTCTAAGTCGTGACTATTTTTTGTAATTTACTCATTCAGTTTATAGAAAGGAAAATGAGCAATCAATATACGGGGTTCACTGAGTATTACGATATGTGGGTTACTTCTGGTTATTATGACTACCAGAATATCGCTAAGGAAATACATTCTTGTATTGGGAATGGTTGTCAGACGCTTCGCCATTTACAAAAAGCAATAGTTAACTTTTATCCGGAAAACTTCCTTGCTCAAGCTTAGTAATGTAAAAAGACTATCCATGACCATTTCCATTCAGCCGGTTAGTACCTCTGAGCAACTAAACCTTTGTTACCAGATGCAAACAGCAATCTTTCATCACGAACTAAATTTGTTGGGGATGCAGATACCGGACAACTATGATCGCTTATCACTTTATGTGCAAATTATTGACTCTAAAGTTGTTGTTGGAACTTACCGAATTGTCCCTAATACATCTCTTGGATTACCAATAGAAGAAACTGGATTTAACTTTAACCAAATTGATCAAAATAAGGTCTGTGAAATGTCACGCCTAGTCTTAGTAAAAGAAAATTGAGGTAAAATTCCTTTTAGCAAGGTTTTTTCTTTTGCTCGTAAGGTTGCTAAAGAGCATTACAATGCTTCTACTCTAGTTGTTGCCATTCTATCACAATTTGTCTCTATTGAAGCGGTATGGTTTCTCAAGGGTGGGAGAAGCACTATATGATCCAACTCTTAAGTCTACCGACAAGAAAGAGTCAGTAATTATCCCCATGCAAATGCCTATTTAACAAGCAATGTTTCTGATAAAGATGGACTTCAGCAAAACAAAAAAACTGGGTTTCTTTGTGTAAGTCCTAATAATGTGGTATTTGCCAGTTCTGCAAATATTTTCAAGACTTAAGCGAAATGACCTATTTCTGTGTAAGTCCTGTTCAAAAAAATAGCATTGGATATGGCGTTACTGTGATAATATAAAATATTAGCCTTTTTACAGTAAAATTATGCTCCTCAATAATTTTAGGAGTGCAGTTTTCTGTTGGTTATCAAATAAAGTCAGTAGACCTATACATATAGCACCTGCCAGGTACTAATTATGAATGATTCAATTCGCTTTCTCTTATGTGCCCCTGACCACTATGATGTGGACTATGTAATTAATCCTTGGATGGAGGGCAACATCCATAAATCCTCGCGCGATCGCTCTGTCGAACAATGGTATAAACTCCACGACATTATCAAAGAACACGCTATTGTAGACCTAGTAACACCCCAAAAAGGTTGGCCTGATATGGTATTTACTGCCAATGCAGGTCTAGTTCTAGGAAAGACAGTAGTTCTGAGTCGTTTCTACCACAAAGAACGCCAAGGAGAAGAACCCCACTTCAAAGAATGGTTCCTCAGCCAAGGTTTCATCGTTCACGAACTCCCCAAAGACCTGCCCTTTGAAGGAGCAGGGGATGCTCTCCTAGACAGAGAAGGTCGTTATCTCTGGGCAGGATATGGTTTCCGTTCGGAATTAGACTCTCACCCACTTTTGGCAAAATGGCTTGATATTGAAGTGCTATCCCTGCGACTCATAGACGAGCGTTTCTATCACCTCGATACTTGCTTCTGTCCTCTAACTGGCGGTTACTTACTCTATTATCCACCCGCATTCGACTCTTATTCTAATCGTCTAATTGAAATGCGAGTACCCCCAGAAAAACGGATTATAGTAGCAGAAGCAGATGCAGTGAACTTTGCTTGCAATGCAGTTAATATTAATCAAACCATTATAATGAACAAGGTTAGTGATGACTTGAAATCAGGTATTACTGAAGCAGGTTTCAAGATCATAGAAACACCTCTAACTGAATTCCTCAAAGCAGGTGGTGCAGCTAAATGTCTCACTCTTCGAGTCACAGAACCAATTATACCAGATAGCTATGCCAGTGTACAGGTCGAAAGTCGCACTATTCGCATGGAAGGACATTTGCTTGATGCTGGCTTAATTAACCAAGCTTTAGACTTAATAGTTGAAGGTGGTGGTAGTTTTAAAGTCCTTAACTTTAATCTGGGAGAACAACGTCAAAGCACTTCCCTTGCTGAAGTCAAAGTTTCTGCCCCATCCCATGGAATCATGGAAGAAATAATGAGCCAGCTTATTGATATCGGTGCAGTAATTCCTACTGAAAATGTTCAGGATGCTAAATTGGAGCCAGTAGAACAAGATGGTGTAGCTCCTGATGATTTTTATGTTACTACTATTTATCCCACTGAAGTTAGAGTAAAAGGTCAGTGGATACAGGTACAAAATCAAAGAATGGATGGAGCGATAGCTATTACGGAAGCCGATGGTCATATTCAAGCTAAATGCAAGGTGATAAGGGATCTAAAAATTGACGAAAAAGCAGTTGTGGATGTGGCAGGTATACGCACTATTCGTAAAACTGAATCCCGTGAAAAACGAAATAAAGAAGAGTTCAGTTTTATGTCTGCTGGTGTTTCTAGTGAACGTCGTGTAGAATTAGTAGTTGAACAAGTAGCTTGGGAATTACGGCAAATACGCGATCGCGGAGGCAAAGTAGTAGTGACCGCAGGACCAGTTGTTATTCATACTGGCGGTAGCAAGCATTTAGCAAGTTTGATTCGTCAGGGATATGTACAAGCTTTGTTAGGTGGTAATGCGATCGCAGTTCACGATATTGAACAATCACTAATGGGAACTTCTCTCGGTGTAGATATGACACAGGGAGTTGCTGTTCATGGTGGACACCGACATCATTTGAATACTATTAATACTATTCGGCGTTGTGGTAGTATTGCTACAGCAGTAGAGAAGGGCGTTCTGACGAATGGGGTGATGTATGAGTGTGTTAAAAATAATGTGCCGTTTGTTTTAGCTGGTTCAATTCGTGATGACGGACCTTTACCTGATACTCAGATGGATTTGATTAAGGCACAAGAAGAATACACTGAGTTGTTGAAAGGTGTTGACATGGTTTTGATGTTGTCAACTATGTTGCATTCTATTGGGGTAGGGAATATGACACCTGCTGGAGTGAAGATGGTTTGTGTAGATATTAATCCAGCAGTGGTGACTAAATTGAGTGATCGAGGTTCCGTTGAGTCTATAGGTGTGGTGACAGATGTTGGTTTATTCCTCAGTTTATTGATAACACAATTGGATCAGTTGACCAGTCCTTATTTTGTAGGAAAAGTGTAAGTTTAGGGTGATAGTAGGGTATAAGGGCTAAAGTTTTGAGCGAGCGAGCATTCTCTCGTTCCTAGAAGACATGAATAATTAGACTCGTAGTCGGACTTTAGTCCTAAAACCTACTATATTTTTGCCCAAGCTTAACTACAAACATAGATTTTAATTATAGCTAATTATCGAAACATCATGTAGCTTCCCAAATTTTGTGTTGAAGATCGATAATATTTATCTTCGCTGTCAATTTTCGACCTAGCTTTAATTAGCTTTTGCTATACTTTCCTTGGTTGTAGATAATAGCAGTAATCGTATTTTTTCCCCCACGAAGTTTTTGTTCTTTGAGAAGCCTCCCCCGTTCATAACAGCTGGGAAAGATTTTAAAAAGGTGTTTCTACATTTAATCTAATTGGGCTAAGTAGATAGGTGTGAAAAAACTTAGCTATATTAAAATTTGTGTACTGACTCCAAGCTTCTGCACACAATTGATTTGAGGTTAATCTACATTGTGTTACATAGCGACAAATTTCAACACTAACCTACTTATATAGCAATCCTATCTGATCTGAAAAGTGAAAGAGATAGGCGACTAGAAGACACTTATGCTGAAAGCAGAAAACAAAAGGAGCAGGGGTTGGAGTTATTTTCAAGAAAACTAGCAATAAAACTAGCAATTGTCACTAATGATTTAGGATTACTATATATAAAATAGCTCATTATCAATTCAAAGCTCAACTTAAAATTAAAATGCCACCTCCAGTGAATATTAAACAAGGAAAAGATACGATAAATAACTTTAAAAAAACTCCCAGAGCTAATTGAATATATGTTCAATAAAAATCAAAATTTGCTCAAAGATGCTCAACAAATCTGCTACTAGTATCAGTATGAAAGTCGTTTTAAATTAAAAACTATTTCGAGGTAAAAAATAACCTCTTTTAGGGTAAAGCCTTTTGGAAAATAGCAATTGAAGTTTCTTTATCGATAGTTATACAGCTTAATAGAACTATCAACTGGTGAAAGTTTTTGTGGGGAATTTACTCATTTAAATAGTGTTTTTTTGATCATTTTTTATAATTATTTACAGGAAAGTTTAGCCATAAAATCTACATAATTAAACTAGATAATGGTAGACTGTATAAGGCTTTAAACTTAAATATTCCTAGACAATATTATTTGACTATTTCAACCTGCTTATAGCCAGAAAATTAATCCAATTGAGAAGTTATACCAATACATTAAGAAATATTTGAGGTGAATTAAATTTGACAACATAGAGGAGTTAAAAAATGCTCTGACTAAAAGTTTAAATAAGTTAACCCAAAAAGTGGTACATCAAATAAATGGATGGGAATTTATCGTTAATGCTTGATAAATAACCAATATTTAGGTTATTTCTATAGTACTATGGCCAAAATATATATTTTTTATACATTTTTTTACATCAAAAGAACCGCACCCATCTTCGTAATGCTATATAAGTACGAACAGAAATAAATTAACAACCAAAAGAAACTGAGTTCTCTTGGTTGCTCCAAATTAAATATTATTTGGTAATCAAAAGTCTATAGAGACTTATGAAGCTGTAGCTAATAACTGTGGACTAAATGCTTGCTTTAATAACTCCACTTTATCTGTTTGCTCCCAAGGTAAATCTAGATCGGTACGTCCCAAGTGACCATAAGCAGCAACATCTTGATAAAAACGACCTCCTCTTTCTCCAGGCAAGTTCCGAAGGTTAAAATTCTGAATAATTCCTGCTGGACGGAGTTCAAAGTTTTCTTTCACTACTTCTAATAACTTATCTTCATCAACCTTAGAAGTACCAAAAGTTTCAATCATCATACTAACAGGTTTTGCTACACCAATCGCATAACTAATTTGAACCTCACACTTTTCTGCTAGATCTGCTGCAACAATATTTTTAGCTATATAGCGACAAGCATAAGCTGCTGAGCGGTCTACCTTAGTGGGATCTTTTCCTGAAAAAGCACCGCCTCCATGACGGGAATAACCACCATAAGTATCTATTATGATTTTACGTCCTGTCAGACCACAATCTCCCTGTGGACCGCCAATAACAAATTTACCAGTGGGGTTGACAAGAAAACGAGTTTGTGAATTAGGTTTAATCTCTGCGTCTTTAAATATTGGCTCAACAACATACTTCCAGAGGTCTTCTTTAATCTTAGCTTGAATATCTGATAATTCTGTGATTTCCCCAATTTTAGCAGTATGTTGGGTAGAAATTAAGATTGTATCGATACCAACAGGACGGCCATCTTCATAAGTAATAGTGACTTGACTTTTGCCATCTGGCCTTAAATAGGGAAGTTGACCTGTTTTTCTCACCGCAGTTAGTTGCCGGCAAACTCGATGTGCTAAACTTATAGGTAAAGGCATTAATTCAGGAGTTTCATTACAAGCAAAACCAAACATTAAGCCCTGGTCTCCTGCTCCCACTGCATCAAGTTCTTCTTCACTTAAGAGTTCACGAGTTTCTTGAGCTTTGTCTACTCCTTGAGCAATATCTGCTGATTGCTCATCAAGAGCTACTAAAACGGAACAACTATCAGCAGAAAAACCATTTTCGGCATGGACATAGCCAATGTCAGCAATTTTTTTTCTGGCCAATTCTATATAATTTACTTGGGCCTTGGTTGTAATTTCACCAGTAATTAGTACTAACCCTGTGTTCACTACTACTTCAGCAGCTACACGACTTTGAGGATCTTGGGCTAGTATAGCATCTATAATTGTGTCTGAAATTTGGTCGCAAATTTTATCTGGATGTCCTTCTGTAACAGACTCAGAAGTGAATAAGTAACGACTAGACAATAGTAATTCCTCCTTATATTTTTCCACGAATTAGCCGAACAGGTAATAAACTTTAACTTAGGGATAATATTTATCCAGAATAACTACTTTTTTCTACTGTCTACTTTCTGTGTCATCGAATATTGTGAACTACTCAACTGCAAACTTAGTTTCCAGTAAGCTATTGTGCCTCTTCTAGCATTACCTTTCTGTAGGAAATAGCCTAAGTTAAACTTTAAGCTGAAAACTGTCTCATTTTATCCCATTTGACATTATATTCTTTGGTCCATAACAAATTTTGACCAGAAGCAGAAAATTCTGAATTATTTTTTTACTCTCCCTGAGTTAATAGCTTACTTGACTATATCAAAGATTGTATGCAAATACACAAATAAATAATTAATTAATTTTCTAGATAAGACCAAGAATTTTGGAGTTATACCATGTCCAATTCAAGATTTTTGATCAATAATTAGGCAAATCCTAATTAAACCGAAAGCTGTCATTTACAACACTTTAATTTCTTCTAACTTAGCGATCGCCACATCTGCTAGTTGTAGATGCTCAGCTTCGCTTTTCCCAAAAAAAATACCAATACAACCTGCTGCTCCTGCTTTTCTCCCCATTTCTATATCTGTGGGAGAATCTCCCACAATTAATGTCCTAACTGGTTTACACCCTAATTTATGACAAGCTTGTAAAAATAGTTCTGGATCTGGTTTACTAAGACCATCATCAACCCCCATTTCTAGTTGGATATAATCGTTAAGTTGATAGTATTTAACAAAATTTTGCACTGCTGTTGTATTATCTGCAGACAATATACCCAGTTGTATACCTGCTTGAGAGAGATACTTTAATACTTCTTGGCTACCCTTAAACAGAGAACCAGGAGTAGACTTTGGCAGTATTTGGTCAGCTTCTGTAAAAGCTTCTTTGGCAATAGTTAATGATTCTAACCAACCCCGACCAGTCTCAGCAATATAAGCTGCTGCTGCAATTTCGTTTTCTCGTCTACTGCCAACCGCCATTAATCCTGTAGAGTTAATATTATTGTCATTAATCCCAAAAGCCATGAGTAGTGGTTCTCCTATCCCAGGAATTTTAGCATCAATAAGGCGAGCTCGCTTTTGTCCTAAATTTCTTAAAAACTCTTGAGAGTCTTCTAGGGTACCATCTTTATCAAAAATAATTGCTTGAATATCATGGAAAATTAGACCTCCACAGTTAATAGCTACCATTTTGTTATATATGCAATATTTTATGCTACTCTTGTGTCATACAGCAGATTCCAAGTCTATGAGGTACAATTATTAATAATAATACCTTTGTATCACAGATATCTTATCGGCGAGGGCTGTACCTCACCCTTGATGAAATCTACTGTATTTTTTGATTTGTGAATATTAAGAAAGCAAAATACGAGGTTTATTCTAAAGCTGCTGCTGATGTCTCTTCATCTACGATAGCTATTTCTACTGTAGTCTCAGTCTCCTCTGTTTTTTGCGATGCTTCTGTTGCTAACTCTTCTGGCACTTCTAGCGCTTCTGATGTTATTACCTCTTCCGGTACTTTTAGTGCTTCTGATGTTGCTACCTCTTCCGGTGCTTCTAGCGCTTCTGCTGTTGCCACCCCTTCCGGTGCTTCTGTCGCTTCTGCTATTACTCCAACTTCAGGTGTTTCTACTGCTGTTTCCCCTCCCTGAGGAGCCATCATTTTTTCCCTAAACTTAGCAGCCATTTCTTCTGCTTGGTCATATACCATTTGTGGATTTTTCACCATCGCCCCTGGTTCTGGTTCTAGTTGCTTTGTTGACAAAGATATACGACCTCTGTCAGCATCTAGATCGATGATCATAACTTTCAGTTCATCATTAACTTTTAGTACACTGCTAGGAGTTTCTATATGGTCATGAGAAATTTCTGATATATGGAGTAGGCCACTTACTCCTCCAATATCAATAAAAGCTCCATAAGGCTTAATACCACGAACTGCGCCTATCACTACTTCCCCTACCTCTAGGCGGTTCATCTTCCGCTCAACTAGGGCGCGACGATGACTTAAAACCAGACGGTTACGTTCTTCGTCTACTTCTAGGAATTTTAAAGGTAATTCTTCATTAAGTAAATCTTCTTTTGGTTTGCGTGTACTAATATGTGAACCAGGAATAAATCCACGCAAACCTTCTATCCTAACTAATGCCCCACCACGATTTGTTGCAAATACTTGTGACCGCACAGTTGCATCTTCTGCTTGTAATTGTCGGACTCTTTCCCAGGCCCGCATATATTCTATTCTTCGGATGGACAAAGTTAACTGTCCATCTTCATTTTCATCTGTGAGAATAAAAAATTCTCTTGTTTCATTAGACTGTAGAACTTCTTCAGGGTTTTCTACTCTATTAATTGACATTTCTTGGATGGGAATATAAGCAGCAGTTTTAGCTCCAATGTCAATTAATGCTCCCCTTGGTTCTAAGCTAAATACTGTCCCTGCTACAATATCTCCAGGACTAAAGTGATAGTCATATTTATCTAGTAGGGCTGCAAAATCTTCGTGAGTAAAGCCGACTTCCTTGGCTGGTGTTTTCAAATTTGTCATGCGTGTATTTTCTTGGGATTTCTCTCCTTAATGTTTTTTACTTGTCTTGATAGTTTCCCTGCTACATAAAACTGGTATAAAACGTTACAAATTGTTACATTTTAATATTTACTTCCTGGTTCTACGGTTACTCTAAGCAGCAATATCTCCACAGGCATCAACGGTTAAGCAAACCGCATTTGTATACTTGTACTTTAGTAACTTATATATAATACCAATCCGGTTTGATCAGGAGATATTCACCAAATTTAACACTGTTGTATGATCAGGATTTGGTTACTTAAGTAACTAACCCAATAATAACCGGATTTAGTATGAGACGAAACTTTCCTTTACAAGAACTATGGTTTTATAGAAAAACCAATTTTTTCGTATAATTTACGCAAGTAACTGTTAATTTTTCGGCCATTAGAGCTTTTGTAAAAAATACCATTTTCCTATTTAAGGCTTGGACATTTACCTCATTTTTCTGACTTACACTCGATGTGTTAATTTACCCTAGTGAGGTCGGAATAATTAGTAGAATGGAAATTTTACCAAGTCAAGGTTAGTTTCTATACTTCTACTTAGGCCATTAAAACTTTTGTAAAAAATACTACTTCCCTAGTTAAGGTTTGGATATTTACTTCATTTTTTTGATCACTCTAATTGAGAACCTGACATACACTCAACGTGTTAATTTAGTCTAGTCAGGTCAAAATAATTAGTAGAATGGAAATTTTACCAAGTCAAGACAAGTTTCTAGAATTCAATTATGATTCAAAATATTTAATTTTACCACAAATCTACAATTATGACATTAGGTACAATTTCTACCATTTGTTACTAAGTAAATTTCGAAATCTATGTTTTTGTTATATCATTTCTAAATCAAATAACTACCTTCTGTGGGAAACCTTTCGGAATGACTAGAAAGTAGACAGCAGAAGGAGACTTCGCAGCAATGTATTCCAAACAGAAAAGATACTCTGTTAACAGAGAAAAACATTTTTATTATGACTAATTAACAATAATTAATATTATATCAGAAAAAATTATCCAACTCATGTTTCACCGTAACTAATTTCTATTTCTAACTTTCTATCTTTACATTAGGCACAAGGCCTATTCCATAAACTATGCTATGTTTGAAATAAATTCTGAATAATATCTTGCGTATCGTGCCAACTAAATGTTAAAACTTTTTTACCATACAGTCGCTATAACTTTTAGGACATTCCCAAATTGTAAAATATAGTCAAAGCAAGAATTTAATTTATAACTTTAGCTGTTTTACACATTAATTACATCTTGTTGTAGAGAAATTTCAGAATTTTGTGGCACAGTCGCAGTAAACTCTAAATTCTCTTTTTGATTTTGCAGATGATTTAAGGTATCTACAAAATCTCGAATACCTTGAAATTTACGATAAACAGAAGCGAAACGGATATAGGCAACTTCACTAATGCCACTCAATTTGCTAAGAACAATTTCACCAATCTCAGCACTAGTAATTTCTCTCTGGCATTTACCTTGTAATTCAACCTCTATTTGATTGACAAAAGCTTCAAGCTGACTAACTTCAATACCAGTTTTTTCACAGGAACGAATAATACCTCGAAGTAATTTCGACTTGTCAAAAGACTCCTTTTTTCCATCCCTTTTAATTATTGTTATTGTCAGAAACTCTATTCTCTCATAAGTAGTGAAACGATGCTGGCAATTCATACATTCTCGCCGACGTCGGATGCTCTTGCCAGATTCAGCTGAACGAGATTCTAGAACACGACTATTTGTATCTTGGCAAATTGGACATAGCATACTTTAAATTTTTCATACAATACATGAATAAATTTCCCCTATTTGGGGTGATGGCCACTAAATACAGGTAATAGATATGAATGCTGGGATCAAACTCAGCACTCATAACTAATTAAAAAGGTAATTTGTTAGAGAGGAAACTAATCAAGAATAATTACTTTCCAATCCTAGGTGGATCACGGAAGGCGATGGCAAAAAATATTACGCCTAAGGCCAAAGCTAGTACCAAAATGTAAGCTGCACTTTCCATAAGCTAATTTCCTGAAAATCCAGTTCTTTATTAGTTTACCAGTTCATAGTAAATAAAAGTCCAACTAAAATACTTTGTAAATTTTTTCAAAGTAATCGTTGGACTTTTATCAAATTTTAAGATTAATTAATTGGACAACACTCAGCACTCAGGAATCAGTAGGATAATTTTTTTTTAGATTTAGAAAAATATCTCTTGCCGTCCTAAACAATTTATCCTTTGGAGTTCTCGGGTATTTTAACCCCAAGCTGCTAAAAGATATTAACTTAATTTCGACCCAAGAGACTAGCTGTTTGTGTTTTTGGCTCTCACCGACGTGAAACCCTGAGTAAAGTGAATGAATAGTATTCCGTTACGGAAATCCTAAAAGTTGATAACTATTTAAAGATAGTAGTTTAGCCTTGTAGCCAAACTTTAGTACTTATTTTGTTTGTTATGTTTCCTTCCTACGGGTACTCAAGTCACCCAGTTTTTGGAATAAACCAAACTCTACTTGTTCCTCTAGGTCTGGGTCAATACCTGCAAACACATCGCGGAATAAGGTCCGGCATCCATGCCAAATATGACCGAAGAAGAATAGGAGAGCAAAACAAGCATGACCAAAAGTAAACCAACCACGAGTACTAGTTCGGAACACACCATCAGAGCCTAAAGTTTCTTGGTCAAATTCAAAAGGTTCACCAGTTTGGGCTTTACGAGCATACTTTTTAACATCGGCTGGGTTAGTAAAGGTTTGACTATCAAGTTCACCACCCAAGAAGCTAACTGTTACCCCCCGTTCCTCAAAACTATATTTTGACTCTGAACGACGAAAAGGAATATCAGCCTTTACTACACCTTCAGAATTGGTCAAAACTACTGGGAAAGTTTCAAAAAAGTTAGGTAAGCGACGTACAAATAATTCTTCACCATCCCTATCCTCAAATATAGGATGACCAAGCCAAGCTTGAGCTAAACCATCTCCATTATTCATAGGACCAACACGGAAAAGACCGCCTTTTGCTGGACTATTACCAACGTAGTCATAAAAGGCTAATTTTTCGGGGATAGTTAACCAAGCTTCAGAGGGAGTTTTTCCTGCTACTATTTCAGCTTGAACACGACGATCAATTTCTTGCTGAAAGTAACTATTATCCCACTGATAACGAGTAGGGCCAAATAATTCTATAGGAGTAGCTGCACAGCCATACCACATTGTACCAGCTACAACAAAAGCTGCAAAGAAAACTGCTGCAATACTACTGGAAAGAACTGTTTCAATATTACCCATCCGCAAGGCTCTGTAGAGACGTTCTGGCGGTCTTACTGATAAGTGGAATAAACCAGCAATAATTCCCACAATTCCAGCAGCAATGTGGTGAGCAACAATTCCACCAGCATTAAATGGGTTAAATCCTTCTGGTCCCCATGATGGTGCTACTGGCTGGATCGAGCCTGTTAACCCATAAGGATCTGATACCCACATTCCTGGACCAAATACTCCGGTCAAATGGAAGGCCCCAAAGCCAAAGCAAAGTAAACCAGATAAGAATAAGTGAATGCCAAACATTTTTGGCAGGTCTAGAGCAGGATCTCCTGTACGTTGGTCAAAGAATAAATCTAAATCCCAGAAAACCCAATGCCATACAGCAGCTAGGAATAGCAAACCAGAAAGAACGATATGAGCTGCTGCTACACCTTCAAAAGACCAGAAACCAGGGTTTGAAGCTACTTCTCCTGTAACACTCCAACCACCCCAAGATTGGGTAACACCTAGACGGGCCATGAATGGCATAACAAACATTCCCTGACGCCACATAGGGTTTAGCACTGGATCGCTAGGATCAAAGATTGCCAGTTCATAAAGGGCCATTGATCCGGCCCAACCTGCTACAAGAGCAGTGTGCATTAAATGCACGGATATTAGTCGTCCTGGATCATTCAGAACAACTGTATGTACACGATACCAAGGTAATCCCATTTACTACACTCCTCCTAGAAATGATGTCTACTGCTTTGTAAAACTGACACAAAGCGTTCAGTAAAGTAACTGTTTGATTTTTACTTCCTGCTTCTACGGTCACTGTCGGCAGCAGGACCTCCACAGGTAGTGACGGTCAAGCAGACCATACCAATATTTCTGAAAACTTTTTTCTTTTGCTTGTTATGCTCTCCGAAAAATAAATCGTCCCAAACATTAGTCCTATTATCAAGATTATTTCGGACAACAATATGGCCAAACTTACTAGATGAGGGCATAAAAATTAATACTTTTTCAAGAATTGTATAAAGTTTTGAAGTTAATAGCAAGTGAATTGAAAAAGCATTTAGGGCACGGACATTGGTAAATCCTGTTTGCAGAGTATGGACCTATGGCAGTTTAAGTGCTTATGGCTTTATGGTTGTGTCCATCTCTAATCAGAAGATACCAATTAATAGAGTGTTGGTTGACAAAGTTTGGGTCAGAGATACTTGGCAATTGATATTTCGTTTTAATCGTAAAATTTTAGCCTACAGTGTTTGTGTTTGGTTAAATAATCATGGCCATTTTCCTTTAAGGTTTGAATAAATTGTTAGTTAATAAGTTTTACATTACGTAATACTTAATATTTTTCACAAAAAAACCCCCTACTAAAAGCAGGAGGTTTAACTTAATCTAACCTACTAAAAAAGAGTTCAGCTAGTCTCTAAAAATTAACCAAACTTACCAGCAGTAGAAGCTATCAAAAATGCGGCGTAAGTCAGAACATAGCCAATAGTAAAGTGAGCTAAGCCAACAACACGAGCTTGAACAATAGAAAGAGCAACAGGCTTATCTTTCCAGCGAACCAAGTTAGCTAGAGGAGTACGCTCATGTGCCCAAACAATAGTTTCGATTAGCTCTTGCCAGTAACCACGCCAAGAGATGAGGAACATGAAACCAGTTGCCCAAACTAGGTGTCCGAATAAGAACATCCAAGCCCAAACAGACAAGTTACTAGTTCCATAAGGGTTATAACCGTTAATTAACTGGGAAGAGTTCAACCACAGATAATCACGCAACCAACCCATCAAATAAGTAGAAGATTGATTAAACTGAGCCAAGTTCTCTTGCCATACAGACAAGTTTTTCCAGTGCCAGTAAAATGTTACCCAACCAATGGTGTTTAACATCCAGAACATAGCTAGATAGAAGGAGTCCCAAGCAGAGATATCGCAAGTACCACCACGACCAGGGCCATCACAAGGGAATGCATAACCGAAGTCTTTCTTGTCTGGCATTAACTTAGAACCACGAGCATCCAATGCACCTTTAACCAAAATTAAAGTTGTTGTATGCAAACCTAGAGCAATGGCATGGTGAACCAAGAAATCTCCGGGTCCAATGGTTAAAAACAGAGAATTTGTACCACTATTGATAGCTTCTAACCAATTTGGTAACCATACAGCACCAGCAGTGGAAGCAAGACTATCAGAGTTAGATAACAGAACATCCATGCCATATAAAGCCTTCCCGGAAGCAGCCTGAACGAACTGAGCAAATACCGGTTCAATCAAGATTTGCTTTTCAGGAGTGCCGAAAGCTACCATTACATCATTATGGACATAAAGACCTAGAGTATGGAATCCTAAGAATAAAGAAACCCAACTCAAGTGAGATATGATAGCCTCTTTGTGATTCAAGACACGATCGAGAACATTACCTTTATTTTGCTCAGGATCGTAATCCCGTACTAGGAAAATCGCACCATGAGCAAATGCACCTACCATAATGAAACCAGCAATATACTGATGGTGGGTGTAAAGTGCTGCCATTGTAGTGTAATCCCTTGCCATAAAAGCATAAGGAGGCAGAGCATACATGTGCTGTGCTACCAAGGAAGTAATTACACCAAGAGAAGCTAGAGCTAATGCTAACTGGAAATGTAGAGAGTTATTTAGAGTTTCATATAACCCTTGGTGAGGCAAGTTAAACTGACCTTGACTTTTTCCACCAATTAAACCAGCTTTGGAATCAAGCATTTCTTTGATACTGTGACCAATACCAAAGTTAGTGCGGTACATATGACCAGCAATTATGAAGATAACTGCGATCGCCAAGTGGTGATGAGCCATATCAGTCAACCACAGGGACTCAGTTTGAGGATGGAAACCACCCAAGAAAGTCAAAATTGCAGTTCCCGCACCTTCAGAAGTACCAAACACATGGTTAACGGTATCAGGATTTTGAGCATAAACGCCCCAATTTCCTGTAAAGAAGGGACCTAAACCTGCTGGGTGAGGCATAGTCGTCAGGAAGTTATCCCAACCAACGTGCTGTCCACGAGATTCAGGAATTGCAACGTGAACCAAGTGACCAGTCCAAGCTAAGGAACTAACACCGAATAGACCTGCCAAATGGTGATTGAGGCGGGACTCAGCATTTTTGAACCATGCTAGGCTAGGACTAAACTTAGGCTGGAGGTGTAACCAACCAGCAAACAGCATGATGGATGCTAATATCAGGAGAAAAATAGAACCCTGATATAAGTCTCCATTTGTTCTCATGCCGATAGTGTACCACCAATGGTAAACACCAGAATAGGCTATATTTACTGGATTAGAGGCTCCAGCTTGGGTGAAGGCATCTACGGCCTCTTGACCAAATTGAGGATCCCAAATCGCATGAGCGATGGGACGTACATTCAGAGGATCTTTAATCCACTGTTCAAAGTTTCCTTGCCAAGCCACGTGGAAGAGGCTACCAGAAGTCCAGAGGAAAATGATTGCTAGATGGCCAAAGTGAGAAGCAAAAATCTTTTGATAAAGATTTTCCTCTGTCATGCCATCGTGGGTTTCAAAGTCATGGGCTGTAGCAATTCCATACCAGATCCGACGGGTGGTTGGATCTTGTGCCAGGTCTTGGCTAAATTTTGGGAATTTTGTTGCCATAGATCTTTATATCTAAGTCTCGCAGATATTTAAGAGAATTTAGATTGAATTAGGGTTTTGCCACCGTTAAATCGTAAAAGGTATAATGGTATTTTTCTCAATCTCACTGATAGTAGCTTTCTGCCTCAATAGCTCAGGAATATCTAAGCTTGGACAAGCAGTAAGGATGAGACCCACGCCGTTTTTTACTAGTACTTTATAACGGGAGACCCCTTGAAAGATTAAGTTGGGGATTGAGGATAAGTCAATCCCCAAGGAAGAATCTTAATATGCTATTGCATTCTATCCTACTGCAATTATTCGAGCTAGGAAGAATGCCCAGGTTGTGACAATTCCGCCGAGGAGATAATGAGCTACTCCTACTGCTCTACCCTGGGTTATGCTTAAAGCACGAGGCTGAATTGCTGGAGCAACCTTTAACTTATTATGAGCCCAAACTATAGACTCTATCAACTCTTGCCAGTACCCACGACCACTAAACAAGAACATTAAGCTAAATGCCCAAATAAAGTGTGCGCCAAGGAATAACAAACCGTATGCAGATAATTCTGAACCGTATGATGTAATTACGTTTGAAGCTTGTGCCCACAAGAAGTCACGCAACCAACCATTGATAGTAACTGCACTTTGGGCAAAGTTGCCGTAAGTAATGTGACTCACTGTACCATCTGGATCTACTGTTCCCCAGACATCTGACTGCATCTTCCAACTAAAGTGAAAAATCACAATTGACAGTGAATTATACATCCAGAAAAGACCCAAGAATACATGGTCCCAACCAGAAACTTGACAAGTACCACCACGACCAGGACCATCACAAGGGAATCGGAAGCCTAGTTCACTCTTATCTGGAATTAGTCGAGAGTTACGAGCATACAGTACACCTTTAAGAAGAATCAGGGCTGTAACATGGATTGTAAAGGCATGGATATGGTGCACCATAAAGTCCGCCGTACCCAAGGTCATTGGCATCATTGCCACTTTGCCACCTACTGCTAATACATCGCCACCAAAAATTGGGCTGACGGATGCTAAAGCATTAGGAGCAGTATTGCCAGGAGCTAAACTATGAAGATTTTGTACCCACTGAGCAAAGATTGGCTGTAGTTGAATACCAGTATCAGAGAACATATCCTGGGGACGACCTAAAGCCCGCAGAGTATCATTATGAACGTATAATCCGAAGCTATGGAAGCCCAGGAAAATACAAACCCAGTTCAGGTGAGAGATAATTGCATCCCGGTGACGAATGACTCGATCCAACACGTTGTTAACATTCTTTGCTGGATCATAATCCCGCACCATAAAAATAGCACCATGAGCTCCAGCTCCCACAATCAGGAATCCTCCAATCCACATATGGTGAGTGAACAGAGATAACTGAGTTGGGTAGTCAGTCGCAATATAGGGATACGGTGGCATTGCATACATGTGATGTGCCACAATGATGCTAAGAGATCCTAGCATAGCCAAGTTAATTGCTAACTGGGCGTGCCAGGAAGTTGTTAAAGCTTCATATAGACCTTTATGACCTTCACCACCAATTATGAGTGGATCTTTATGAGCTTCTAAAATTTCTTTCATGCTGTGACCAATGCCCCAATTTGTCCGGTACATATGGCCAGCAACTATGAATAATACTGCTAGTGCTAAATGATGATGAGCTGTATCAGATAACCACAAGCCACCTGTTACAGGGTTTAAACCACCTTTAAAGGTCAGGAAATCAGCATATTCACCCCAATTCAATGTAAAGAATGGGGTTAAACCTTTGGCAAAACTAGGGTACAACTCTGCCATCAAGCTTTTATTAAATAGAAATTCATGAGGTAGAGGAATATCCTCTGGTGCTACCCCAGAATCTAATAACTTATTAATAGGCAAAGAAACATGAATCTGGTGGCCTGCCCAAGACAGGCAACCTAAACCTAGTAAGCCTGCTAAGTGATGGTTCATCATTGATTCCACATTCTGGAACCATTCCAATTTCGGTGCTTTCTTATGATAATGGAACCAACCTGCAAACATCATCAGGGCTGCCATTACTAAGCCACCGATAGCCGTGCAGTATAGTTGGTACTCATTAGTGATGCCAGAAGCGCGCCATAATTGGAATAATCCGGAAGTAATTTGGATGCCATGGAAACCACCACCCATATCACCATTTAAGATGCCCTGGCCTAAAACTGGCCATACAACTTGAGCACTTGGTTTAATTCCTGTAGGGTCTGCTAACCAAGCTTCATAGTTGGAAAATTTAGCGCCATGAAAATATGCGCCACTCAACCAGACAAAGATTATGGCCAGGTGACCAAAGTGTGCGCTGAAGATTTTGCGCGATACATCTTCTAAATCAGAAGTGTGACTATCAAAGTCGTGAGCGTCAGCATGGAGGTTCCAAATCCAGGTAGTGGTTTTTGGTCCTCTGGCTAGAGACCGACTGAAGTGACCAGGTTTCCCCCACTTTTCAAAAGAAGTAGGTACAGGGTCAGTATCAACAGTTACTCTTACTTTTGCCTCACGCTCTGGAGGACTTATGGTCATGAAGACTCTCCTCTCCCAAAGACAATTAACTAAATTATTGATGTTGTAGAAGCTGATAAAAGTTGTAAAGAATTATCAATATCTTTTGCAAGTTTACAGATTGTAACTGCTTTTTGCTAGAGTGCAACATCACACTCCAAGTTTTCTGCCAACTATAATACTTAAATTTGGCTAAATTCTTAGAAATACATAGATTGGGTTTTACCAATTACCTGTAAATGCTAAGTTCTTTAGGTGATTATAGACTTGCTTGAGATGTTTAAGTTATATGTTTACAATTATTCAAGTTTCTTGATCAAGGATTATAGAGTAAATTCACATTCTCTCAAGATTAAGAAAGCTATAGTCTTTGATTTGAATTGGTTACGGCAAAAAGTTAAAATTTAGCTATCAAGAATATACATTGTCGGACTACCCACCCTAATGGACTGACACACCTTAAATTTTGCATAATAAAAATGGTCAAATCTTTCTCTTTTCAATAATTATACGAAAAAAATCTGATGCAAGGTTTTAGCTGTCTCAATCTACTAGAATAAAATTTAATATTCTTTTAACAAATAGTCTCTTAATCAAGTATTTTTTATAACTCACAGCAGAGAAAAAAAGTCAAAATATATCGGTTCAAATTTTACAAAACTTAAAGTTAATTAGCTATCAGCTTTTATAGCTCTGAGTATCCCCAGCAACTATCTATTGCGCCAGATCTTTAAAAGCAGTTGAAATCTTGTGCTCGTCACTAAAAAAAATGGTCCTACTGAGTTGTGACCATTGACTACTTCTTTAAATTAATTTTTAAATTTTATCGTAGTTCATAAGGATATTTTGGTATTTTCTCAAGTTCAATAAGTCCATCTAGTATGTTATTAAAGACGTAGTTTAATACTAAATCTAGTTTATAAAGTATCCCTTTGCGCAGATAGTGAGATGGGGGAGAACTCGGTGACAAGGGAGAAATCAACCGTGGACATTAAGAAATATTTACACAAAACTCAAGAATAGAGGTACTCTATTCCATGGGAAGCTGTGGGTGCGATGATCAAAAATTATCATTGCTGCATTAATTGTTTGGGTGATAAATTTGTCTTCTATATTATGAGTTTTAATCCTCCAAATTTCTACTTCCTTGTCCACTTTATCTTCTTGCCTACTAAGTCTTACCCATTGCTGCATTAATTGTTTGGGTGATAAATTTGTCTTCTATATTATGAGTTTTAATCCTCCAAATTTCTACTTCCTTGTCCACTTTATCTTCTTGCCTACTAAGTCTTACCCCATGATCTCTTTATTACCCTTGTGAGGTAAGGGAGCAGGTGAGATACTTAGAGAAGATTTTGACAAAGTACATGCATTGAAAAACAGATTTGGTATCAATTATATCTGCGACTGAATTACAAGACTTTCGTACTTAAGTATAGATAAAATGTATTTAATTCCTTAATTTATTCTAAGTAAAACCCTTTATTTTTGGTTGAAAATTCTAGGAGTATCATCAGTGTTTGCCATAAATTTGCATTTCAAATATCTCAGAAAAATTATCACATTCCTAATTACAGTAGTGATAATATCAGGCTTAGTCAGTTGTAGCGATGACTTATATGAATCATCTCAAGTTCATTCTCAAAAATCTGTAACCACCTCTACCACCTCTAAAATATCTGAAGTTTCCCCACCGGAGATAATTCAACAACTGCGCCAAGGGATCAACAGATACAAACCCCAATTAGCAATACAAAGTCCGCAGCCGGAGCAAATATTTGAAGACAACTATATTACTGTGCAACTCCAAGTCCAAGACTTACCTATATTCAAATCAGACCTAGGCATAGGACCTTATATAGAAATTATCTTAGATAACAAACATTACACAAAAATCTATAATCTTAATGAATCCATTGTACTATCAGACTTAGAAGCAGGAACCCATACCCTCAGAGTTTTTGCCTGTAGTCCCTGGGATGAAAGTTTTAAGAATGAAGGTGCTTACGCTCAAACTACATTTCACATCTTTACGAAAACTGCAAATAATAATCCCGCTCCAGACCTACCTTTGTTAACTTACAATAGTCCGGTAGGTACCTATGGTGCTGAACCTATCATGCTTGACTACTACCTTACTAATATACAATTGCCCTCAATAGGGGGAGAATATCCTCAAGATGAAATAACTGATGGGCATCTTCGTGTTACTGTTAATGGGACTAGTTTCATAACTGATCAGTGGCAAACAATATATTTACAAGGGTTCTATCCAGGAAAAAATTGGGTTAAGTTAGAATATATTGATAAATTAGGTAATCCAATTAATAATGTTTATAACAATACTGCTCATTTGATTACCTACAAACCAGATGGGGAAGATACTCTAAGCAAAATAATTCGAGGAGAAATTTCACTTAAGGAAGCGCTTAGTATAGTTGATCAGGAATACATTTATAAGGAACCACAACTAGAAATAACTTCAGAAACAGAAGAAATATCTAGCGATGAGAAATTAGAAGTAGAAGACACTTTTGAATTAAAAACAGAAACTCCTATTGACCAGGAAGTAGAAGTAGAAGAAGTTTCTGTTGAACCAGAATTAGAAGAAGTTCCTACTAATGAAGAATTAGAGGAAATTCCCAACATGGAACCTACTACTGAGGAATTAGATGTAGAAGAAATTTTTGTTGAACCAGAATTAGAAGAAGTTCTTACAATTGAGCCTAAAACTGAGGAATTAGAATTAGAAGAAACTTTTTTTGAACTAGAAACAGAAAAAAATACTACTGATGAGTAGTTAGAAGTTGAAGAAGCAAACTCACAGACTCAAGCTCTTGAATCTGACAAACCAAACACATCGAAAGAAAAAATAGGTAAATTAATAGATTATGTATAAGGTATGTTTAAAGATATAAATCAAGTTACTAACAAACTGGAAAAACAAACTGTTTTAGCAACTTTAAATATTACAAAAAAGAATTGATATAAAAGAATAAACTCATAAAAATGAGCCTCTTTATCTACTATAAATAGTATAGGAATTAGTAAAGCTAGGGTTAGTAGAATAAATGCCTCTGCAATAAACTTCTAACCTAACTTCAAATTTAGAATAATTTACTGATTCAAGAGAAGATTACTATATTAATACCAGCGCCAATTATCAATAATAATAAACAACGATATAATCATAATAAATTATCTATAAAAAAGTCTGATTTTTTGGTGGATTTTACTTTGCAAAAAAGTTATGATTTTGCATTAAGTATTCATGAATAAATTGAACATGATTATCTTTTTTAATCCATATAATTACAAGAAATTAGTCAAGATAAATCTGTATTTTTTTTCAAATTTATACCATTAAAAATTTATAATTCGGCATCAGATATTATTCAATAAATTGAAATGGAAAATATTTTTATTTCAGTTGAAGATATAACAAAATTCAATTATATTTAAGTTACAAAAATAGGTTTATAAAAATCCAGTTTTCTTCTAGAGAATTGGTTTTTTATTCGTAAAATAAATAGTTAACTGATGTCTAAAGTTTTTGAGTGTAATCTCCTAAATCTTTTGGGTTCTATAACTTATGAGTTAGCTGTCAAAAAATGGTTCAAACAATTGAATTGGTAATATCTTTTTGAGTAACTTGTGATATATCTCATGGGTTCCCATTGATTAAATCTGGATATTTTATGAGAATAATATTTTTTTGAGAATAGCTAAAACCTAGAGGATGTTTATATATGGTTACAGTACTAAAAAAACTAACCTAATATTTAAGATGGCAAAAAATATAAAATCTAGAATCAGGTATTAGTACTTTCAAACAACCTGAGAATTATTTCTACATTATCAAATTCCCCAACAATTCTACGGACGGGAAGAGGCCAAACTCTTATCAAAGTAGGAGTTGCAGTAATTAGTTCTACTTCAGCTTGTTCAGGATGTTGAAGGACATCTATTACTTTTAAAGTATAAGGAAGAGAAAGATATTCCTCTAATATTTGGTGAAGACTTTGAAGAGTCTGTTCAGTAGCAAAACTTTTACCAGATACAAATAAGTGGAGAACATAACCTTGAAACTTTGATTGTGAATCAATAGTAGACGTTGAGACTACCTGTGAAGTAGAATTGAGATTAATATCTTGTCGTTCAAGACATATAACAAAGTTATGATTTTCCCAGAGTTGAGGAAACTTGTCATAATAAGAAGAAACTACTATTGGATTACAAAATTCCTCTGACCATGGAGCACATTGCCAAATCATCTCACCAGTATAAAAAATTGCATTAAGTAATGCCTGATATCTTAAGACTGGCATATAAGCTTCGGCAAAAACTTGGACTTCTTGAGTGTGAGGGTTTAGCCATTTATCAATAGTTGCAGTGTATCCAGGTATTAAGAAATGGGGTGGTTCAGTTAGTCCCAATACTGCTTGTAGCTCTAGACATAGGTGTAGATGCCATCGTTTTTTTTTGCTTGGGTCTATACAATAAATTAGATCTCCCCCTGGTGTAAACAAGGCAATACCTTTGAATAACTGGGGAAATTTTAAAGGAGTCAGCTTCAAGAAAATAAATGTAAAATCAACTGCAAACTTTGGGGTATTTCGGTTAAGCTAGCCGAGTTAAGACATCTGCTTTAGTTAACTTAGCTATATCTTAGCAAAGATTTAGCTGTTGTTAGAACTTACCAAACAATTGGGTTTAAAGCCTCGCAGGCCAATCGTGGGATTTTTGGTAGTGCATCAAGAAAGTGTGGGAATGGTAATATAATAGTTGTCCTTAAATACTTTCTATTATCATAGAATTTCCTCTATGTGGCCATCAGAAATCTCATAAACATGGCCAGTAATGTTGTCAACGATATTATTGTCATGAATGCCTACAAACTTTCACCGATACTTTTGACACTCTCTACTATCGTAACAATTCAACCTGAACAAATGCCCATGGTTCTATAGGCTCACGTTGAGGGCAGTAGTTGAAGAGGGATTAGTCGAACAGTGAATTTGGCCTATAATACGGTAGTTAGTTTGGTGAGAGCCGCCTCTGAAAAAGGACAAGTGATTCATAATGCTCATGTCCAAAATATCAATACCTCAAAAATCAGAAGTGATGAGTTTTGGTCATTGGTCCAAAAAAACGAAAACAGTGCCAGTATCAGGAATTGACAGAAGGGAATTCTTGGGTTGGCAAGCCCCTACGAATCAAACTTATTTAAGTATAAGAACTGAATATTTTTTAATGAGTAGTCAATGGTTCGCGCAAAACTATAGTAAAGATAACTCTTATTTATCATGTATTATATGTAGTATTTTTCCGTAACTCCTGAACATTTTAAATTCTGCCGCGTAGCATTTGAGACATTTCGTTTGGGGAAGGTGACTGATTTATTGCTATCTCTTCAGTGATTCTACCATCTCGATAAAGATCATACAAAGACCTGTTCATAGTAGTCATGCCTTCATAAGTATCTTTAAGCATGATCTGCTGAATGTCTTCATACTGGTCTTTGAGAATATACTCTTTCACTACATCAGTATTAATCAAAATGTCATGGAAAGCTGCTCGTTTACCATCAGTAGTTTTACACAACAACTGAGCAATAATCGCTACCAGAATTTCTGAAAGAGCTAATTTAATTGCTGGTTGTTCTTCAGCAGAAAACATATCCAGAATACGAGTTATAGTTTTAACTGCACTGTTAGTGTGCAAAGTTCCCATCACCAAGTGTCCTGTAGATGCTGCCTTAATGGCTATTCCTACGGTTTCCTTATCCCGAATTTCTCCAACTAGCATCAGGTCAGGATCTTGACGAAGAGCACCTTTAAGGGCATTGAAGAATTTCAGAGTATGTCTACCTACTTCTCGGTGCTTGATCAAAGATTTCCGACTTTCGTGGACAAATTCTACAGGGTCTTCAACAGTTATGATGTGATAAGGAAAAGTATCATTCATATAATCAATCATGGCTGCCATGGTAGTAGATTTACCAGAACCTGTTGGTCCTGTTACCAAAAGTAATCCTTTATGGTAGTGGCAAACTTTCTTAAAAACTTCTGGCAGCCTGAGTTGATCCATCTTGAGAATTGTTGCACCAATAAGTCTTAAGACCATGGCCGGGCCGGCAAGAGAATCAAACAAGCTAATCCGTATTCGGACAAAACCTAGGTCAGCGGCACCGTCAAAGTCTAAATTTTCCTGAAAGACGCGAATTTCTTCATCTTTGAGAATTTCTCGCAGCCAACTCATAAAAGTGCCTAAGTCAGTCTCTGGATACTCAATTGGTATGAGGTCACCACGCTTGCGAAATCTTGGTATTTCATTTACACCCAAGTGAATATCTGAAATTCCCTCTTTTTCAGCCCGCCGGACAATTTCTGTCAATCTTACTTGTCCAGGTGCAAGTTCTGGACTTAGAGGAGTTGCTCGTTGCTTTGGTACAGTTTCCTTTTGAGGAATGATTTCCCTAGAACTTGGAGGTGATGCTGGTGAAGAATTGGAAGGTTTTAGAGAAACTGCTGATTGTTTTTTTACTCTTGGAGGTGGTGGAGCTGGGGGACGATATGTTAGATCACGGCTTCCTGATCGTGATGTAGGGGGAGGAGGTGGCGGTGTTTGTGTCATTTCAGTTATTAGTTATTAGTTATTAGTTATCATATCAAATCTGGTTGAATACTTTTGATTATAGTTGGAGGAGATGGGGAGATTGAATGTTGAAGTAATTATATAATTATCAAAATATATTATTCTGCCTATTTGTTGTGGCAAAATTCCATACTGAAAAAGTTGGGGAAAGTTGAATATTTGACAAGAGCACAAAGAACTTAAAATAACTTAACTATTCTAAAAGAACTGCAAGGATAATCAAGTTGTCTTATGCAATTTTGGGCTGGTTACCAAGTATCTTCAACGAGGTTTTGCTCTGAGGCATTAGGAGCAAATTTTGTACAATTTATCTACCATTCTACTTTGGATTTTTCAGCTATTTTTTTGTTATTAAATCTTATCGAAATTCTGTCAAATTATGATCATTGGCTCTATCCCGAAATATTGCTCATCTTTTTCTCTGCCTTGGATGCTGTAAATATTTCAATATTTTTCATGGTATTTTCAGTATTTCCACTTCTTTTAAATATCAATAAATTCTTGGGCTTGATATTCTAAGCCACCAGAATAAGTAAGGCTTTTTTTTATTAGTGAAGTAGAATTTCTATTCTTCTATCTGTTGCTCCCCAATCATAACCTCAAAGGTTTCCCTATATTAGATAACATTCAAAGGTCATAAACAATGTAGGCTTTCTGGGTTATATTTCTGGTTGCTATTTTGTCAATTTATCCTGTCTAATTTTTTTTGCTTTCACTAATTAATTATTTTTATTGGCGTTCTTTTTGGGAGTTTTTTCAACTTCTAACCGCATTTTTCAGAGTCGTTATAATAACTTTGTAAAATATCACAAACTATATTAGGTGTATCATTTATGTAAATAGTTTTTTTCAGTCTCAAGTGTAAAATATTTACTTGTGCTCAATACCCATAAATCGTTTTATCTTTTTATACTGGCATTAATGTGATATGTTTATTCTTGATAGCTAAATTCTTAAACTTTCTATCCCTATAAAAAGTGCTAGGGGTTTCAATTTTACGCTAGAAACTGTTATAAATATTTAATATTTATTTGACTTTATATAAGGATTTATATACAAAATAATTTTTACTGCCAAGACTCTTTTAATTTTTTTTGCTATCGATGTTTGACTTGTAAAATTATCTACTTCATCTATAATATTTATTTTTTGTATTTTTTCTAGATATGTTCTTCTTACTATTATATCTTTTGCGACCAATATGAGATTAGTATATATATGGTAAGAAATGGTATTAAACCTCTGATATATACGAGTTATATATTTATTAAGACTGACTTAACTACAGTTTTGTTTGATTTTGAGGTTCATACCATTTCTTAATCTCAAGCTTTTGATGATACAGCCATCTTTAAATACTACTATTCCATTTTTCGTGTATGTGTTTGAATGTTGATTTATATTTTTTTTGACAGACGGAGTTTTGTTAAGTGTAAATATCTGATTTTCATTAGCTGATTTTTTCTGATTTTTAGTATAGTTTTTTGATGAAGAAGGATACTCAAAAAATATAGTTAAAGATAAAAGGATAAACGTCACAAAACATAGTTTTTTTAATAATAAAATAATCATTCTAAGAACCTGGATTAAATTAATTTAACTGAATATTAATTACCTTAACTAATAATTGGCCTGACTTTAAAGTAGGCCTATAAAGGATTTATTTCTATCAATATACTCTATCCCTTTTTCACCTATTTTATCTACGATAATAATACCTAAAAATAAAAGCTATCTAGGTATATTAATATAACTTTTCTACGAAACATTCTCTAAAAAAAAATATTTTTAAGAGACTCTCTTAGAGATTTTTTTGTCACTCAATATGAAAGAGAAAGTATGAACAGCAAGCAATATAGACTATTGCATATATTAAGTGCATAAGCAAAATTAATTACATATTCTGTTCGATGTGTGATCAAGCACTTTTTTTTAGCTTTTGAAGTCATATTTTTCAGTATTCAGGCATCTCCTACTTCAATTGATTGATATTTAATAAATTTCCTATTTCTATTATATTTGATTTTGTTGAGTATGTCGACAACCAAAATATTTATAGTTTTATAAATTCTATTTATCTAATTTATTCAGTAAAACATTCCTAGTACTAATTTACACTTTAAAAATAAAAAATATAGTTTTTTAATAAAAATAAAAAATAGATTATTATCAAAATTAATCAATATTTAAATATTAATATTTACCTTTGCTATTCTATAAATTAATTCTTCTTTTTGAATTTATTAATCTTCTACTATTTATTTGTTTATTTATGCTTAAAAAGCTGACAAGTTATTGTTGTTTTTTTGAATGGCTATCTATAAAACAAGTAATGCTTTAAATAAAATCAATTTTTATATAAAATATTCAAGTAATTACTTTTTTATTATTTATTTTTTAGTGATTATAGTCTATTTTTTTACCTATTACTCCCATTAATTATAAATTTAATTCTTCTTATTTTCATCCTTTATTACCTCATTTATAATTTTTTTTATTTTTTTGTTGTCTATTTGCGCATATTTATTTCCTAAGTATGATGCATAAAATTAATAAATTACTAAGTTTAGCTGATCATCTTTTTCCTGTCTGGCTTCCAATAATAATTGGAACCTAATTCCTCTTTCTAGCTGATAGCTAATAGCTGATACTTGAATACTTACTTTATTTTATATATTTTGAATTTTTATTTTTAGTTATATTAAGTATTTTAGGCTCCAATTTTATCCAGATTTTAACTTGTTTTTTTTTCATAAGTTTAATTTTTTCTGCCTTTTATTCTTTGATTATATAGTCCTAATATTCTTTGTTATGTCCATCAATTTAGCAAATTTAAACAGTTTTTATACTAACTTTAAATATTTTAATTAATTCCTTAAGAGGAAATCCTTAACTGCTCAATATTATATATTTAGCTTGATCTCTAACTTAATTACAATTACTATAGTTTTATTTATAGATATCTTCTAAGAGATAGTTAAACAGTGATAATTTCAAGTTTCTTAGGTTTAATATAAAATGCTTAAGTACTAGATTTTTTGCTTAGTACTGAGGAGTTTGGTTTGTAAGGGAATAGGGAATAGAAAATAGACCACAGAGAAATGCCCTAGGGTATTTCCGTAGTGCTATATTTAAAACTTTTAAATATACTTAACCTAAAATTAATATCTCGGATAAATGGTTAAAAATTTATTATTTATTTTGGTTATTTAGGAATTTATAAATTATTAATATATTAGCTAATTTTTGGGGATTTTAATTAAAAATCAAAATAATCTCTCACTATAACAGTATGAAATTATTTGTGAAAAAACTATAGGGCTTTGGTTGTATAAATGCTATTTTTGCCCTTAGTTTGGAGACAAAAGTCCCTAGGATCAAGTCTGAAAACTGATTCAGGATTGCTATATTTTAAATATTTGGTTTATCAAAGGTATTTCAAGCTATAATTTTTTTAAATATTCAACAACCTAACTAAAAAAAATATGCCAGTCAAGCGAAAATCTACTAATAGTAAACCCCAAATAACTAACAAACAAAAAGAAGCTGCTGAAGCTGAGATTAGGGAAAAGCAAAAAGTTATTGATTATCGAACAACAGAATATCCAGTAGAAGTTCTTGTTCAGAAATATATGGAAGGAAGAGAAAATGATACTAACGAGTTATTTATTCCTGATTATCAAAGAGAAGAAGCCTGGCAGGAAAAAGAGCAGTCAAAGTTTATTGAATCTGTACTTTTAGGATTACCAGTACCTCCTATATTTGTTGCAGATATTTACGACCAAGAAAATGACTTAGGGCGCTTAGAAATAGTAGATGGTACGCAACGCATTCGAACTCTATCTAAATTTTCTAATAATGAACTGACTTTAAGAGGATTAGAAAAATTAGATAAGCTGAATGATTTCACTTTTACTGATTTACCACTTCCTCGTCAAAGACGTTTCAATAGAAGTACCATTAGGATGATTCAACTAACAGAGAAAGCGGATGAGGAAGCACGACGAGATATGTTTGAAAGAATTAATACTGGTAGTGTTGTTTTAAATGACATGGAAAAACGTAGAGGAATACAACGCGGACCTGTTCTAAATTGGATTGATAAATTATCAAAGAATCCCAAATTTCTAGAGCTATGTCCGTTTTCTGAAGCTCTAATTCGGAGGCGAGAACCTGAAGAATTTGTATTGCGTTTTTTCGCATATCTAAATAAATATCAGGAGTTTGAACACAGAGTAAATGTATTCCTCAATGATTATTTAAAAGAACAGGATGAGAAGAATAAGAATAATAAATTTTACCAGAATAAAATGGAGAAGGAATTTAAGTTAATGCTAGATTTTGTGGAAAAGTATTTCCCTGATGGGTTTAAAAAAGGCAAAAACTATAACTCAGTTCCCCGGATTAGGTTTGAAAGTATTTCTGTAGGTGTTGCACTTGCTTTAAGGGAAGAAAAAAATCTTAAACCAAAATCAACCGACGAGTGGCTAAATTCCCAAGAGTTTAAAAAATACACTACTTCTGATAGTAGTAACTCTAGAGTGAAAGTTATTCGACGTATTGAATATGTTAGAGATCAACTATTAGGTAAATAATGGGAAGAATATCATTTGTAATTCAAGATTTTAATGAACTTTCTGAAGAGGTAAGTAAATATTTTATTTTCTTGCAAGATTTAGAGCAAGGAAAAGTAAAATTAATCAAAGAAATTCAAGGAAATAATAAAGCTAACAAAATAGACGTTGAGTTAGAAAATACTCTAAAAGCAAGTGCTTATTTATTACTTTACAATTTAATAGAATCTACTATGAAAAATGCTATAGAAGCAATCTTTCAGGAACTACAAGAGAAAGATGTTTCTTTTGATAAGATTAGACCTGAATTAAAGAAAATTATTTTGGTTAATCTGAAAGGTAGAAACCCTGATAAAATTTTAGAAAAAATTCAGGACATATCTCTTGATATTGTTTCCATTGGATTTAATAAAGAAGAACTATTTACTGGAAATATTGATAGTAAATTGATTAGAGAAACAGCTAAAAAATATGGATTTGATTCGCAAACAGATGACAAAAAAAGAACTAATGATAAAAATTCATATCTACTTCTAATTAAGAATAATAGAAATGATTTAGCTCATGGAAATAGACCTTTTGGCGATGTAGGAAAGTCGAAAACTGCTGATGAACTGATAGAAATTAAAAAGACAATAGTCGAATATTTAAAAGGAATATTGGAGAATATTGAAACATATATAGATAATGAGGAATACTTAGACTCAACAAATACTCCCTAACTTATTTCTTGAACATGTTTAAGAATACTTTTTGCTACTACTTGACCTAACTTTACAGGGACAGCATTCCCAATTAAACGCCCTATATCTGTAAAAACAAATGATTTATTAGGAGGAAAAAATTGGTATTTATGAGGAAAAGTTTGCAACAATGCTGCTTCTCTGAGGGATATGGCTCTATCTTGTTCGGGGTGTCCAAATCGACCATTACCAAAACCAAAGCACTGAGTCGTTATAGTTGGACTGGGACTATCCCATTCCATCCTGCCGTAAACCGATGGATATGATTTACCACTACTCTTAGTATGGCATTTAGCTATTAAGTTTTTGGGCCAGTCTCGCCAAGTGCCTCCTGGTTTAGAAGCACGAATACGACGTAGATTCAGTGCTGAAAGTTTGCTACATTGATGAAGTGGATCTATTTTCGATGATTGACCTGCACTCAGAGCTTCAAGATGCTCAATAGTCTTTCGTACAGTTTTGTAATTATCCTGATCGCAATTTGGGGGAATTAAATCTATATTGCCAAACTTGGAGGCAAAAAGTACTAACCGTTTACGATTTTGAGGTATACCGTAGTCTTGACAGTTAACACGATAAAATGTGATGAAGTATTTGAACTTTTTGAGTTTAGTAATAAATTCCTCAAAAACTTGATTTTGTTGCAACTGTGGTACATTTTCCATAGTCACAATATCTGGCATACATTGTTTGATAAGACGGGCAAAATAATAGAGAAGCTTCCATTTTGAGGAGCTGTTTCTGTAGCGCTTGGAGTAATTAGAAAATGGTTGGCATGGAGAGCATCCGGCTAAAACTTTAAGGTGACATATTGGAAAATGCTTTGCTAGCTCCATACTCTCAATGTCTTCAACGCTTTTTAGTATAAACTTGGCTTTATTGTTATACTCATAAGGAAACTTACATACGGGATCAATATCATAACCAACATTTACAGGAAGACCAGCTTTCTCAAAGCCATGAGTTAACCCACCTGCTCCGCAAAATAAGTCTATCGCAGAAATGCCAATCATTATTTACCTCTACAGATTTTATATAAGTCAGGCTTAAATTATAATTCAATCAAGTTACTAATTTCAAGTTCAAATAAGAGGGAAGGTAATTAGAAAACTGCCTCATTCAATCATAAGTAATTTTTTCATACTGTATTTTTACAACATAAAATGCTTGATAAGTAGCGGCACATTCGTAGTTTTGTTTCTGAGAGTGAAAAGCTTGAGAATATAAAGTTTATTCTCAAAAAACGATCAGCTTATCTGAGTGAAAAGTATTACAGAAATTTCCTGACAACATCTACAGTTCTTTGGAGAAAGTTTCTGATATTGAGGTTCCTGAAAGCCAAATCTCACAATAGTTATTCCCATAATTTCCCACTGCGGGTGTAAAAGGAATTTACTTATAAATATAATTATATCTACAGGACTACCAAATAATCTATATTACTCCTACTAACGACCAGAACGAAGAATACTAATAATTAACCACAACCTAAGAAAACTAGTTGTTGCAAATAAAGCTTCACTTAATACAGATAGCTGACTACTTTGAGAACCGATAGTTACAATGGCAACAACAATAGTTAATTAACTTACAACTACACTAAAGGATAATCTATTGGCTGAATTATCTATACTATGACGCAAAGGTTCAATTCTTGTAGAGTCAAATTCCACTTTAATGTTTCGGAAGTAAGTCTATCTAAAAATAAGTCTAGCTCGCGAGGGAACTTTAAAGATAAATTCTTCAGATCAATAGCTGTTCTTAAGAAAGTTTGTACCAGATCATCCCCTAATAACTGTCGGCAAAATAAATCAGTCATTAATGGTTTAATCTCATCTAAAAGATTAAGTTGGAAATAAAAACTATGAGCGATCCCTTCTAAGTTTGCTAAAGTTTTGGAAAATAAACCTAAATTACTTGGTAATTTAATTTTGTTGTGACAACATAATTTTAATATGTCATAAAATACTTGATAAAGGTTGATTTCAGACAAGCTGAGGTTATAATATTTTCGCAATATTTTGCTGTAATCATTTTTCAATTTAGCTAAGTTTGAGCCAATATCTACTTCTACCATTTGTAGAGTTAACTGAGTACACCTTTGAGCATCTAAGTCAATGATCCCCAATAGTAGTTCTGTTAAATGCTGTTGACTCTTAGGGTCGAAGCGACTGAGTATTCCACAGTCTAGCAGAGCAATACACCCATCTTCTAAATAAAATATATTGCTTTGATGGGGGTCGACTTGAAAAAAACTGTTGAAATAAAGTTGTTGAAAGAAAGCACGGCATAATAAATGGGAAAGTGCTTGCTTTTCTGAATTTATACCCCCATTATAGTTAGCACCTTTGACTTTTGTCGATAAAATTGGTTGATCATGAAGCCATTCCAGAATTAAAAGCTTTGGGGTGGTTAGTGCCCAATATACTTTCAGAACCATAATTTGCTTGGAGTCAAATCATTTACTTGTGGATAGGTTCTGAGGTAGTTCGTCAGTATAACTACCTTCTTGAATAAAATTCAGTTCTTATCGCAAAGTATCACCAAATTCTTGAGCTACAGAAAGAATATCATAACTTTTTTCAAATTTTGTAAATGAGACTAACTCACCTAGACCTTTGAGCAAAGCAATATCTTTATCAACTATTTTATCAATGCCTGGACGTTTAACTTTGAGAGCTACTTCCCTGCAGTCTTTTAAAGTGGCTTTATAAGATTGAGCAATAGAACCTCCTGCTACACATTAAGTATTAATGTAGCTAAATATTTCTTCTAGAGTTTGGGAGAGTTATTGACGAATTAAGGTTTCGACTTCAGACCAAGATATTGGTGGTACATCTGCCTGTAAACTTGACAATGTATTGATGTACTTTGTTGGCAATAGGCCTGGACAGGTGCTCAGTAGCTGACCAAGTTTTACATGTATTGGGCCTAAATCTACAAATATATTGCGCAGAACTGCTAGTGTTGGTAAGTCTGGTTGACCAGTTTGGCCTCCTGTAACGAGAGTTTTTATGTAGTCCCAACCATTGCGGAGGAAATTTTCCACTATTTCTGCTTGACTAGAGCTATGCAAGGCTAGGTAATACTTGGCCTCCCTCTAGTGGTGTTGATATTTAATTCAGGTTTAAAGAAAATTTAATTATTTTTATATGTATAGGATAGTTTTGACAAAAAAACTGATATTTTTTTAATTTTTAAGATATGTATTATACCACTTTTTTTATGATTTGTCAATGATTTTTGATATTTTTGATAGTAGTTATAGGTTTAACTATGTGGGATGGGAAGCTGGAACTATAAAGGTTATGTGGTGCTAGGGAACACTCAGATGTATGAAGTTAAAAGGGTAGTCTTCCTCGTGTCAGGGTAGATGTATGTAAACAATGCTACTTCGGGTATATACCTTTTCTCCTTGACCAAAATAATTACAATAGACTACCATGAAAATTAACTACCACCACCCATAAGGTTTGAGGGTAGTCTGTACTAATTGATTAATAACTGAGATGACTTTTAACTTGATGAATAGTATTCATTGTCACAAAAATCAAATTAGAAATTAAGAATCTAGACAGATTTATCCTTTACATAATACTCAAAGTTTTTTACATTAACTTTAGAATCAGTTTAAGATTAAAATGAATAACATAGAATCTATAGTAATTGAGCGGTTTCAATCTTTAAGTCCTATTAACTTAGACAGTTGTCAAGTAAAGCGGGAGTTAGTTGGCTCCAGAGTAGCAATGGTAATTGACTGCCCATCCACAGAAAAGTGTCATGAATTGTGGCGCGATCGCTACTTATTAATGCGTCGTTGTTTAGATCTATGGTTAGCTAATCAAATTGTAATTAGTTATAAAGGTCATCCTTACGGTCGTACTCCAATACAACATCCTTTGGTATAGAATAAATTTTGATTTTTGGCACGATAATTCTATTTAATTAGCAAAACTTAAGTTTTATAGTGCTACGCGCAAGTTAAAAGTCAACTCCCCCAAGGGGGTAAGTCAAAAGTAAAGGATAATCTTTAGGTGAGTTTTCCCATCTGATAAAAAGTTAAAAGTTAGAATTTAAAAGTTGTCTTGGAGCCAAAAAAAATTAGCTCTCCAGTCTCTTTTAAGGAGATAAAAAAAATATTCGTATCAGTATTTTAATCCTTTGACTTTAGGAGTTTGTACTAAAAAGTATTTTTTATAACAAAATTGATGGGTTAGATAATATGTTAGATATTACGATAAATTAAAAATATTAGCACTTATCTCCCGTCTGAGTAAGTCTGAAATTATAGACTATTGTAAAATTCATCGCTATTTAGATTTCGGGAAAAGTATATTGGGGATGAATATATTTTATTTAGGTAAACTTATTATCCATCAATTATTGATACTTTACGGGATACTTTAGAAATAATTGATAAATATACGGTTTTAAAAGATATAGATTATTTATATTTTTATTGTGCAATTGATAATTTTTTATTTGGAGAATTAGATAACACAAAAGATGGCAAAATTGGGAATTTAATAATTTTCATAGTGTTTGGGAGAGAACATGTTTAACTGATTTACTCAAGCACACAGATTTATGTTTTGTTTCTTATCTAAATAGTAAGTATATTGCCTCATAAATAATTGCTAATTTGAAATACAAACACACAATAATCGATCTGAGGAATATTTTTCATGTCAATGGTAAAGATATTTTTCCTGATGCTGTAATTATTTTATTTAAGGTTAAATATAACTTCTTAAACTCGCGGCTTTCAGATTTAGTTTTACCTAAAACTTTATATCAAATTGAAAAGTTAAAAAATGATGACTTAGTCGACTAAACTAGCTTCAAATATAATAAATATAAATTAAAAATTGCTGTTATTAACCAAGAACATAAACTAGACCAAGAGGATAGGCTGGTAAATAATACTTTTATGAGTTAGCTAAATCATCGAAAATTGAGGGAGATATACTAAGAGTTTGTTATTTACTAGAGTGATTTTATTCTTACTGGGAAATATTGGATGATTTTAATACTGAAGAATTACAAATGATGAAAAATTTTAATTATTGATTTTATCTAGACGTGAAGTTTGGTCTCTTGTTATCGGACAGTTTTTTTCAACGTTTCATTCATTATGTATTGGGGTCAGAATCTCTAGTGAAAGATAATATATTTTATTTGTCATTATTTTGGGTTTAAGATAGACTCTGCTCTCTTAAAAAAATTAATCAAAGCTTTAATAATTTCCTCAAAAAAATTATGGGCAAAATTTATATCCAAATTATTAATATTAAATCTGCAAATTTTGACTATGATCTGAACCCAGGAAACAGAGAGGAAAATAAGAATAGAAGTATTAGAAAACAGTTTTTCTATGAATATCTGATTCAAAATTATCTGGTAAATTTTCAAAATATTGTCAGAAGTTGAAGTATTAATAGTGAGTTTTGGTTACCTATTTATATAAAAAATTTGCTACTGTTTACTTCTGGTGCTAAATATATAGATAATTATGTGAAGTTAACAGGAGTTAATATTATGAAAGTTATTGATAGTTATATTGATGGTTAAAAACTTCATAAATTCAAAGTTAGAGTTACAGCAATTTCGATTTTTATAAGGCAGAGCTACGGGGAAAAATGCTTGCACTAAATAATTTTCATTATTTACTTTGTACCTCATTTGCCCGAAATCTGCTGTATTCTTTTCAGGCAAATAAATAATTTTAATATAACTTACACAAGGGAATTAATTATAGTATTTGTAGGTTGGGTTGAGGCAAATAAACGAAAGATATTTAGTATTTATTGAGGGATCTTGTGAATTTCCTTAAAGGTAATTGTATTTTACTTGTATAAAAAACTGAGATTTTGATTATTAATAATGAATATCTTTACACAAATATTCTTTTTAAGAGACTAAATTAACTGAGTTAAGGGAATAGCGATCGCTTAAATAAATAATAACTCGACAATATGTTTAACCATGATAATTTTCTAATCATTCAACCTATTGTTTGAAACTGTTAGTCTTATAAAGATTTAGCTTTGATAAATTTTGGGCTGAAATTATCTAAAAAAAAAGACTGTTAACTGGATAAAATTCTCTATAGCTTCTTAAGTTAAAAGATATCCTAAAAATTAATCAAAACATTAGTTATATTTCTCAAGCAAGGTTAGGAAATCACATTAAAGATAGCATTCGTAAGTTGGGTTGAGGTAACGAAACCCAACATAAGACTGATTTCGGGCAAATGATGTACGGCTGTATTTAGTAATAATTATTTAATGCGAAGAATTTAGTTTTTTAAGTATACTTTATAAATCTAAAAGATGCTGTATATATCACTACGGATAAAAGTTAAAACATCCTAATGTTAATACTCAGATATAGCAGTCCTAAATTATATTTAAAGAAAGTATGATATGTAGTCAAATCAGCTATGCTAAACAATTGTACTTTTTCACGATATCTCATTTATATTCAAAATCATTGAGGATTAGTATATTTTTTCTTTTCAAATTTATTATATTACAGCGCTTTTAAAATTCATGACTTTACATCAAAAGCAAAATCTGGTATCGAAATTGCATAGAATGCTTTGATTACTGTGGCCAATGAGTATGAAAACTGCTGTCGCTAAAAAATGTACTCCAAAATTTTTATTGGGTTCCCCTATCTCTCAACCAAAGCTACAGCTAAAAAACGGACTCTAAAATTTTTGTTGAGTTGCCCTATCCCTTAGCCAAAGTTACAACTGTTCCCTATTCCTTAGTCTTGAAAAACATGAGCGATAAAAAACCAAACCTAGAAAAAGACATTTTCAAATATCTCAAAAAAAAAGGTACAAAATTTGTTCGTATCCTCTTTTGTGACAATGCTAACATTATCCGCTCCAAAGCATTCCATATTGACCAATTACCAGAACACTTCGATACAGGAGTTAGCATTACAGTCGCTCAACAAGCATTTACAGTTATGTCTGATGTGGTAATACCTGAAACAGGTCTGGCTCCGGTGGGAGAAGCTTGGTTAGTTCCTGACTGGTCTACCCTCCATATATTACCCTATGCTCCTACTCATGCTAGTGTAGTTAGTGATATGTTTAAAGATGGCTCCCCTTGGTCTTTGTGTCCTCGTAGATTTCTCAAACAAGCGATCGCTACTGCGGAAAAAGTAGGTTTACAAATAAAAGCTGCTTTTGAAAATGAATTCTATCTGTTGAAATCTACTTCTGATGGTATTGCCCCCACAGATAATACAGTTTTTGCCTCTACCTTCGGAATGGATATTAACCGTCTAGTCATTGATGACATTGCTGAGTCTCTCATTGCTCAAAAAATTCAAGTGGAAAAGTATTATCCAGAGTCAGGTCCTGGTCAACAGGAAATTTCTATCCGCTATACCGATGCTTTACAAGCTGCTGATAGACAAATAAGTTTTCGGGAAACAGTGCGAGGAGTAGCTCTCAAATATGGACTTACTGCTTCTTTTCTGCCGAAAATTTTTGCTAACAAAGCAGGTAGCGGTTGCCACTTACATCTAAGTCTCTGGGAAGGAGAGCAAAATATTGTTCCTGACTCAGATGAAATAGGGAAAATTTCCAAAACTGCTCGTTGTTTCATTGCTGGTATTCTCAAACATTTACCTGCTTTAATGGCACTGACAACTCCGAGTGTTAATTCTTATCGTCGCATTCGCCCTCATTTTTGGAGTGGTGCTTTTCGTACTTGGGGGTTGGATAACCGGGAAGCTGCTGTGAGGGTGCCGAGTAATTTTGCTCCCCCTTCTCCTACTCATTTTGAATTGAAAACTGTTGATGCTTCTGCTAATCCTTATTTGGCTTTGGGTAGTGTTATTGTAGCTGGTTTGGATGGTATTAACTGTGGTCTTGATGTGGGAGAACCTGTGTCGGTTGACCCTGGTAATATGATGCAGGCAGAAAGGGAGGCGCGGGGAATAGATGCTTTGCCTAGTTCGTTGGCAGAGGCGATCGCTCATCTGAATAATAATGATGTGCTGAAAAATGCTTTGGGGTCTGAGTTGGCTCAAGCGTTTATTGCTGTTCGGCAAGCTGAGTGGGAGGAAATGAAGAATATGGAAATAGAAGAGGAGGTTAAAATTTTGTTGTCTAGATATTGAGTTTTTGTCGGGGAAGATCCCTGATCACAGAAGTTTTATTATCAGTGCTTTTGAGATCATAGACCTCTGGGACTAAATCTTAATTCTGAACCTCTTGAGCGATCGCTCTACTTAATTTATTGCTGTGGATGTCTATAGTTATTTTAAATAAGAATGAGACACTATTTGGCATAATAATTACGCATAATTTCCAAATCAAGAGGTATTGATAGGTGAATACATTCTAGCTCTTTTTAATACACTAAAATCATGTTCTATATCATTTAAATCAGGAGAGTATTTTCGCAAAAATAGTAATTGATGACCCCCTGCTTCTACTAATTCTCTAATAACCTTTTTTCTATGAATTGGTTAATTCTCCATAATTAGTACACTGGGAATTTTTAATCATGGTAATAAATGTTGAGCTAACCATTGTTCAAATACCACGGCATTTAGGGTTCCTTTAAATATAATTGGTGCTATTAAATTTTTATTCCTTGTTTATGATAATATTTTTTCTTTCTTCTCTATTTCTTTCCCTATAACGAAGTTTTTTTTCAAGGAAATTTCATTTTTTTCAAAGCATAAAATATAGCTGGTTGATTAACTCCAAATTTTTTAGCTCTGTCTGCTAATTTAAACTCTGGATTTGGTTTTACATCTTTTTCTAATTCTTTCCAATCTAATTTTATTCGACGACGTTTTACCTTAGTTGCTTCCAATTTTGTGCGAGATAACCATCTATATATCGAAGCTATTCCTATCCGAAATACATGAGCTGCTTCGGTAAGCCTACCACCATTTTCTACAAAATTTATGACTTTTTATCTGAAGTATAAACTGTAAGGTATGGTTAAAAATAGTTTCTAGTTGACTTAAAATTATTCTACTCAATTTTTTTATCAATCTTAATTTAAACAACTATAACTCGAAAATAGACGAAAATAAAGCTCAATTTTCTAGTTAATTTAGAGTCTAAAAATTAGTTGAATCTAATTTTTATTTATAATTAAATACTTGTGTATTTGTGTCTCATTCTATATGAGTAAGTTTTGTTTTATTTAACCTATTTGGGATTGCTATATTTTCTGATAATAAGCATTTCAAAAAACAATGTCAGTATTATTTATCTGCCAAAAACTCAACTTTTGATTTTTCTCTGCTACTACTACGGCAGCTATATAATTGGGTTGAGGAATAAATTGATATAAATACCAATGAGATGCTGCCTCAATATCTCCATTAATACTAAAAAATTCTACTGGTTTTTCTGGGGTTAAACAAATTTCTACTTTTTCTAGATGACCTGCTAGTCCATCTCCTGTTGCTTTTAAATAAGCTTCTTTGCAAGTCCATATTTTAAAAAATGTTTCTTGTTGTTTTTGAGGAGGAAGTTGACTAATAAGCTTGTATTCTTGAAGAGAAAAAAAACGTTTTGCTAAATTTACAGCATCATTCATTGGGCGGATATATTCTAAGTCAATTCCTATTAAGTTAATTTTGGTAATGCCATATAAGGCTAAGTCTTGAGAGTGGGATAGGTTAAATAATATTGAAGTATTTTTTAAGTAGGGTTTGCCGCGATCGCTATAAGTAAATTGTAGTTTTTTTGGTTCAATGTTTAAGTAACGGCTGAGAATTGTTCTGAGTGTTCCTCTGGCAATTATAAAGCGATTTTTGTCTTTTTCAAAATAAAATTTGTTGGCTCTATTTTTTTCATCTGGCGATAATATTGTTGATAATTCCTCAATTTTATCAGATGATAATTTTAGGTTTGTACTCCATATATGAACGTTATTTTCTGATAGCTCGAATTTTTTTTCTGCCTGATCAAGTAACATTTATTTTTGGAATGTATTTTTTTTAGTTGAATAAAAAATCATGTATATAGACGAACGCCCCCTTATATCTAGACTACTACAACTGATTGCTAAATGCAACCCTCTTTTTTGATTCGGCACGGGGAGCTTCATAGAATGTTGAGGCAAATTCTGCATTGAGTGCAACTGCGAAAATACTTTTTACTTGTTCTGTCAAGTTTTCTGTGGCGACTATTTTTCTGGAGCTTAAGAAAATGGTATTTAGCTTTTTCTCAGTAATTTCTGGGTTTATGGTGAATTAGAAAAAAAAAGCGCTTAAATCTTAGCCAGATCGGGAATTCTAGAAAAAAATCTCACCGACAGCTTTAGCTGTATCAAACTATTAGAGTTACTTTTTTGGCGTTGAATAAAAAATCATACATATGTACAATAAGCCTCTACAACTAATAATACTACAAGTGATTGCTAAATGCAACCCTCTTTTTTTGATTCGGCACTGGGAGCTTCATAGAATGTTAAAGCAAATTCTGCATTGAGTGCAACTGCGAAAATAATTTTTACTTATTCTGTTAAGTTTTCTGCTGCGGCTATATCTTTTAGAGCTTAAGAAAATGATGGATAACTTTTTTTTCAGTGATTCAGCCTAGAGCCAAGATTTTTTTAAGTTGAACAATAAGTCATACAAATTGGCGAGAAAACCCTGATGTATTTTTACAATACTACAGGCGATCACCAAATGCAACCCCATTTTTCGGCGCAACTATTTTGTTGTGGTGCTTGATAAAATGTTAAAGATTTTGCTTTGAGAATAGTTGAGAGCAAAAAAATATCAGTAGTTAGCAAACCTTCTGCTTCCCTACCTACCTTCCTAGTTCTTGCTTATTCCGGCACTGCCTTCATTCTTCAAAAATCTACTCCAGGTTTTAATTCCACTCCATGATTAGCATAATGCTTATGGCAAAAGACTTCTGAATGAACACTAGCTAAATCAAAATAATCAGGCGGGTTAAGACAACGACCAGTAATAATGACCTCTGTATCTTTTGGTTTGCGTAATAAAGCTTCAACTATTGGCTTGACAGGCAATAACTCTAAATCTACAGTAGGATTAAGCTCATCTAAAATAATAGTCTTATACAAACCAGATGCAATAGCAGCCCTAGCTATTTCCCAACCTCTTTCTGCTTCAACAAAATCTATTTCTTTTTGTTGCCCACGCCAAACAATGGCATCTCCACCACAACGTTGATGATCTACTAAATTCGGATAACTTTGGCGCAAAGCAGCGATCGCTGCATCTTCTGTATAACCAATACCTCCTTTAAGCCATTGTATAATTAAGACCCTATGAGACTGGTCTTGACTAATACCCCGACCTATTGCCTGTAATGCTTTTCCCAAAGCACTAGTAGATTTGCCCTTACCAGCACCAGTATAAATCTCAATCCCAGTTATACCATGACTTTGAGCAGTGGAATTTTGATGGGGTTTCATTTCTGAATGTAAGTCAGCTATGTCCAACAAACCTTGAGGAGCTGCACGACCTGTAGCGATAATTTCTAATTGTTCTGGTTTGTTCTTGATAGTATTAATTACTTCATCCACTGGTAATAAACCTAAGTCCAAAACAGGGTTTAATTCATCTAATACGACCACTGAGTAGAGGTCAGAAGCGATCGCTCCTTTAACCACATCCCAACCACGTTGTGCTTCTTGATGGTCAAATTGAGTGATTTGTTCAGGCCCAAAGTACTCAGAACGACCTGTGCGTACTTGGTCTATCAGATGAGGAAAGCCTTTTTGTAGTGCTTCTATCGCAGCATCTTCATCATAGGAGCGGTCAGGACCTTTGAGAAATCTCAGTAATAATACTCTAGTAGGAGAGTCAGAATGTATGCCAAGGCCAATAGAACGTAAAACTACTCCCAAAGCTGCCTGAGATTTACCTTTACTTGCTCCATCGTAAACATGAATTTGCCCCACAATTCTTTCTGACATGAGTTGTGCAGTGCGTATACCAATGCCGTTTCTTCTCATAAGGGTTATTTGAGGTTTGTGATTTTTGATTTTGGTTATCTAGTTAATATAGCGCTTCTCAATGGGAATGAGCTAGAAAGGAAGGAGGATGAATGAATGAAAAATGAGTAAACTTTGAAAAAAGGGAAAAATTATTAAGATGTACCTTGTAGCATCTGACTAGATAGTTTTTACTTAATTCTAACATTTTTATTTAACAATGGCCTTAATAATTTTTACTCATATCTTATTATAAATGTTTTATAAAGTTAAAGATTCACCTGTAGAAGTAATCTATCATGGCTTGAAAGCTAAGATTTAAAGTTATATGCAGTCTGACTTGAAGAAATTGGTATTAAACTTTTTATCAGCAGTTATGCAAAATTAATTAAACACTTATACATATAAATATAGCGGTGTAAAAATTAATCAAGTACAGTCATATAATGTTCTAAAAGTACTCTGAATGCGGCTGCTCATGAACTTTACTCATGATTATCTACCTCAGCACATGGTCAACATTTATAAACAGGGAGATACTTGCTTGTGCTGATTACCTACATATGTAAAAATCACAGGGAAGCAATAATGGTAATTAAATTTGCCTAGACAAAATTTAAGTTTAACTTCATGGATAAATAGTATCATCAGTATAATAATTATTATATCTAATATGAAATACCCCACTATGTTTGCTACCAAAAATTGATAAAAACATACAGAGGATGGGGAAATTGTTTGCTCATCAGTAAAATTATTATAAATAATGTTTAAAAATAGATAATTATATGGACATATATAACAGATGAGCAAGCAAATAATTTACAGGGTAAATGGTGAAAATATTTTATTGCAGGGCATCATACTCTCAATTAAAGTAACTCATAGGTAACACCAAGCCTCTGTATCTGTAATAAACATTTAGCCTTGGAAAGAATAAAGCATAAATTAATTTATATAATTTAATTTATAATTTTCAATTCTTCTGAAGACTAGTTCCTCCTGAAATGTGAGAATAAGTTAATAACTGATAGCTAAACTACTATCTGTTCTTTTTTATTACTTAATGCTAATTTCTGAAATATTAGATTTACTAAATAGGTGGTAACAAGAATTATTAACTATATTCAATTTTGTCAAGTAACTTCTAGCTTAAGACGAAAATTGATTTAAAATAAAACTGACATTTTGTTACATAGCTGCAAATTTAAACACTTACTTAATTCAAGTAAATTTTAGTTCCTTGATCTAGGAAAATTAACTATGAGCTTAACTATTTTGCCTTTAAGGGCAATTCTTTCTGAATCTTTAATATTATTAGTAGCAATTGCCATTGAATCATGGTTTTTTCAACTAAAACTTAATTTTACACCAAAAGCTAGTGTTGAATATGCAACTGTAATGAATTTAATTTCTAGTTGTATAAAATGGGTTTTATTTTTTTCTGCTGTAAGTATGCTAACAAATACCTTAGAACAAAAAATAGTGGCTTATATTTTATTTGGTAAGATTGGTCCTATTTATCCTATATTTATACTTTTTATATTTTTGTTTTTTTTAATTTCTCTAATTATCAAGTTAGTCAGCTTTAATTTGTGTGATTCATTATGGGGTGCTGGTATGAAAATATCTCAAGCTTGGAGAAAGTTAAGAACACCAAATTCTATTGTAATTATAGTAGCTCACATTTGTAGCTATTTAGTAATATGTTTAATTTTACTTTTACAGAGGTATGAACTAACATGAAAGAAATTTGGAAAAGTATGACTGGTTTGTTTGGGGGCATTTTTGGTTTTCTGAAGGATGCACTAAATTTAATTTTACCACCTAAGTTTTGGCACTGGCAGACATTTTCTGTATTGACGATAATTTTATGGTTACTGTCAATGATTATTAGCGAAGTTGATAGTGACAAGCAAGAAGAAATTAATTTTATTTCTAGTTTAAGTTGGCTATCTTTAACGATTGCTGTGGGATGGCGTACTAATCAAAAACCATTTGTTTTTGGTGAATTAAGTTTGTCTCCTTGGATGACTGGAGGATTAATTTGCTTTCTTTTATCTGAAAATTTGGCAACTAATATTCAGCATATTGCTATTGTTATTTGGCCAATAATTTCTATATGTATAGCAGGGGTAATTTTAGTATTAACTTCTTCTGAAGCAGAAAAAACAGCTAAGTTTTCTCAATTATTAAAGCCAAATTTTGTAATTTTAATTTTGGTAAACTTTTTGCTTAGTTGTTGGTTAGGATTACATTTTATGATTCAGATGATGGTGGAACAATACCCAACAATGGGAGAAAAAAATTTAAGTAAAAGTACTTTTGTTTATAGATTAAAAAACCCTTCAATAAATGATTATCGAGGTGCAAAAATTTTGAACTTAATGGAGCAAAAGTTAAAAAATGATTTGGGTAGTCAAAAGTTGGGGTTATCAGTACCTAAGATGAAGTTGAGATTGGAAAATATTAAAGATGAAGTGACTAAGGAAATATCTGTAGTTAAAGAAGATGATTTATGGAAGTTACAAACACCAATAGTTGCTAACCAGTCTGGATATCAGTTGGAGTTACAATTATTTTGGATAGGACCTACAGTAAAAGATGAAAGTTATTATCTGAGTAAAAGTTGTAAAATAGGGGAAAAAGTTACTCAAAGAAATTCTGGTTCTACAACACAAAATGAGGCTGTACCAATTAGGGTTGGTAATGTTGAATGTGGTGTTGTAGAGAAAAAAAATGTTACATTAGAAAGCCAACAAGAAAATATGAAAAAGATTTAAATCTGAATGAAAAAAAAATGAAGTGAGAGGTGAGAAAATATTCTATGAATATGGGGAGAATTGTTAAAATTGCGAAGAATGTATTTGGGGAAGCAATTCGCGATCGAATTCTTTATATAATCGGTTTATTTGCTTTATTAATGGTAGCTGCTGTGAGGTTAATTCCAGAATTATCTGTAGGTACAGATGATAAAATAATTTTAGACTTTGGGTTGGCAGCTATTAGTATTTTAGGTTTAATTGTGACAGTTTTTATTGGCACAAATTTAGTAAATAAGGAAATTGAAAAACGTACTGTTTATATTTTGGTTGCTAAACCTTTGAGTCGTTCAGAATTAATTGTTGGTAAACATATTGGTTTATCGGCAGTTTTAGCTGTTTTATTGATAGTTATGACTGTAATATATGGATTGATTCTTAGTTTAAGTGGAATTTCTTATCCTATAGGTAGCATTTTAGTAACTGTAATATTTATATTTATTCAGTTGTCATTACTTACGGCGGTGGCAATTTTATTTGGTGTATTTACCAGTTCTTTATTAGCAACATTATTTACATTTGGTATCTATTTGATGGGAAATTTAAGTAGAGATTTGGTGAAGTTGGGCGATTTAAGTGATAACCCTGGAATTAAAAAGTTAATGATGGGATTATATGTTATATTGCCAGATTTAAGCAGATTAAATTTGAAAAATGATGCAGTTTATGGTTTACTGCCAAGTATGGCTAATTTAGTTAGTAATTTTGGTTATGCTTTGCTCTATATAATATTGCTTTTATCAATTACTATTGCTATATTTGCTAGGCGAGAATTTTGATATAGTAATTCCATTTTTTTTAGGGATTAGGGATTAGAAGAGATGGTGGTTTAGTAAGACTTTTGAGAAAAAACTTTTCTAAATTTATCAAGAGTGGGAGGGTAGGGATGTTCCATATAATATCCGTAATTTTAGAACAACAATTAATCTGCTAATAGCTATTGATTATCAAAAAGTTATTAGGATTATATTTATCATAAATAAGGAGTATAATATTAACATGTAATAATTAATATAAATTGGTAAAGAGGATAGAGATAAACTAGAAAAAAAATTATTACTTAGTAATTTTAAAAATGCTATTTATTTGATAATAAAAAAGATAATGTTAACAAAAAAATTAGAAGAGCTGAAAAATATATTTGCTGAAATGGAGAAAGCTTTAATTGCTTACTCTGGTGGAATAGATAGCACTTTAGTGGCAAAAGTTGCTTATGATATTTTGGGAGATAAGGCTTTAGCTATCACTGCTGTTTCTCCTTCCTTATTACCTGAAGATTTGGAAGATGCTCGCATTCAAGCAGCAGTTATTGGTATTTCTCATGAAGAGGTAAAAACTAATGAAATGGAGAATAAAAATTATACTTCTAATCCCATAAACCGTTGCTATTTTTGCAAAAGTGAATTGCATGATACTCTCAAACCTTTGGCTTTAAAAAGAGGTTATTTTTATGTATTAGATGGAGTTAATGCTGACGATCTACGAGATTACCGTCCTGGCATTCAAGCAGCAAAAGAAAGAGGTGCAAGATCGCCTTTAGCAGAAGTAGGAATTAGTAAGTTTGAAGTTAGACAACTTGCGAAAGATTTAGATTTACCTTGGTGGGATAAACCTTCTCAACCTTGTTTAAGTTCCCGGTTTCCTTATGGAGAAGAAATTACTTTAGAAAAGTTACAAAGGGTGGGGCGCGGAGAAAGATATTTGCGAAATTTGGGATTAAAAAGTTTACGGGTACGTTCAGAAAAAGATACTGCTCGAATTGAAATTTTGCCAGAAAAAATTAAGGAATTCGTGTTGACAATAGATTTGCCTAAATTAGTAAAAAAGTTTCAAGAGTTTGGCTTTATTTATGTGACTTTAGATTTAGAAGGATATCGGAGTGGAAAGTTAAATCAGGTTTTGTCGCCGGAGGTATTGGGAGCAGGGTTGTTTCAAAGTATTAGAAGTTAACTAACTAATAGTCAGTTAAGCAAATGCTTACTTCATTGATGAAAAATATAAGAGCTGATGGCTAATAGCTGAAAGCTACAAAAAGGAAATAAAAAACTTGTCTCTATAATCAACTATTCTCCAATACCAAATATTATTTATATTTTTTTATTCTTCTTTATGAAAAGTAGCGATCGCTCTGATATAACTATGACAATTAAACTCAAAAAAAGTAATTCCTTGGGGTAGGAATATTAAGGAATATATTTTCAGATATATTCTATCTATTACCTGTTAATACTGACTTTTTAGATAACTGCATAATTAGCTTTTAATAACTGAGTTTGGTATTATTTATTGTAGTTTAATTTTCTGAATAATCCCGTAAAGTCTATAGTAAATGATATACTCTAATTAACCAGCAGAAATTATTTAATTAAACTATGTTTACTTTTATTCGTTCAAACCTTAATAACCTTAAAGCTTATACTCCTCATTCTGCTGGTAGTTCAGAAATACTTCTGGATAGATTAGATACGAATGAATGTCCTTATGATTTGCCAGATAATTTGAAACAAAAGTTAGCAGAAAATTATCAACAGTTAATTGAAACAAACCGTTATCCTGATGGGAGTCATTTAAAACTTAAGGAAGCAATAGCCAAATATGTCAATGAGGTAACTCCCTCAGCTAATATTTCTGCTAATAATATTTCTGTTGGTAACGGTTCAGATGAATTAATTCGCTCTCTATTAATTGTTACCTGTGTAGGTGGCGAGGGTTCTATTTTGACAGCAACTCCTACTTTCTCTATGTATTCTATTCTGGCTCAAACTTTAGGTATTCCTGTGGTAAATGTGGGGAGAAAAGAATCGAATTTTGAAATAGATATTACTGCTGCTGAAGATGCTATTAATCACACAAAAAATCCCTCTATTAAAGCGATATTTGTTGTTCATCCAAATTCTCCAACTGCCAATGCTTTAAATTCTCAAGAATTAGTATGGCTACGAAGTTTGCCTGATGATATTTTAGTAGTAATTGATGAGGCTTATTTTGAGTTTAGTCAGACTTCTTTGGCTGAAGAATTAAATCAACATCCTAATTGGGTAATTTTAAGAACTTTTTCTAAAGCTTTTAGGTTGGCTTCATTACGGGTAGGATATGCGATCGCTCACCCAGAAATTATTATTAATTTGGAAAAAGTTCGCCTTCCTTATAACTTACCAAGTTTTTCTCAAGCTGCTGCTCAATTAGTACTTAATCATAGTCAACATTTACTATCTTTTATCCCAGAAATTTTGAGGGAAAGAAGTAAATTATTTGCTACTTTTGGGGAAATTCCTGCTTTAAAAGTTTGGAAAAGTGCGGCTAATTTTTTATATATGAGACTGACAGATGAAGGATTAAAGTTAATGGGTAAAAGTTCCCAAGATCAGAGTTTAAGTAGTTTAATGCAACGACTTAAAACTCAGGGAACTCTAATTCGTCATACTGGTGGAGGATTAAGAATTACCATAGGAACTTCTGAAGAAAATCAACGGACAGTTGAAAGAATTAAAGGAATTTTCTGAAATTTCAGTAGTCGGGTAAAACTAGTATAAATTTTATTTATAAATACGAGGTTTTTACTATGATTTTTTTTTATTTGTTTCATAAATATATGACAAAATTCAAGAAAAATTTTCCCAACTTTCTCAGGAAATTTCAATATTTTTGGAATTTTGCCTCACTTATATGATATTATTAAGAGTAGTATGATTTATGCTACTAATATTCCCGAAAAAAAATTTGAACCTAAAAATGCTTATAATTTAGTTATTTTGAGAGGCGATCGCTTTTAACTTGCTTTTAGATGAACAACTAATTGTTCTATTCTCATTTTTCATAATTGTGGATAAATTGACTATTTTGTGGTAAGCAAATTTTTAAATTCAAATATGTCAAAAGCTCCAGTATTTATTTATGTCTCTCTAAACTATCTAAATGTTCAACTTATTAAGCAAAAAATAGAGTAATTTTTTTGATATTTTACTCTTCTTGATTTTGATAAAAAAATTGTTTAATCACAAAAAAACTTTCAGGATTTAAACTAATCCAGAGCTTAAAAAACATCTATAGTTATAAACAAAAAATAATGCGTTGTAGTAGTTTTAAAAATACAAAAGAGCCCCAATATAATTCTCGAATTTTTTAGAAAACTAACAGATTTTTTTTCAAAAAAAATAACATATTTATTGAAATAATTAACGAAAAAATTACCCAATTATGCATGGGAAATACTTTAAACCCAATTGTTCTGTTAGATAATTTTGTGGTGAGGAAAATTTAAGTGCAAGTTCAACAAGTTATTGAGAGACTAAAATTAGATTTACCAACTTTGTTTGAAAAAGATATTTCTTACGATATTTATACTAAAGATATTTTCTTTAAAGACCCAGTAAATACTTTTAAATGGAAGTTTAATTACCGAATAATTTTTTGGACTTTGCGCTTTCATGGAAAGCTATTTTTTACGGAACTTTATTTTGATTTACATGATCTTCAGCAAACAGCAGAAGATATAATTGTGGCAAATTGGACTGTGCGTGGTATCTTAAGAGTTCCTTGGAAAGCTAAGATTTTTTTTAATGGTTATTCCACTTATAAGTTGAATCAAGATGGATTAATTTATGAGCATATTGATACATGGGATAGGAAACCAAGTGAAATACTAAAGCAGTTTTTTCAGCAGAAGTAATATACTCAAATACAAAGTTAAAAATTAAAAGTTTAAAATTAAAAGTTTAAAATTAAAAGTTTAAAAGTCATCGTATAAATTTTAGTAGTGGGAGAGCAGTCTGTTTTGAGGACTAAGAGAAAACGATATGATGAGCTTTAATTAATAGTTAGTTTGAAATTATCAGAAATTATCGTTGTAATTATATTATGAGCCCAAAAACTAATTATGTATCTTACTCAAAAGAACAAAAAATTTAACTTCACAAAGAGAAGGTATCTATAAAAATAAATCTTACACCACTTTTATTTAAGTAGATCACAAAAGTAGGGACGTTCCACCCCAAGTCCCTACAAAGTTATTATTTTTTTATTTAGTCTCTAATTGGAAATTGGAGAAATTTCAGCCATATCTAATATTTGGGGAATTAAGTCTTCTCTCTTGACTGCCATAAGATGAACTCCATGACAAATTTTGCTTGAAATTTTAACTTGTTCGGCAGCAATTTTTATTCCTTCTTGTAAAGGTTTTTCTGCATTTGCTAAACGATTAATAATATGTTCTGGTATATCAATTCCGGGTACATATTTATTAATAAATGCAGCATTTTTGGCAGATTTTAGCAAAAATATTCCAGCTAAAATTGGCTTATTACTATCAACTGCAATTTGATTCATAAATTTTTCTAGTTTATCAAAATCAGAAATTAATTGACTTTGAAAAAATTGAGATCCTGCTAATAATTTAAGTTCAAACCGTCTTTTTAATCCTGACCAACTAGGAGACTGAGGGTCTACCGCAGCACCTACAAATAAATCTGTTGATCCATCTGGTAAAGCTTTTTCATTCCAGTCTATGCCTTGGTTTAACTTAGCAATCATTTGTAATAGACGAATGGACTCCATGTCAAATACACTTCTGGCTTTTTCATGGTCTCCTACTTTGACAGGGTCTCCAGTCAAGGCCAAAATATTGTGAAGTCCTAAAGCTGAAGCTCCCATGAGGTCAGCTTGTAAAGCTATACGGTTACGATCGCGACAAGCTACTTGACATATTGGTTCTATGCCCACATTCTTCAAAATCATAGAAGCTGCTAATGAGGACATTCTTAATACGGCACGACTACCATCAGTAATATTAACTGCATGAACTCTACCTTTGAGAGTTTCAGCCATTTGAATCATGTGAGTTGGGTCAGCTCCTTTGGGTGGTGCTACTTCAGCAGTGATTAAAAATTCTCCTGATTTAACCGCATTGCGAAATCTATTCATATATTCGTATTTATTTATTTAGTTATGGTTAAGTTGGTAATTTTTGTTATGACTATTGGATAAATTAACTCTGATAAAAATTGCTGTTAGTTATTAATCAATAGTAAGCATTTAGCCTTAAGTTATCAGCCATGAATTATTAACAAATAATTTTTTTTATATGCCCTATTCCTTATTGCCTATTAACACAGAATAACCTAAAGCTTTTTTAACTTTTTCTAGAGTTTGATTAGCGATCGCTTCTGCTTTTTGTTTTCCTTGAGCTAAAACAGATTTGAGATAACCTTGATCATCCATTACTGCTTTATATTTTGTTTGAATTGGTGTTAAAGCTTCAATAGTTGCCTCAGTTAATAAAGGCTTAAACTTACCCCATCCTAGGTCTTGACATTCTGTGATTACCTCTTCCTTTGTTTTAGCTGAAAATAATTCATAAAGAGTCAATAAATTATTACATTCAGGTCGTTCAGGATTATCAAATTCCAGGCCTTTAATTACATCTGTTTTGCAACGTTTAATTTTTTTAGTAATTACATCTGGAGGGTCTAATAGATTAATTCTACTCAATTCTGAAGGGTCAGATTTAGACATTTTGCTAGTACCATCTGTCAAACTCATTACCCGCGCACCCTCTTTTCTAATCAAAGGATCTGGTAATTTTAATATAGTTCTTCCCTGACCAAATTGATGATTAAACCTAACTGCTATATCGCGGGTAAGTTCTAAATGTTGTTTTTGGTCTTCTCCAACAGGAACTTTATCTGCATCATAAAGTAGAATATCTGCAGCCATTAAAACTGGATAATCTAATAAACCTGTACCTACATTCTCTCCTTGTTTAATTGCTTTTTCCTTAAATTGAATCATATCTGTCAACCAATTTAGGGGAGTAATACAGTTGAGAAACCATGTTAATTCACTATGAGCAGGAATATGAGATTGAACGAATATGGTAGAATAGTTCAGGTCTATACCGCAGGCCAGATATAAAGCGGCAATAGTATAGGTATCTGTAGCTAGAGTAACAGGATTATGGGGTACTGTGATAGCGTGCAAATCTACTACACAGAAAAAATTATCGTATTCTTTTTGCCCTTCTACCCAGTTGCGAATTGCACCTAAATAGTTACCAATATGAAGGTTTCCAGTTGGTTGAACTCCAGAGAGTACTCGCTGTTTACCCATTATTTTTTTAACTTTAAATTGTTCAAAATTAATTAATAATTAACAATAACATATTTAGTACCTCATTAAATATTCTCTGCACTGAAGTCAAAAAACAAAAGCCAAAAGTTATTTAACTTATCAGTTATTAGTACCTCCGGCTTCACTGGAAGGCAAGAAATGCTGATAAAATCAAATTTTTATGGTAATTATTTGGATGAGAGTAGATTCTGTGGATATGAGGTAAAAATATTAACCTTAAAGTTTTCATAGGGTGTGCTTCGTGCCATCTTTAGAATCTACCTGACGCTAGATAAGATTCTCTATAACAGTTAATAATTAAATAAAAAATTAGGTCAATAGACCTCTCTTTTAAGGTTTGGTAAAAAATCTTCGCCATTACTATTTCAGTTCCGGATAAATATGCTTTATTTTTAAATCAAAATACTGCCTTAAATTTACTATAAATTGCAAATAATTATTTCCAAATTAAGATCAGAATATTTATAAATAAAAAAAATGAGGCCAAAAATTAATAATATTATAGCCTGGGAACAAGCAGAACTACTAATGCAGCCTGCTTTTATTAGAATACTAGATCATATTCGGAAAAAACTCGAAAATTCTACTTGGAAAGGTACTTATGAAGAAGTAAAAACACCAATTCCAGGTTATAGATTAGATTTAGAACATCAAGACCAAAAAATTAGTATTAATCTCTGGGAACTTTGCTATCAAGTTTGTTTTAGTAACTATTTTTCTACTCATTCTGCTGATGAAATAGTAGAAGTTGATATTGACATTAACCTACTTAATCAAGAAGGAAATGTTAATTGGGAGCTTCTTGATGAAAAGGCTCTGAAAGTAGTAGAAAATATGATAGCAGATTTACCGTCATAAGTCATAATTTATAAGTTAATAGTTATAGTATGATAAAAATATGTAAGAGACAATTTTTAAATACTGCATCTATTTTTATCTCACTGTTTCAAACTCTGAAAATCTTGGTTTAATCGATATTTTTTATGGCTGCCCACTAATTTTCTATTTTATTATTTTCAGGTGAATAGGGAGGTAAATAATATATAGAATATTCTCCTAATTCCACCACTTATTCTATGCTTTTACCATGATAAAAATGTATCCGCTTAGTAAATCGGGGTAAGAAAATAAAAGGTACAGCTAGCATTATAAAATATGATATATGAAACAAAAACTATTATCAGATAAATTAGTGGAATATGATACAATTAATTGACCTAGAACAGATTGCAGATGAAAAAGTGCGTCAAATAGTAGAACTATTACTCCAACTATAAAAAGAAAACCAAAAGCTACGGGGAGAATTATTTACTTTTGAAGTGTTTAGAAGTAAATAATTCTGGCAGTATTATTAATCGTAACAAGAAAAGCGCTAGACAAAAAATATAAGACTTGGGCAATGGAATTAAATTGGCAATGATTTATATTCCTGGGGGAAGCTTCATTATGGGATTACCTCAAAATGAAGCATTCGAAGGGGATAGGAAAGCTCTGCAACATGAAGTAACTCTCCCACCTTTTTATATGAGTAAATACCCTATAACTCAAGACCAATATCAAGCAATTACAGGTAGTAATCCTTCACATTTTAGAGGAAGAAACCGTCCTGTAGAATTTCAGATTTCTACATCTTTCCCATTTAATAAAATAATTCGGGATAATGCCACAAAATTTTGTCAAAAGTTATCTGTAAAAACAGGTAAAAAATATAGTTTACCTAGTGAGAGTCAGTGGGAATATGCTTGTCGCGCAGGAACAACTACACCTTTCTATTTTGGAGAAACTATAATATCTGAATTAGTTAACTTTGATGGCTACGGGTGTCCTTACGGCAATGCTCCTAAAGAAAAATATAGAAGAGAAACAACAGATGTGGGTATTTTTCCAGCCAATGCCTTTGGTCTATATGATATGCACGGTAATATCTGGGACTCGCAATTTAATTATCAAAAAAGTTATTTAGCCCATGTTCATTATTTAATAAGGTAATATACTTAAGTATAATATTAATTTAAAATAAAAGGTATAACTAAATATCCAACAAAAATTCTCTCTGAGCCACTCTTAGCCTCCAAGATTGGAAGTCATGTATTAAGACTTTAAAAATTCAAAAATTTGACCTGCTTAGTAATTTCAGAAAATTATTTCACATTTCAATATAAGATAAGTAGCATAGTTCAAGTTAATAACATTGGTATAACTTAGCTAAATTTATTTGATTTCTAGAGAAATTATTTGAGAAAAAACAAATATTTGTACAAAAAAAATCCAGATTAAATTAAAACGATGAACCAGAAATTACAAAATATTCAAATATCTCATGGAGCAACTTTGGAAAACTCCATTCCCATTAGTTTTGGTAACGATACTCAAGCAATAAAAGCGACAAAAGAGGGAGTAGCTCTATGCGATCGCTCACATTGGGGACTAATACAAATTTCTGACGATGAGCGTCTACGGTTTCTCCATAACCAAAGCACCAATAACTTCAATATTTTGCAACCAGGACAAAGTTGTGAGACAGTTTTTGTCACACCTACTGCTCGCACCATTGACTTGGCAACAGCTTACGTTACCGAAAGTTTGGTTTTTTTGCTGGTTTCTCCCAGCCGTTGTCAAAAGTTAGTCGAATGGTTTGACCGTTATCTCTTTCCAATGGATAAGGTAGAAGTCAAAGATGTCAGCAGTGAATATGCCATATTTAGTCTTATCGGAATAGAAGGCAAAAACTTGATAGCAAAATTAGGAGCTACAACTCCCTCAGATATAACCCATGCTAGTCATCAGTTAATAAGTCTGAAAAATTTAGAAGTTAGAGTCGCTGTTGGTAGTGGGTTAACAAAAGAGGGGTACACCTTGATAGTACCTGTAAATAATGCTGCTGAAGTTTGGCAAATGTTGGTAGAAGCAGGAGCAACACCAATGGGCGATCGCCTTTGGCAACAACTGAGAATAGAACAAGGTCGTCCCGCACCAGACTATGAACTTACAGATGACTACAACCCTCTCGAAGCAGGTTTATGGAATACTATTTCTTTTGAAAAAGGTTGTTATATTGGTCAAGAAACCATTGCGCGTTTAAACACATATAAAGGTGTTAAACAAAGACTTTGGGGAGTGCGTTTAAATGGAAAAGTAGAATTAGGAAATGTTGTACAAATTGGGGATAAAAAAGTAGGAAAACTCACAAGTTTTACGGAAACTAATGAAGGTTATTTTGGTTTAGCTTATATTAAAACAAAAGCGGGTGGAGTTGGTTTAAAAGTACAAGTAGGAGACGTAGAAGGGGAAATAGTTGAAGTGCCTTTTCTAACACATCAATATCTTGATAGTTAGGAAATTTTTGGCACAAATTAATATTATTTATTACTTTTTAGGAGGTACAGGATCATAACCACCTGGGTGAAAGGGATGACAACGTAAAATTCGCATAACTGCCATTGCAGTACCTTTAAAAATGCCAAATCTTTCTATCGCTTCCATCGCATATTCTGAACAAGTTGGTTGAAAACGACATGATGGGGGTAATATTGGCGAAATAAAAATTTTGTAACCTTTAATTAATCTAACTAATAATACTTTCATATTCACATAAAAAGTCAAAAATCTTTGTTAATTATCTATGATATCAAATTTCAAAAGTCTTGCTAGATTTTGTTGATAATTATGTAGAGAGGTTGTCTGCAACGTTCGTAAGGCCTAGGATTATTAGAAATAAGTTATCTCTACTTAGTCGCCAGAATCATTAAAAAAATTACTCTTACTTAGTAACTGAAACCTTAAGGAACTATACCATGATTTTGAGGAATAATAAAAGATAGCATTTTTTTGAGAAAATTGCTATAATTTAAGACTAATTATTTAAACTCTGATGCTCTCTTTTTTCGTCAAACACATAGCAATTCCTTTTTCATAATAAGCTGCCTCATTAATAAAAACTGGCCAGACAGGACTTTCTTCTTGATAATAAATTGTTTGATTATCAAAAGTCAAAAACATGGGCTCACCTGGACTTAATTTTTGATAATCTCTTCCTTGTAATTGAGGATGAATCATTGCTACTATTTCTCCATCCTTAGTTTTAGGATAATCCACAACTTTTAAATGTTTATAAATAACAATATCCCTATTGATATGATCTAGCTTACCTTCATTAAAATGTTCAATAAAATCTAAACTTATCTGAACTAATTTTTCAGTTTTATAAAATAAATCTGCCTGCAAAATACCTTGAGCGATCGGACCAACCTCAATCGCGAAACCACGCTCACAAATAGAATTTATAAAAGTATTTTCTACTTCTGGATTAAAACAAGTATAAATTTTCAAATTCGGCTCAACTGAACTTAAATAAGTAGCAATTTTTAAGTTAAAGGGATGATAATTTACCAAAATAATTGTTAACCCCATATTAGCAGTAGTAGTATGCAAATCCAAGATAAAATCGAATTTAGGGTTACCTTTTGGTCCAAGCATTTGATTAATAAATTTTGCTCTACTTTCTTCGTAGTTAAGGCTTGTATTATTTTCTAAATCCTCAACTTTAAAACAACGATTTAAATCTGTATCAATGTATCTTTTAACTAATTCAAATCCTTGAGGATTAGCTAATAATGTTTGAGTATCAAAATTTCTTCTGCTAATCAATTCTGGAAACTCTTCAAACTTTTTTACAAGGTATATGCCTGTAAATTCATTTCCATGTGTTCCCCCGACAATTGCTAACTTATTAATTTTTTTCATTCTCTTAAATTATAATTATTTACCCCTATTTAATCAGGAATTTTATCGCACTAAACTCTAATTATTTAGAGATGTATTAGGTAGATTTTTATAAAAAGTTTCTAAACTATCGCGATTGCCTACATAACGCCAATGCCAAGGTTCATAACCAACATCTTTTTCATAATCAACAGGCATCATTTCAAAACTAAAGTAAGCAGCATTATTTTTTAGCCACTGAAAAGCTCCTGTCTTTTCAAAAGCTAAATTTTGGTGAGTTTCAGGTGCATTTTTATCCCCAATATCAACAGCATAACCTGTTATATATTCTCCAGAACTTAGAGGTGAAAATTTGTCCGTATAATTTTCCTGAATAGTATTAATATTGCTGATCAAAGCTTCTAAATCTGATTTAGACTGAAATCCTTTCAAAGCCACTAAATTAATACCATCATTTCTAGCAGCATAAAGCATTTCTTGAAACTTTTTTGCTGCATTAAATTGCAATCTAACATCACTATCAACAGCTATATATGCTAATTCTGTTTCTACTATTTGTGAATAAGGCAAATCTGCAAAAGGACTTTTCTCTATTTCAATTATAGGAGATTCTTCCATAGAAGAATTAGGCGCCTTAATACTATCAGTTTCAGTTTGAAGTAATGAAGCATTGACTTGCTTAAGATTAGATTGAATTCGTAACCCTAGATTAACTACTCCCACCAAAAAAATCACTCCCACCCAACTCCAAATCCATTTTTTGTTGTTAGTTTGATTTGGGATAATTTCTTCATCCTTTTGAGGATCTCGCACTGCTTCTGGAACTTCATCCGTAACAGTTTCCTGAACTAATAATAAATTTTTTGACAGACCTTTATTTTTCAAAGCTTCACTCCTGCTTCAGATTTTGTCATTATTTTTTTGACAAACTATTGATGTTATGAAGATTTTTTATCCAGCTTTAAAGTTACTGATAATCCTGCTAAATCTCCTGTAATTAAATTCGCTTATTCCAAGAATAATTTAGGTAAATATTCACATGCTATTAATAGCTTTTTCATTCGGTTTAAGTTGAATATATTTACCTTGCTTTAACCAAAACCAATCAAATTATCCATCATAAACTCCCTAAACTAAATATTCTTAAGCTTGATTACTTCGATCAGCTTTTAACTTATCATGTATATCAAATTAGGCGGTACTAGCTAACATTTCTACAATTAACTCTGGGGTATCTTATACATAGCCATCTTTGCTAATTTATAGATTATCCATTCTTAGTGATTTTCAATAAAGCATTAAGTTTAGGTTTATTGTCAGCATTAAGACACACTGTACAATTATCTACTACTTTAACTCCAAGTGTAGCTAACCAATATTTACTATACCTCGCCATAATTTAGATCATGAGGTTCTCTATCTTGGCTAAATCTTAAAGATAATGCCATATAAACAATTCATTCAATTAATTCAATTGATTTGGCTTTTTTAACATAAAACATTTGCTCATAACAGACTGTTTGTCAAAAAAAGCTAAAGATGGCCATGAAGAAGTATTGAAGTTAGGAAAAATGGAAACAATGAGCACTATCAAATAAATGTCCCGAAAATTTTTAGTTAGGGCTCTAAACTCTCACCAGTGGTAACTACTCCAACCTCTGCTACCAAAACCTCTCTCAACGAAGGCCAAAACCAAATGCTAATCTCAAAAAAGTAGTAAATGGTATATTCTATATCCTTTAGCCTGCTTGTTATTGGTGTTCTTTGCCCCAGGAGCTACCTCTTTGGTAAACTGTGTCAAATTACTTTCGTAGATGGTGGTAAAAAAGTAAAAAGTCCTAAGGGTAATATCTTGGTTGATACTCAAGGAAGACTACTAGAAGTAGTAATAAGTGAGGCAAATATAGGAGACCATTAGGGTCTACAGCCCTGGTCTAGGAACAGGGTGTAAATATTCCAGAAGGACGAATTAGTCTAGACTGAGTCTGGTTATAGAGTACCAAAATTTGCTATGGCGATCGCAGACCTGATTTTAGAAGAGTGGAAATACTCAAGGTTAATACTCAAGAATTTGAAGTCTTAGCTAGACGATGGGTAGTAGAGAAAACTTTTCCATAGCTCGTTCAGAACCGACCTTTAGCTATGAGCTATGAACAATTATCTAAGATTAGTAAAGCTATTATTTAGACTGCAATGATTACATTGATGTTAGGAAAGCTTGGTACTAAAAACTCAGGCCGTTCTTAATATTTGTTTTACAACCAGTCTCTAACGCTGTTAAAATTCAAAAGTCATTAGTTATTCTCAGTTGTCTTGAGTTGGAATTGTTTTTTAAGTTTTAATATAGTTTTAAACATAATAATTACCTTTTAATTAAATGTGCCTTTCAAAAATATATATTCATAGGTTTTATTGCTGCATTAGCTATAATAAAATTTTTGTTTTTTTACCTATTTTTTTTGAGTTTCCTAACGTCAATAAAACCGACCATTGTTAATTATTTATAATCACCATAAAAAAAAACATAATCTTTGATATTACTCATAACAAAAAAATAAAGTCTCAAATCTATCCTTTTCAAGGGATGAATAAAATGCCATACATATTTCAATTCTTTGCTGAGTTCCCTTAGTACTAATAACTAATAACTGAAAGAGCTTATTTCTTCAAATGACTCCTAATATTAATGTGCAATACTAATACCACTAGAATTAAACTGTGCTATCCAAAATTCTAAATCTGGGTCAGCCATTTTCTCTTTTACCGCTGCCCTCACTTCTTCTGCTTGAGATTGAGATTCTGTTAAAGCAAACATAGTTGGTCCTGAACCAGACATCATAGTTCCTAATACATTTTCCGAGGCAAAAGCCTCCCTTAATTTTAATAATTGGGGATATTCTGACAAAGCCACCTTTTCTAGATCATTATGCAATAGTTCACCAACTTCCTTATAGTTGTGCTCAACGATCGCCGATACCATCGGTCCAGAATGTACTCTTTGCCTACTACTTTTCTGACTTTCTGTATCGCTAATATAAGTATGGCCAAACTTTTGACGATAAGTTTTATATGCCCAAGGTGTAGAAATAGAGAGATTTTTGTATTTAGCTAAAACCACATAAATATGGTCTAAATTTGGCAGTGGAGAAAGTATTTCACCTCGCCTCGTTCCCAATGCAGTTCCCCCACCAATACAGAAAGGAACGTCTGAACCCAACCGTGCTCCCAACTCTTGTAATTCCCTGTGAGTTAAACCCAGTTCCCACATTAAGTCTAGACCAACTAATACTGCCGCTGCATTTGTCGAACCTCCTGCTAACCCGGCTGCCATAGGAATATACTTATTGATAGTAATTTCAACACCTCCGTATCGAGCAAATACTTCTGGAAATTCTTTGCTCATCAGGGAAGCTGCTCGGTAAGCAATATTGTCTACATCTTGAGGCACTAAAGGATGGTCGCATCGCACTACAATAGTCTCAATGCCAATCGAACGAATATGTATTTTGTCTGCTAGACTAATGCTTTGCAAGACCATTGCTAATTCGTGATAACCGTCTGGGCGATCGCCGATAATTTCCAGATACAGATTAATTTTGCCAGGAGCAATTAATGAGTAGGAACGCATTTTAAGTGGTTTAGTTTAGATAGTTTTATTATTTTAATTTATATTAGTATGGAGCTTTGTTGTACAAAAAAGAGAAATTAGAGTAATATTACAGCAGTAAGTTGCACAATAAAATAAGGCCAAAGTCCAGAGAAAATTACATGGTCAGGGAAAATGGAAAACCATGGTTTATTGTCTAGGTAAGCGCCTGACTCTACTTAAGTTGCATTTGGGAGTAGATTAGGCAATAGGAGAAATTGTTATGTGTCACAGCTGTGGTAACAACTAATTATGTTAATGATGACGAAGTTTTTTGAGACTTACATATCCGAAGCTGAAGGTAAGATTTTCCAAGTTTGATAGGGATAGTGCTGATGATAAGTACAAATTTTAAAAAGTAGCTAGCTAGCGGAGAGGCAAACCAACCATTTCACCTCACAAAAATGCCGTAATTAGGCAACGCCCGAAATTGTAATGCTCCACCTCAGCTGAGATACGAGATGCAAGAGAGATATCCCTCGGGTAGGAGGTAAAAAATGGAAACTTGAGAGCGAATACTATCGGCACTCCTTATGGTTTTGTGTAGTATTTGGTAAGGAAAACAACAACAATAAGAATGAAATCGGATGAAAGATTTAGACGATCGCTTTATGTTAGCTGCTGTAGGACTCTGAAATTTCTACTTGATAGTAGCCTAGGTTAGTGGGTACAGCGGAAAATTTGACAATATTATTTTCCTAGTTTTAAGATCTTATTTAGCGACAAGTCTAATGTTGATATATATTCAAGGGTATTTGCTGCTCCTATTTTTAACCAATATAATGCTTGTGCTTTTTGCTTGAACAATAATTGCTATCTGTTAAGATAATATTTTTTAAGTTCTGCGACTGATTCAAGAATATCTAGTTTAATAAGACATACCATTGATAGATCTCAGAAACCTGATTTTTCTTAACGAAACAGGGTAAAATTAGGTAATTAATAGAATATATGCCAGAAGCCTTGCATGAGAAAGGATCAATAATAAACGCCGACCGAAATCAAAGAAAAAATGTGACAATGGTTGGGGCTATAAATGATTCAGGTTTCATTGCTACAATGACTTGACCAAGCGGATTAAAAACAGCCAAGTAAGTTGGTCTTGAAATTGATTGCTATGTAACAACATGTAAATTCACCTCTAATCAACTCTGTAGATGAGCTTGAAGTCAGTATACAAATCTTAATATGGCCAAGCTTTTTCATGCCTAGCTACTTAATTTTTGAGTTGATCTGACGTATAGTGCCTTTGGGTATGTCGTGACCAATCTTAAAAAATAGCCATAAAAAAAATAGCCAGAGAATATCATCCCTGGCCAAAAACTTACGTATCAGAAAATTAAATTACATTTGGTTAACAGATATTATGAGTGCTAACACTTTTCTATTAGTAATGTATGTACAGTAGAACTTTATCTACTGAGGGGAGAGATCCTAATGTTAACAAAGTTTTCTTATTTGAGCTTTTACTACATATTTCATCTTGGTTGTGGGCTCTCATAGAAGTTGATTGCTTGACTAGACTAGCAGTTATTTATCAAAATAGGGGAAAACTCATCGTTAACTAGAGACAGAACCTCTAACTACTCTGGCGTATTAGACTATAGTATGGTTACTAACTTTGGCTACAAAACTATAAACCTTATCAGCCAGATGCTTAACACTCACTGCTAAGGTAGTATCAGTACTTTATATTCACAGAATAAATGGCTTAATATCTTCCACCGGCACCGGGATCCCTTCGATTGCTTGGTTTACGTTCTTCACGAGGCTTAGCCTTATTAACCTTTATATCACGACCCATCCATTCAGCACTATCAAGTGCATCAATAGCTTTCTGTTCTTCTTCTTCACTGCTCATTTCTACAAATCCAAAGCCACGGGGACGTCCTGTTTCTCGATCAGTTGGTAACTGAACCCTCTTGACAGTACCATATTCTGCAAAAACCTCAGATAAGTCCTCTTGTGTGACATCGTAGGATAAGTTACCTACATAAATTGACATAGATTTTCTCCCAAATTTAGAGATGTGTAGAGATTTAGACTTCGGAGAGAAGCTTGTCAATAACGACAGGACAGTAACCCTCAATATGAACAAACATTATAACCGATCTTTTTCTCATTGTCATCCCATATCTTAACACAAGAGATACTAAACATTCAGAAATTTCTGTGAAAATATATAAACTACAAGATGGTCGGGGGTTATCTCTCAATGTTTACAAGAAAATCTTGTAAACACTTTTACTACATATGTCGCCTTGGCTTTTGGCAGTCATAGAAGTTAATTGCTTGACCAGGATAGCGGTGTGAGTTATCATGAGAGGGGCTACAAGCGTGGCCTGGCGCCGGCACTCCTAACTACTTTATTTGTTAGAGCGTAGCATGATTAGTAGTTTCATATCTCGGCGTTGCTGATGGGTGGGTATGATTTGTATTTTTTGGCAGTTACTAAACTATTGAATAACAAGTATTTGAAATTATTCAGTTTTGATTTTCATACCTTGAAGAAGCAACGCCTTTCATATCTCAAACTATAAACATCAGGACTCATATCCCTATCACTGCTGCTGACTACCACGGTCTCGGTCTTCTCGTGAAGAATTATTGAAATTTACCTCCTCGTGAATAATTAGGACTATTGCGCCGATTACCACCAGAACCACGATCTTCACGAGGCTTAGCCTTATTAACCTTTATATCACGACCCATCCATTCAGCACTATCAAGTGCATCAATAGCTTTCTGTTCTTCTTCTTCACTGCTCATTTCTACAAATCCAAAGCCACGGGGACGTCCTGTTTCTCGATCAGTTGGTAACTGAACCCTCTTGACAGTACCATATTCTGCAAAAACCTCAGATAAGTCCTCTTGTGTGACATCGTAGGATAAGTTACCTACATAAATTGACATAGATTTTCTCCCAAATTTAGAGATGTGTAGAGATTTAGACTTCGGAGAGAAGCTTGCCAATAACGACAGGACAGTAACCCTCAATATGAACAAACATTACAACCGATCTCTTTCTCATTATCACTATATATTCTAACACAAGATATACTAAATATTCAAATATTTTTGTGAAGATACATGAACTCCTATAACATTGAAACATTTTATGAAGCTCTAAGATTGATAAAAAAAGGTTATCACATCATTATATATAATATGATAACCATTAAAAACTGAACAATAGCTTGCTGAGTAACACTTGCAGAAGCATTCAGCATTGTTCATTAAATATAGATAGGGCAGGATTAATAGAATAAGTTATTCTAAATATTAAAGTTGTTTGACCTCAGAAACCAACTTAGCAACCATATCCTTAGCACTGCCAAACAGCATCATAGTCTTGTCCTTGTAGAACAAATCATTGTCCACTCCAGCAAAACCAGTGCTGAGGCCGCGTTTAATCACAATAGTATGCTTAGCCTTATCTACATCTAGAATTGGCATTCCATATATAGGACTATTCTGGTCCGCACGAGCTGCCGGATTTACCACATCATTAGCCCCAATCACTAAGGCCACATCTGCCTGGTCAAAATGAGGATTGATGTCATCCATATCGTATAATTGAGGATAAGGGACATTTGCTTCTGCTAATAATACATTCATGTGTCCAGGCATCCGGCCAGCAACTGGGTGAATAGCATATTTAACCTCAACCCCTAATCCTTCCAACTGGTCTGATAATTCCCGGACAGAATGTTGAGCTTGAGCAACGGCCATACCATAACCAGGCACAATTACTACAGAGCGAGCATAACCCAACATCATTGCACCCTCTTCTGGGTCAATACTACGAACCGTATTATCAGTCTTGCCACCTGTACCGGCAGCAACGCTACCACCTTCACCAGTACCAAATGCAGCAAATAGTACATTAGTTAAGGAACGGTTCATACCCTTACACATGATAACTGTAAGAATAATACCAGAAGCACCAACTAATGCACCAGCGATGATTAACATATTGTTCATCACCACAAAACCAGCAGCACTAGCAGCTAATCCAGAGAATGAGTTCAACAAAGAAATTACCACTGGCATATCACCGCCACCAATGGGAACCACAAACATTATACCTAATACCAAAGACACACCTAGCAATGCCAAAAATACGGGTACATTAAATGGTGTGACACACATATAAACACTGGCAACAATAAACCCACCAAATAATAGAGCATTAACAGGTTGTTGCAATGGGAAAGTAATCGGAGAACCACTTATAATTCCCTGTAGTTTGGCAAAAGCAATTAAGGAGCCGGTAAAAGTTACCCCACCAATTAATACCCCTAGTAATGCCGTAATAGTAGTGGGTAATGGGGGTGAGCTCCCAACAGCTAGAAACCTCCAAAATTCACCGACTGCAACCATTGCAGAAGCAGCACCACCCAAACCGTTGAATAAACCAACCATTTGAGGCATGGCAGTCATTTCTACTTTCACTGCAGCGATCGCTCCAATAATTGAACCGATGACAATACCCAATAAAATCATCTCATAGTTCAAAACTTCTTTTTCTAGTAGGGTTGCTACAATAGCAATCAACATTCCTACTGATGCTAACAAATTACCATTCCGGGCCGTAGCTGGAGAACCCAGCTTTTTCAGGCCTACAAAAAATAGAGATACCGCTACCAGATAGCTTAACTGAATTCCAGTTGGTATAAAGTCAGTCATGATGTAGCCTCCTTCTTCTTAAACATTTGCAACATTCTATCCGTTACCAAAAAGCCACCAACTACATTAATGGTGGCAAAGACTACAGCAATTAAACCTAAAATTACAGTGACATTCCAATCTTTGTCACCAGCAATAATTAATGCCCCTAAAACTGCAATTCCTGAAATAGCATTAGCTCCAGACATCAGGGGTGTGTGCAGAGTTGGCGGTACTTTGTTAATAACCTCAAATCCGGCAAATGAAGCCAAGACGAATACAAATAAAGCTGCAATTAATGTTTCACTCATTGTTTTTTTTAAAGTTAATTATTGATTTTTTTGTTATTGGGAAAGCTTTATAGCAGTTTTCATTATTTAAAAATACAGATATTTTAATTGAAAAAGACATAAAGTAAAAGGTAGAGTGCAGAAGTTTTTTGTAGTCTACCTTTGTGAAAATCTCCTTCTTAACAATAAAAAACCCTCCTGCTGAATGCCGATCACTTAATACTTTTTTGATCAACCACCAATAGTAACTCTTAGAGCATCTTTGACTTTTTGATTGCGAATTTCACCTCCATGGGTAACACAAGCACCAGCAATGATATCATCTTCAAAGTCAAGATTGAGTTCTCCATCTTTAATCATCAACTTGAGTAAAGCAGAAATATTTTTAGCATATAATTCACTAGCGTGAACTGGCATAGTTGCTGGTAAATTTAAAGGACCAATAATAGTCACGCCATTCCACTGTACATCTTTACCTGGTTGAGTACATTCACAATTACCTCCTTGTCCAGCTGCCATATCAACTATTACTGTTCCTGGTTTCATTTGCTCTACCATTTCCTTAGTTACTAGCAATGGTGCTTTTTTACCAGGAACTTGAGCAGTGGTAATGACAATGTCTGAAACAGCAACATGCTGTGTCAGAACTTCACGAGTATGCTGTTTAGCTTGCTCGGAAAGTTCTTTTGCGTATCCTCCCTCAGCAACAGTATCTTCTTTGAGGCTCACATCTACAAATTTTGCTCCCAAACTTTGTACTTGTTCTTTAACTTCTGGACGGATATCAAATGCTTCTACTACAGCACCAAGACGACGAGCAGTAGCGATCGCCTGTAAACCAGCAACTCCTGCCCCCATCACTAATACTTTAGCAGGTTTAATAGTACCTGCTGCGGTAGTTAACATTGGGAAAAACTTAGGTAAAGCAGCAGACGCCAGCAAAACCGCCTTATATCCACCAATATTAGCTTGGGAAGATAAAGCATCCATAACTTGTGCTCTACTAGTACGAGGAATTAGCTCCATACTAAATGCAGTTACTTTCCTTTCAGCTAAACGCTTTACAATAGTTGGGTTTCCTAGGGGGTTGAGGAAACTAATAACAATGCTGCCCTCCCGTAATTTGTCCACTTCTGATTCCTCTAGTACTCCAATTTTTAGGAGCACCTTAGTTTTACCCCACAGAGCATTACTATCAGAAATGATTTTTGCTCCAGCTTGTTCATAAGCTCTATCAAAGAAAAAAGATTTTTCTCCTGCACCTGCTTCTACTTGTATTTCTAGCCCTTGTTTAACTAATTTGGCTATAACATCAGGAACTAAGGCCACACGACATTCATTGACCAAAATTTCCTTAGCTACCGATATTTTCATAAATTCTCCCTTAAAGCAGTCTTTAGATTATAGTTTTTTACTATTTGCTTATTATCTAAAATTATCAGGCTTATATTTCGTTGCTCATTGCTATCTTTAACTTATCTTATGAATTCAAAGTGGCCAGCTAAAAAAAATGGTTACTTTATAATTCCCAAAATCATTATTACAGCACTTTTCAAATTGATGAATTACATAGCCATAACCAAAAGCTTCTAGGTATGCCCTAATACAAGGTTTCTACTGTGGTCTACCTATATAAAAACTGCTGTAAAATATTTAACAAATTTCCATTCAATTAATTTCAAGGGGGTATTAGGTATGAGATTTTTGTTGATAGGTGTCAAAATCAAGATTTTGACACCCTAAGTCATATTCATGATTTCATACCAAATATCCAACTAACTTTGTGAGAGGGTATTTTTTTTAGTTACATAAGATAGGTAGGTGTTAGAATTTATTGTTATTTAACAAGATATAAATTTACTCTCAAATCAAATTTCTAGATAGGCTTCAAGTTACTTGATAAAATTTGATAGAGTTGTTTGGTGTGGGAAAAATTAAAATTATCAAAAGCTTAATCTAGAAAGGTTTGATAATTTTAGATCGATCAGATTACTATAAACCTCATAAGGGTTAGGGTTTTAGCCATTTTTTTTCCTTAATTCCCATTCCCAACAACTCTAATATGGTTAAGCAATTTCCTTGTATACCTATTTATTTATTAAATCTTGTTTATTTATCAAATCTTGATAAAGTCTTAATAAGGAGATTTTCAAGTAAAAAAAAATCTATGAAACGTATACTTTCTACATTGATGGTTAGCAGTTGCTTATTAACAGGCTTCTCAATGGCAAGTTTAGCTCAGGGAATGCCAGGCTTTACACTCTTTGGTGGGCCAGAACAGAAAAATCAGTTAAACTTCCGTTTAGATTCTGGTAAATCTGGGAGTTGGGATCGTTATCGACTAAGAATACCAGCCAAAAAATTAAATTTAGCTGTTGCTCAGTTATCAATTTCTTATCCTAATTATTATAAAGGTATATTTGATACTGATAAAATAGAAATTCGTGTTGGGACAGGAAACTCTAAAAAACCAGAGTCAATACCTATAGATGATGTAGTATGGAACCAAGAAGATAATTTTATAGAAATTTATCCTTCTGAACCAATTCCGGCTGGTAATAAAATCGAAGTAGTTCTCCACAATGTCAAAAACCCCAGATTTGGGGGAATGTATCACTTTAATGCTAATATTAGGACTCCTGGAGATGTACCTTTACTACGTTATATTGGCACATGGCTTTTGAGTATAGAGTAAATAAATACTTCAGCAATAGAAGTTATGGTTAAGAATTAACTTGATCTAGATATTTATGCTATGATTAGGGATCGTGAATTTGAAATTATTATATTGATGGTTAAGGAGTAGAGAAAAATGACTCAGCGGACTTTACATGGTACCTGTAGAAAGAGGAGAAGAGTATCTGGTTTTAGGGTAAGGATGCGTACGAGAAATGGCCGAGCAGTAATTAGAGCTCGTCGGAAAAAAGGGCGTGAGCGTCTGGCAGTATATTAGAAATTTACAGAAAATTCTGATTGGTGGAAAAATATTAGAAAATCTTACCATGTTGCCAGATGAAAGTAGGCTTCGTCATCATAAAGACTTTAGTGCTGTATATCAGAAAGGAATTCGTAAGAATACTTCTCATCTAAGTTTAAGGGCTCTGCGTCATATGCAACAGCCTCAATTAATTGAACACTCAGATCAATTATATCCTGACAGACCTACCCGCATAGGAATTTCTATTAGCAAAAAGGTGAATAAAGGAGCAGTAGTCAGAAATCGAATTAAACGCCAAATTAGGGCAGCTTTACGACAAATGTTGCCGTATATATCAAAAGGATGGGATCTAGTAATAGTAGTAAAACCAACAGCCAAACAGTGCAATTATTATGAATTTCTGCAACAATTAGAGAAGTTATTGGCACAAGTGGAGGTGTTGCATGGGTATTCGAGAGGAAGCCTTCTATGAGGGCGGCCCCCATATAGGAGATTTAATCTTTAATTTATTAATTGGCCTGACAATCATTGGCCTTCCTCTAACGGTTGCGGCTGTTGTTCGGGCCTTATGGTTAAGATATCGGATTACTAATCGCCGAGTTTCAGTCACAGGTGGCTGGATGGGACAAGATCGTACAGATATTATTTACTCAGAAATTATAAAAGTTGCAAAAGTACCTAGAGGATTAGGTGCTTGGGGTGATTTAGCAATTACTCTGAGAAATGGTACTCGCTTAGAATTAAGGGCAATACCAAGATTTAGAGAAATTGAAGATTACATAACTGAAAAAATAGTGGCCAAAACTCAAAAAGCGGATAGTACTACTAATTGATAGGAATTTAACTAATTATTAGTAGATAAATTTTTCAATTAGCTACTATAATATTAATCCAGATAAAATACTGATAAATTATTGGATTTACAGATAGTTAACTAGATATTGGGATTAGTAGTAGTAAATAATTTAAAATCGTCAAAATTAGAAATATAACCAGCCCCAAGGTAAACATAAAATAATGGATTTTGGTATAGGATTTATTTCCAACAACATAATGCTACCGATCTTAGACTTTTTCTATGGGATCGTACCAAGCTATGGTTTAGCAATTGTAGCCTTAACTCTTGTAATTCGTGCAAGTCTCTACCCATTAAATGCTGGGTCAATTCGGAATATGCGTAAGATGAAAGTTACGCAACCTTTGATGAAGAAAAGACAAGAGGAGATTCAAAAACGTTATAAAGATGATCCCCAAAAACAGCAGGAAGAAATGGGTAAACTGATGAAAGAGTTTAATCCATTAGCAGGATGTTTACCTCTGCTATTTCAAATGCCTATACTTTTTGCTTTATTTGCTACTCTGCGTGGCTCACCTTTTACTAATATTAATTATACTGTAGATTTACAAATATTTCCTCAAGAACAGTTAGAACGAATTCAACCACAAGCTTATACAACTTCACCTCAAAATATATATATTAATGATGGTGTTCACTACCAAATTTTGGCTTTGAGTCCTAATGGGGATAAGTTAATTGTTGGAGATAAAACTAAAGTTGAATTTCAAACAGTAGAGGGTAAGTCTTTAAATACTCTCATGGAGGAATATAATCAATCTGAAATTAAGCCTTTATGGACTGTAACCAAAGGTGCTGAAAGAGTTCAAATAGATCAAGATGGTAGTTTAGTAGCTTTAGAACCAGGGGAAGCTACAATTCAAGGTACAATACCAGGAATTGCATCAAATAAAGGATTTCTATTTATTAAAGCTTTGGGTCGTGTGGGCGCCTTTGATGAGAATGGGAACATTCATTGGGATATATTAATTATGGTGATTGGTTTTGGAGTTAGTATATATGCTAGCCAAACAATATCAGGTAAAGGACCTGGAGCTAACAATGCTAATCCAAATCAAGACTCTATAAACAAAATTACTCCAATTTTATTTTCAGGAATATTTCTGTTTACTCCTCTTCCTGCAGGTGTCTTACTTTATATGCTGATAGCTAACATATTTCAAACTATTCAGGCATATATCTTATCCAAAGAACCATTACCTGAAAATCTTCAGAAATTAGTAGAAGAGTCACAACCAAAAACAACAAAAATAGGAAAGGGAAGACAAGCACTGCCCTTTGAACCAGGACGTTCTAAGAAGAAAGCTTAATGCTAGTAATGAGCGATATTTATAATTATCAAGGGTTAGATGAAGGACAGCAATGGCTAGAGAAACTGCTAAATTTAGCAAAAATTCCCGCAAAAGTCATAGCTCAACAACAAGAAGATTCTTATTGGCTGACTATAGATCAAACTAACCTGACACAAGAACAAGTTTCTGTTTTAGTTGGAGTTGATGGTAAAGTAATCGATGCTATCCAGTACCTCACCAATACAATTCTGAATATAAATAATGATAATTCAGAACAACATTTGGCTTATACTGTTGAAATAGCAGGCTATCGAGCTCGTCGCCAAGAAGAACTATTATTAATGGCTGAGTATGCAGCTAAAAAAGTACGTTTGACTGGTCAGGAGTATGAATTAACATCTCTATCTTCTACGGAACGTCGTCAAATACATACTATGCTTAAGGACTGTGAAGACCTAGAAACTTACAGCCATGGACAGGAACCGGACCGTCGTTTAGTAGTGAAAATTAGAAACTAGTAAAAAATTATAATAATTGGGAAAAAAATATGATTTGTAAAGATTAAAATTATTAATTTGAGTACAGAAAATTCAGAATTCTGTATTAAGAATTCTGAATTTCTGGTTATGAATTGAGTGAGGTGAAGCTAAATGGAATTAATATCTATTCCCAGTCTATTGAAAAAAAACAATCAGACTGAATTTATCAGGTTTGAAGAGTTTATATTAGATTTGGAAACACTGAGTCCAGTTAGGGGTTATTTACAAGTAACTCATTGTGGAAATTATCTGGAAGTTAAAGGAAAATCAGAAACAATTATTACCCTCACTTGTGATAGATGTTTAAAACAGTATAACTATAAATTAGTGATTAATCCAAAGGAGTTAATTTGGTTAAATAAAGTTACAACTCAAAAAGAGTTATTCCACATAGAGGCGGAAAATTCTGTGGAACATTTAGTAGAAACTTTGCCTCCAGAGGGAAATTTTAACCCCAAAAAATGGGTATATGAACAGGTTTGTTTAGAAGTTCCTTCAAGAAAGTTATGTAAGAATAATTGCCAAGGGATAAAATTATCTGGTACGAATACTTCATCATCGGTTTTAGATAGTCGATGGGCAGCTTTAGAGGCGGTAAAAAAACAACTGAATAATAGTTGATAGTTTAATATTAAAGTTGCTTGTTAATTATGAAATTAAAAGGAAGGCAGGAAACAGAAAAAAAAGGTGAGAAGGGAGATTTTTTTGATAACTAATTATTGGGATATCAGATTAGTTAGTATTGTAGAAAACAGGCTGTACAAATGTTTTGTGAACTCCCAACAAGCTAAATTTATCTGAGTATTTGTTTCATATAGTATGAGCTCAACCGATGGTGAGCAATATCTTAATAAATTAAAGACTTTATTATTAATATTTACTGCAACTTACCTGCAACTTACCTGCAACTTGCTGTAAATAGCGACTGAAAAAAATATTATGAATTTTCAAGCAGAGTTTGAACTACTATTACGTTCGTGCTATTCAATAATTTATGTCCAGACAAGGGAGGAAGAACGAGTAGAAAAGACAATTGCTGAATTAGCGAAAAAACAAGGTAACAGAGCAGTATATATTTGGGATTTTGTAGAAGGATATGAAAATAATCCTAATGATATAGGTTGGGGAAAAAGAAATCCTCTTCAAGGTTTAGAACTTGTGGAAAAGTTGCCGGAGTCAGCTCCGGCAATATTTATATTGCGAGATTTTCAAAGATTTTTGGAGGATATTTCTATTTCAAGGAAGCTGAGGAATTTGGCAAAAAAGTTAAAGTCTCAACCTAAAAATTTGGTAATCTTAGCTCCTAAAATATCTATTCCAGAGGATTTAAATGAAGTTATTACAATTATAGAATTCCCACTACCAAATAGTCAAGAAATTTCCCAAGAGGTAGAACGTCTTTTAGTGGCTATGGGTCAATATGTGGAAAAACGTTTATTAGATGAAGTAGTTCGGGCTTCTCTTGGATTATCTCTAGAACGAGTTAGAAGAGTTTTGGCTAGGGCGATCGCTACTCACGGAAAATTAGAGCTTGATGATGTTGATTTAATTTTAGAAGAAAAACGCCAAACTATTCGTCAAACTCAAATATTGGACTTTTATCCTGCTCATGAAAATATTTCTGATATTGGGGGTTTGGATAACCTCAAAGATTGGTTATTGCGACGGGGAGGGGCGTTTTCTGAACGAGCTAGGCAATATGGTTTGCCTCATCCTAGGGGTTTACTTTTGGTAGGAATACAGGGTACTGGTAAATCTCTTACTGCTAAGGCGATCGCTCATCATTGGCATTTACCTTTATTACGTTTGGATGTGGGCCGTTTATTTGGAGGTTTGGTGGGAGAGTCGGAGTCTCGTACCCGACAGATGATTTCTATTGCTGAAGCTTTGGCGCCTTGTGTTCTCTGGATAGATGAAATTGATAAGGGTTTTGCTGGGTTTAAAAGTCAAGGGGATGCAGGTACTACGAGTCGAGTTTTTGGTACTTTTATTACTTGGTTAGCTGAAAAAATATCTCCTGTTTTTGTGGTAGCTACTGCTAATAATATTCAATCTTTACCGCCAGAAATATTACGAAAGGGTAGGTTTGATGAAATATTTTTTGTGGGTTTACCTAATCAGAAGGAAAGAAAATCTATTTTTGAAGTACATTTATCTCGGTTACGACCTTATAATATTAAGAGTTATGATATGGAGCGGCTAGCTTATGAAACTCCAGATTTTTCTGGTGCAGAAATAGAACAGTCTTTAATAGAAGCTATGCATATTGGGTTTAGTCAAAATCGTGAGTTTACTACTGAGGATATTTTGGAGTCTGCTAGTCAAATTATTCCTTTAGCTAGAACTGCTGAAGAACAAATTAAGTTTTTACAAGATTGGGCTGCGGCTGGTAAGGCCCGTCTTGCTTCTAGATATGATGGCTTTAAAGGTAAGTTTTAATAGAAAGACACTGAAAAATTATGAATTTGTATGCATTTTTTAAGTTTTTAGTAGGCTTTATTTTAGCAATACTTTTACTAGCTGGAGCTAGTGCAACAGCAGTTCTCTATTTTGCGGCTAAACTCACAAAAATACCTGAAAAACCAATCTTTGAAAATGAAAAACCTGTAGTGGAAAATGTTGCTAAGTCTTCTCAACCAATTTTAGCTACTAGCAATGAAAAATCAGAAAATCAAAATGAGTTAGAGACTGGAACTTATAGAGCTGTTGTAGTAGAACCTATTGGTTTAATTCTTCGCGATACTCCTAGTAGAAATGCTATTCGTATTGGAGGTATTTCTTATAAGGAGAAAGTTATAGTTCTTGAAGAGAGTTCTGATAAGAGATGGCAAAAAGTTCGGGTAGATGATGGGAGCGATCGTATAGGTTGGGTTTCAGGAGGTAATACTAAAAAGTTGGATTAGATTATTAATAAATTGCTCTATAAATAATGATTTTGAAAGATTTATTTAAGGATTTTAATAATTTTTTCGACAAACTTCTCTTGATATTTTCTCAAAAAATTAGATTGAATAATTAATCACTATATTAATCAGATTTTGATATTTATGAGATTAAATAAGGCAGAATATCCCCTGTAAGACTAATTTGTAGCTTTCAGTAATGATAATTTATACTCAAGTTACTTTTAGTCATTTCCTAATTTCCATTGCTCAAAAATTTTTTTTACTTTTGGCTTCTGACTTTATTATTAAGAAACCATATCTTCTTGATAAAGTTTATCTTTTTGGTGGATTATTTTGATGATTCCATCATTTTTTAAATCTTCAATATATTCTAACAAATCATTTTTGAACACCTCGGGATCGACTTCTTCTAATTCTAAAATATCTTCATAAGCTTCTTGAATAGAATCAGATCCTACTAAGGCAAATAACATTTGAGCTGCTACATCATCTAACAGAAAATCTTGACCTTCCTGTTGAGCATTAACTATAAAAATTCCTCCTTCATCTTCTGCTAGAAAAAAATTATCTGTTAATACTACTTTTTGAGTGAATGAAATGTTCACAACTTACCTCGAATACCAATTAAATTAATTTAAATAATACTATTTTACCTTTAAAAAATTATATCATACAATAGTTAAATAATTATTTTCTATTAGGTAATAGTTAAGAATATGAACGTTCGTATAGGTAATGGCTACGATATTCATAAATTAGGGCCAGAAAGACCATTGATTTTGGGAGGAATTAAAATTGACCATGAAATGGGGCTGATTGGCCATAGTGATGCGGATGTTCTGACTCATGCTATTATGGATGCAATGTTAGGGGCTCTAAGTTTGGGAGATATTGGCCATTATTTCCCTCCCAGCGATCCACAATGGGCTGGGGCTGATAGTATAGATTTATTGAAGCGTGTTAATGATTTAGTTAGGGGTGTTTGCTGGCGAATTAGTAATATTGACTCGGTAGTGGTGGCAGAGCGTCCTAAGTTGAAACCACATATAGAGAAAATGCGATCGCGCTTGGCTACTACTTTAGAGCTAGAAGCAGATCAGGTTAGTATTAAAGCTACTACTAATGAAAAATTAGGTCCTGTGGGCAGAGAAGAAGGTATTGCTGCTTATGCGGTGGTTTTGCTACAGAAATATACTGAGATCAGAAAAGCATAATAATGAAAATACTAGAATGATCTGGAGTTCTTTCGTCAAATTTTAAAGTTAAAACATAATGGAATATCTAAGAAATCCTTTCACTGTAGGTCAGCCAGTTGCTCCAGAACATTTTGTGGGGCGCAAGAGTTTAATCGCGATCGCATTTGACTAAATATATCGTCGCAGTAATTTGGCTGTTTGGGGCGGTCCTGGTATGGGAAAAACTTCTTTCCTTCAGCTTCTGACGTCTGAAGAAGTCTGGCTTTCAAAAAATATAAATCCATCTGAAGCGGTAATTATTTATCTAAATTGCCAAGAAATTAATCCTTTCACGCCTGCTAGTTTCTGGCGCAGGATTATTAATTTAATTAGAGAAAAAACTAAAGATAATTCTATCCTACAACCTATAATTCAAGATTTACTAAAAAAGCCAAAAATAACTAAAGATTACCTACGTTTTGTGTTGAAAAAATTAGGTGAGCAAAATAAATTTTTAGTGCTACTTTTAGATGATTATGATGCGACTTTTCGTTTCCATTCTCAGTATAGTGAAACTGAGGTAGAAATATTTTTAAGTGAGTGTCGGAATTTGGCATATCATTGCTCAGAGAGAAAGTATCTATCAATGATTGTGACTTCATTGCGACGCCTAAGTGAAACTGGTCCTGGTCTGACACCAGAGAAATCTCCTTGGCATAATCATTATGCATTTCAACCATTAAAACCATTGAATCAAAAGGAGGTCGAGATTTTGCTTAGTAAAATGGACATGCCACCTGGACTATGTGATGGGATTCAAGAAATTGCTGGCGGAAATCCACTATTACTACAAAATGCTGGATTTCTTTATTATGATAAAGTGCGGTCTGAAGAAACACTTAGTGCTGAGAAATTTACCAGGGATTTGATAACAGCAACAGACCATATTTTTCAAGGCACATGGCAACTTGCTAATGAGTTAGAACAGACTTTATTAATGTTAGTTTCTTTATCTAATTTAGAAGGTCGCGTACAAAATAAACGCTATAATTTAGGTGATATTAATGTTATTTTTAGTCAGAAATCTCGAGAATTAATAGATTTAGAGGAAAGGGGAGTTATTAAAGGAAATAGAGAACAAGAAAATACAGGTTATTTATTTTCTTCAACAATTATGGAGTGGTGGGTAATTAAAGAAGTTGAAAATACTAATGTAGAAACACTTAAAGAGAGAGAGAAAGTATTTCTCAATTTGATGAGTCATAAACAAGTAAAAAAAGTAACAAGTGTGATTAAGTATTTGTCAGAAAACAAAGAAGCTATAAAATCTGTTGTGAAATGGGTAAGTAAGCTAGCAACGTACTGCGCAAAGTTTTTATAATTACTTAATTTATATATTGTTAGATGTTGAAAAAAAAATTATGTTAATTGGTAATGGTAAAAATATAATCGGGATAAAAATTAATAATGAATATGACATCTACAGAAAATTGGCGAAATCCTTATAATATTGGTGGTTCTATTGATGAACCAAAATTGTTTTTTGGTCGAGAAAGTTTGTTTCGTGTTATTGAAGATAATTTGAATAATAATCAACGAATTATTCTTCTACATGGTCAAAGACGTATAGGTAAATCTTCTGTATTAAAGCAAATTCCTAAACAGGTACGTTTGGATAATCAATTTGTTTTTATTCTGTTAGATTTTCAAGATAAATTCCAATGGTCTCTCGATCAAATTTTCCATTATATTATCCAAAAAGTTGCTCAAGAAATTTTTGAGAATTCGGAAGATACCACACATAGTATTGATTTAGTTTCACTTGAAGGCTTAGAAAAAGATCCCAATGAATTCAGAGAATTATTGCATTCGATAGTCCAAAAATTGGGGAGTAAAAATTTAGTATTATTACTGGATGAGTTTGATGTATTTGCAGGCAACAATAATGACTCAACATTTGAAGATTTCTTTGGATACTTAAAGACAATTGTGTCTGAGGAAAAGCAACTTTTTATTATTCCTGTTGTGGGAAGGCGACTAGATGATATGCCGAAACTTCTAAGATTGTTTAAGGGTGCGCCTAAGCAGGAAATAGGATTACTAGAAAGAGTAAGTACGAAAAGGTTGATTACACAACCTGCTAGAAAATTTCTGCAATACAATGAGGGAGCAATAAACGAAATTTTTCGACTTTCAGCGGGCCATCCTTACTTTACACAAGCTATATGTTACGCTGTGTTTGTACAAGCACGGGAAGAGGAAAAAAGTGAGATTTTGGAGAGTGATGTAGGCAGGGCGATCGAGAAGGCTATGGAGTTAAGCGAAGGAGGGTTGGATTGGTTTCGGGGAGGTTTGCTGAGACTAGAAAGAGTTTTATTTTCAGCAGTAGCAGCAGCTCAAGAGAGTGTTAAGCAAATTCAGTCACCTCCGGAAAACTTCTTCAATTTGCTTGAAAGATATGGAGTTCAAATAAAACAACTACTTCGTGAGCAACTACTTCAGGCACAACAAGCTTTGAGTGAAAATGATTTTTTAGATCCATCTGGGTACAAAGTTACAGTTGAGTTTGTTCGTCTTTGGTTAATCAAATATTATCCACTACGCTCAGAAATATGGGAATTGGAGAAGCTTGATGATGAAGCTAATAATTATTACGAAGGAGCTGATAAATGGCGGATACGAGGGGATATAGATCGTGAGTTAGAGCATTATAATATGGCTTTAGAACTTAATCCTAACCACTTTAGTGCTTTATTCCGGTTGGCTGCACGATACAAAAAAAAGCAAAGATTTCAGGCAGCATTAGAACTATACGAGAGAGTTTATAAAATTCATTCACAACGTGGGAAAGAGGAATACATAGAGTTATTGTTTGGTTATGGTGATCATTTAATTCAAGAAAATGGTTCTATAGAGACAAAGTTAAGTGCAGTTAAAAAGCTATACGAAACGGTCCTAAAAATCGAACCATACAATATGGAAGCTCAAGAGAAACTTAAAGATATTAAAGACAAGGAAAATGCTCTATTTTCTGTCAGTAAGAAGTCTAAAACAATTCCAATTCGTAATGTATTTTTGACAGCAGCTTTAGCAGCTCCTCTGCTGATTGGAATAGGAATATTTTGGGGATTAAAAACTAAACAAGATCCAGATTTTATACTCGGAAAATCAGAGCTGGATCAGCTAGAAATAGAAAGATTTAGCAGTGGCGAAAAAAGAATGTTTGATTGGTATAACAACACAGATGATAATATTAAGTTTATAAGTTGTAATGTAAAATTTAAAGTTTCTAATTACAAAGAAGCAGTTAGTTGTTTTCAAGAATTTGTAAATTCTAATCGCAACGACCCAGAGCCATTGATTTACTATAACAATTCTCTAGCTCGCGAGAATAATAATAATCCTTTAAAAATAGCTGTAGTTGTACCAGCAGATAAGAACAGTCAAAGAGCTAAAGCAATTTTGCGAGGTGTTGCTCAGGCACAAAATGAATACAATAAAAACTACTATTTCTCAGGAAATAGTAGATTACTGGAAATTATTATTGTCAATGACAGTAATGATGATGAAATATCTCCAAAAGTAGCTCAAGGAATAGTCAGAGATAAAGAAATTTTAGGGGTAATAGGACATAATTATAGTGATGCTACTAAGGCAGCATTAGAAGTATATCAAAAAGAAAAATTGGCAGTTATTTCTTCTACTAGCACAAGTATAGAATTAAAAGGTGATACTTTTTTTAGAACGGTGATTGATGACTCTGTAGCAAGTAAAAAGCTAGCTGAATATGTCAAATTTCGATCTATAGAAAAGATTGTGATTTTTTATAACAAAGAAAGTTCATTTAGTAAAAGTATCAATGGTTTTTTTGATTTTTACTTAACAACTTTGAAGCCTGACATAAAGGTTAAAAGTATAGATTTGAAACAATCGTCTTTTGATCTCAATAAGGAAGTTCGGGTGGCAGCCAATAACCAAGTTGAAGCTGGAGCGCTATTTGCAAACATAGGAACAATTGACTTAGCAATAGAGGTTGCTAAAGCTAATTTTAAATTGCCAGAAAGCCAAAGATTAAAATTAATTGCTGGTGATAGTTTTTATAATTGTGATATCTTAGACAAAGGTGGGGAACCACTTAAAGGTTTGATTTTATCAATACCGTGGCATAAACAATTAGATACAGCAAAAGAGTTTGTAGCTAGAGCAAAAGAGCAGTGGGGAGAGGAGGAGGAGGTTGGCTGGCGCACTGCTACTAGTTATGATGCAACTAAGGCTTTTATTTCTGCGTTATCTAATTCTGGCGATGATCCCACCAGGTCTAAAGTGTTGGAAAAACTTAAAGAGGTAAATGTTCCAGCTAATGAAACCTCTGGAGAACATCTTAAATTTAATCCAGAAGGAGAAATTGCTGGTCAAGCAGTTCTTGTGGAAGTTGTGGAGTCTCAAAACCCAGCTTGCTCTAGTTTAGATTTTAGTTTAATAAAAGAGTAGAGTGCACCTGTTTAATTTTCAGCCTCAAACTTAGCTAAGATAATACGAATTCCTAATAGCTTTAAAGACGTTTTCAAAATCGGTAAAAGTGATGCTTTAACAACAGTAAAAAAAATTAATAATCTCCGCATCACAATTTTAATTGACTAATTATCTCCTGGAGAACTTGCCCTTGGGTTAAATAATTTCATTAGTGGCATTCTTCACCTGAGCAACAATATCAACGAATTCAGGATCACAGCTATCTGCCATACTAACTATTATCCAATTTTTATTATGGTCATTGTTGGCTACATTGAGAAATTCATGAGTACAAAAGATTAATTTCGAGTCATTATACCGAAGGGCTGATAGAGCAACATCGTTGGTGAAAGACATCAACTCTAAAGAAAATAATTATCTCTTCATTTTTTTCAGTTTCAAATAAATTATTCTGCCTAATATTATTTCTGTAAACTTGAACTAATAAAAAAAATAATTGTAATTCTTATTAAGAAAACAGCTATATTTGCTAGTAGTTTCACCATACTAAATGCAGTTTTGAGAGTATATTTATATCGATGAAAAGATTGGCTATACTATAAATATGAGATAGGCTTAGAGAGAATAAAAGATAGCTTTAAGTCACCATACTTGGTATTACTTATTATCAAGAGTGACAAAATAGTGCTAGAATATGAATTTAGGAAGTAAGCCTTAGAAAATTTCATATTATAAACTTGTTTCCAAATGATATTATGATAAATAAAAAAATCAAATGCGCAATTAAAACAGACTTTAGCTATAAGTAAATTAATAAATAAACTGACAGTTACTTAAAGATGATTCAACTTAATATTAAACAAAACTATTTTCGTAAATTAGCAATTTTATTCACAGTTATTTTAATATTTTTCCTGAGTTCTTGTAGGCAAGCAACATCAAATTATCAATCTCGTTTTGTTGTTTCTACTCCAAGTGATACTTCTACTTTTAACTATCCATTAAATCAGTCAGCATATAGTGTTTTTGGTTATATTTATGAGGGCTTAATTATTGAAAATGGTGTGACAGGAGAATTAGAACCAGCCTTAGCTGAATCTTGGGAAGTTTCCGAAGATGAACAAACAATAGTTATCACTTTAAAAAAAGATTTAAAGTGGTCAGATGGAGAACCTTTAACTGTTGATGATGTGGTATTTTCCTATAACAAAATATATCTGAATGATAAAATTCCTAGTAGCGTTAAAGACATTCTTAGAATTGGTAAAAGTGGTGCTTTACCAACAGTAAAAAAAATTGATAATCTCCGTGTAGAATTTTCTACGCCCGAACCTTTTGCTCCTTTTCTCAGATATGCAGGAGGGTTAAATATTTTACCTGCTCATGTTTTAAAAGAATCAGTTAGTACTACTAACTCGGAAGGAGAATTAAACTATCTAACAAAATGGGGAACTGATACCCCAGTCACAGAAATTGTTGGTAATGGTATGTATCGCCTCAAAAGTTATGCTCCAAATCAACGAATTATTTTAGAAAAAAATCCTTTTTATTGGCGCGAAGATGACCAGGGAAATAATCTGCCTTATATTGAAAATATTGTTTGGCAAGTAATCGAAAATACAGATAATCAACTATTAAATTTTCGTTCTGGAAAACTAGATACAATTAAGGTAGCAGCAGAAATGTTTCCTCTGTTAAAACGAGAAGAAAATCGAGGCAAATATACTATATATAATGGTGGTCCGACATCTACTTCTAGCTTTATTTGTTTTAATATAAATCAAGGGAAAAATGCTCAAGGAAAACCATTGGTAGACCCGATTAAATCTCGATGGTTTAATAATAAAGCCTTTCGACAAGCGATGGCCTATGGTATTAATAGAGAGGCTATGACAAATAATATATATCGTGGATTAGGTGCGCCCCAGTATTCTCCAATTCCTGTTACAAGTCCTTTTTATTTATCTCCAGAAGAGGGTTTAAAAATTTATAATTACGACCCGGAAAAAGCTAAAAAACTTTTGCTTAGTGCTGGTTTTAAATATAATCAAAATGGTGAGTTATTAGATAGTGAAGGTAACCAAGTAGAATTTACTTTACTCTCAAGTGCAGGGAGGAAAGTCAGGGAACAAATGGCAACACAAATTAATCAAGATTTGGCAAAATTAGGTATTAAAATAAATATGCAGTTTTTAAGTTTTAATACTTATGTAAGAAAGCTCACATTATCCAAAGATTGGGATGCTTATCTCGGAGGTTTTACAGGAGGAAGTATCGAACCTCATGGTGGTTATAATATTTGGTCTGTAAATGGTAGATTACATACTTTTAATCAAGGACCTCAACCGGGAGATGAAAAAATAGAAGGTTGGAAAGTAAATGACTGGGAACAACAAATAGATGATCTTTATATTCAAGCATCTCAAGTTTTTGATGAAGATAAACGAAAGGAATTTTATGGTCAAGCACAACAGATTATTGCTGAGGAATTACCTTTTATATATATGGTAAATCCTCTGGAATTTGATGCTATAAGAAATAGAATTAAAGGTATTAATTATACTGAGCTAAGTGGAGGATTTTGGAATTTATATGAGTTGCAAATTTCTGATTAAGTAACTATAAAAATGAAAAAGATGTGGAAATTAATTGATAATTTATTTTTTCCTTTGACTACTTAAAACTAAATATAGTATTTCTCTGTTTAATGAGGGTAAGCATTTAGCAATGCTGCAGTCAGCTCGAGCGCTTTTCCTAGATCATGCTGTGCAAAAATATCCATGAAAGTAATAAATTATAAAGGAATTGCTGATCATCTTTTTCGTGTGGGACTTTTAATTCTTCTTGGAGGTTAAATTTTCCAACTAGGCTGATAGCTGACAGCTAAATGCTTACTAATGAGGCATATTTTATCCTCCTAGACTTAAATTACACAGCCACCAACATATATAGTAGGGATTTTCATGTTGTGGAGCACTCCGGTGGTTAACCCCTAATTTTGGTATATAACTTTATCTTTTGTGTAAGTCCTGTGCTTCTTAAAAAAGGGGAGTTTGAAGGCTCTCCTCTTTTTAAGCCATGGTTTATAAAGATATTTATTAACATAAAATGTGAAAAAAGAGAGAAGTTATAATTAGGCAATTTAATAAATATTTCGGAAGAGTAGATGTATTGTAAAAATAGGTTTTTTGATAATTTCGTAATTTAGCGCTTATTCTCTCCTCAAAGGATAGCTTTTTAAGGGGGGCGAGGAAGACATAAAAATGTACTTCATATATTTAAAGAAATGCTATATAAGAGTATCTGATGGTCAAGAAATAAAGTTAAGATTATCAACTACTCACTAAATATTGACTACCCTATAGCAATAATCTTAAGTTACAATTATTGTGGTAATTATACTTAAAAGATTTCAACGAATACCATCAAATTATCAATCTTTTCTATTTATATCTATACATAGTAATACTTCTAATTTTAACTATCCATTAAATCCTTCAGTATATAAATTTTTTAGCTATATTTATGAACCATTAATTATTGAAAATGTTGTCACAGGAGAATTAGAAGCAGATTTAGCTTAATCTTGGGAATTTTCTAGAGACGGACAACAAATAATTATTAAATTAAAAGCATGATTAAAATAATAAAATGGAGAAACTGTAACTTCTAATGATGTGGTATTTTCCTATAATAAAATCTATCTAAGTTAGCAAATTATTGCCAGATTTCAAGATTCTATTAAAATTGGTCAAAGTTGTGCTTTACTAAATGTCAAAAAAATCGATAATTACCGTATAAAATTTTATACAGTAGAACCTTTTTCTCCTTTGATTAGATATGCTGGAAGACTACCAATTTTACCTGCACGTGCCCTACAAGAATCAGTTCGTACTATTAACTCTAAAGAAGAATTAAACTATCTAAGAAAATGGTTAACTGATACCCCGGTAAAAGAAATTATTATTAATGGTATGTATAGACTCAAAAGTTATACTCTACATCAACGAATTATCTTAGAAAATAACCCTTTTTACTGTCGTAAGAATGAGCAAGGAAATACTCAGCCTTATATTGAGAATATTGTCTGGCAAGTTATCTCAAATAGAGATAATCAAATCTTAAATTTTTGCTCTGGGGAGCTAGATACAATTAAAGTATAACCAGAAATTTTTAATTTATTAAAAAGAGAAGAAAAACGAGGTAAGTATATTATTTATAATGGTTGGTTTTCATCAGTTTTATCTCTTTTAATCTGAATCAGGGTCGTAATGCTCAAGGTAAGTCATTTATAAATTCGATTAAGTCTAAATGGTTTAATAAAAAATTTTTAGACAAGGGATAGCTTATGCTATTAACAGGAAAACAATAGTAAACAATATATATCGTGAATTAGGTGCCCTTTTATTCACTAATTCCTGTTAAAAGTAATTTTTATCTATCCCCGAAAGTAGGTCTGAAAGTCTATAAATATAATCTATAAAAAGCAAATGCACTATTAGTTAGTGCTGGTTTTAAATATAACTAAAATGGTGAATTATTAGACAGTCAAGATAATAGAGTATAATTTACATTGCTATTAACTGCTGGTAGAAAATTCGCAGAAAAAATGGCAATACAAATCAATCAAGATTTAGCAACAATAGGAATTAAAATAAATCTACATTTTCTTAGTTTGAATACCAAAGTGAAACGACTAAATTTGTCTAGAAACTGGGAAGCTTATCTAGGTGTTTTTGTAGGAGGAGGTGTAGAACTTCATGGTGATTATATGATCCGGTCTGTAAATGGCAGACTACACACTTTTAATCAAGGAAGCCAACCTGGAGAAAAAGTAATAGAAGGTAGAAAGGTAACAGAATAGGAACAATAAATAGATGATTTATATGTCAGAGCATCTCAAGTCCTAGATAAAAAAAACGGAAACAACTTTATACTAAAGCAGAGCAAATTATTACAGAATAGTTACCTTTTATCTATATGGTAATTCCTTTATAATTTGAGGCGATAAGAAATAGAGTTAAAGATATTAAGTCTGGTAAATATGGTAGGGGATTCGGGAATTTATATGAATTGCAAATCTCTGATTAACTCTAATTTTTATATCTAAGAAGTTAGCTATTATTTTTGTCCGAAAATACTTATAATTATAATTATCAACTTATAATCAAACTTTTTCCATGGAATCTAAAGCATTAAAAAAACTATTAGAGGCAATTGCTCTAGGTGATGTAACTCCAGAGGCAGCTTTTGAAAAATTCAAGAATTTTGATTTTGAAAAGGTCGAAGATTTTGCCAAAATTGATCACCATAGAAATATTAGAACAGGTTTTCCAGAAGTTATTTGGGGGCCAGGCAAAAAAACAGAACAAATAGTTAAAATTATGGAGGTTATGAGACAACATAATCCCGTAGTCATGGCAACTAGAATTGAACCAGAAATATATGAACAATTGCAAGATAAAGTTTCTAATCTTTATTATTATCAGGATGCCAAAATATGTGTAGTTATGTCAGATTTTCCTAGGCAAAAATATGAAGGTATAATTACAATTTTAAGTGCTGGTACTGCTGATTTACCAGTGGCAGAAGAAGCAGCAGTTACGGCGACTCTTTGTGGTTTTCAGGTTAAGCGTCTTTGGGATGTTGGGGTAGCAGGAATTCATCGGTTATTGAGCCATCAACATTTAATTGCGGAAGCTGATGTATTAATTGTAGTAGCAGGAATGGAAGGTGCTTTACCCAGTGTAGTGGCAGGTTTAGCAGATTCTCCTGTTATTGCAGTACCTACAAGTGTAGGTTATGGTGCTAACTTTAATGGTTTGGCTTCCCTATTGACAATGTTAAATTCTTGTGCACCGGGAATAGGTGTTGTGAATATTGATAATGGTTTTGGGGCAGCTATTTTGGCAGGACAAATTATTAGAACGGCTGAGAAGTTAGCTAATAGAAATTTAGCAGAATAATAAGTTGTAATTCTCATTTTTGCTCCTGACTCTATAGTGGGGGCATCTTACCTAGTAATATAGAACGCGTGTTAATTGATAGCTTTTATAACAGTTAATTTGAAGGGAAAACACCTTGAAAATTGTTAAAATTATGACTACTTACTCTTGAGTTCTAACTATCACAAAAATATTACAATTTTAAGATTGCTATAGTGTGCTTGAGTGATATTAAATTCTCTATATTTATTAATTTTAAGGCTGGCTGAACTTTAGCTGTATCGCAGGTAGACGACTAATTGGTTACAATATAGCTCGACTATACTCAAGGGTAACACTTAATTTGACTAGAAGTAAGCTTTCTTGAAATATTCTTTATGGATCAGCTGTGAAGATAGGTGACAGCCATGGGATAGTGGTATTCAACAAAAATAGGAAGCTTGTATTAAGGGCTAAAATATCGTTTTGGGTAGGTTCAGCAGAGCGGTATAATTCTGGTTTCCTACTCCTAGGGAGGAAGAAATAATAAATGCTATAATTATATGTTTTAGCTATGTTGCTAAAAATTATTAAAACTATAATAGTGCTATTATAATGGAATATATAGACTAAAACAAATTGTCAGGTTTTAATTATGTCATTATCTTTCAAAAAAGTCGCTGCTGCTCAAAAAAATCTGGAAAGAGGCAAAGAGCTTAAAAAAAAGGGTTCGTTTCAAGAAGCGATCGCCAAATACAATATGGCTCTTAAACTGATACCGGACAATATACCGGCTTTGATCCAGTTGGCTTCAGCTTATGAAGCTCAAAAAAACTGGAAAGAAGTGGTTAAATGTTGCAGAAAAATTGTGGCTTTCCAGCCCAATAATGCTAGAGCTTATCTACAACAGGCCAGAGCTCTGAAGCAACAAAATAAACTATATGGGGCAATAGCTGCATTTCAAGAAGCTATTGAAATAAATAAAAATGTACTGAGAGCTCGAAATTACAAAGAATTAGGAGATTTGTTTATTCAACTAAAAAGCTCCAAAAACCAAAAAGCTCGGACTAATGATGCGATCGCAGCTTATCAAAAAGCTGTGGAACTGAGACCTAATTTCCCCCCCCAGGTTCATATTAGACTGGCTGACACTCTGCAAAAACAGAAACGCTTTGAAGAAGCTATTGTTTCATATCAAAAAGCGTTAGAAGTAAAACCAAATTTGGGTGCAGGAATTTATGTGAAGTTAGGGAAAGCTCAACTCAAACAGGGGCAACTAGAGGAAGCGATCGCTACTTATGGAAAAGCCGTTGAATTAGATCCGAATTCTGTAGCTGCCCACAAAAATATGGGGGATGCTTTAAAACAAAAAAGATTATTCAATGATGCAATAAATTGTTATAACAAGGTGATAGAAATTAATCCAAATTCTCCCAGTTTATATCGTTTAATAGGTGATATTTTAACAGAACAAAATCGGACTACGGAAGCTGCTCAATATTACCAAAAAGCTGCTTTAATTTAGAATATCGCTTTGATTTCCCTCTAAAGAATACCGTTTTACAGGAGTTATACATTCATGCATTTATACATTAATATTTTAATTTTTTAAAACTTTGAAGCCCTCATTAATTTGAGGAAATTATTTCACGTCTAAAGTTTTAAACTGTTTGTAAAAATTTTCAAGTGAATTGATAAACCATATAAAGGTTCAATAAATTTTTGCTGTAACTCTCATTTTTCCTACTTAGTTTTTAACAAAAATTAGGAGGTTAAAAACGAGAGTTTTCTTTATTTATAATTGTCTTTATTCTAATTAATCTCAAAACTTTAATAATTCAGATGTAACTTGCTGAAACTTACTTAGAATATGCTAAAAACTATTCTGATAAAAGAAAATGGGAAAAGGTTATATCCTATTATAAAAAATTGGCTAAACTGCAACCTAATAACTGGGAAGTTTACCAAAATTTAGGAAATGCTTTGTTTGAGATCAAAAGTTGGTAAAATGCAGTTACTTCTTACCGTCATGCTATTTAACTTAACCCAAATTTCGATTGGTTTCATTATCAGTTAGGGGAAACATTGATTAAATTAGGACAGTGGCAATAGGCGATCACTACTTACCAACGCGCTTTAGAACTTAACCCAAATTTACCTAATATCTATCAAAAACTAGGTGATGCATTTCATCAAAAATTTACCGCATATCCGGTAGTAATGCTAAATACTTATAGACAAGAAACTCAAGAAAACCCTGACAATATTCATATTTATAATCTAGCTTGAGAAATTCAACCTAATGATGTCAAATTATGTTTTAGTTTGGCTAATACTCTAGAGAAAAAGGGAGAAATTCATCAGGGAATTAACACCGACAAAAAAGTACTTTGAATAAAACCCACTCACTCTGAAGTAGCTTTAAAATTAGAAACCCTATTAAACATACAAAAAAATATCTATCATCTTCAAGTTAACCAACTATTTCCACTATAATAATCTAAAAAATATCTAGATAAATTTAGTTAAATAGCCTTAGAAGCATGTTTAAATACAGATTAAAAAATTACTTTTACTGAAATATATAATCCAGTAGTTAGTATTATTCTGATTTTACATAATCGTGCAGAGTTAACCTGAAGCTGTTTAAATTCAATTCTGACAAATAGTTTTAGCTCCTTTGAAGTAGTTATTTTTGATAACTGTTCTACAGATAGAACTCAGCAACTACTGTCACAAATTAAAGGAGTAAATATTATCTTTAATCCTGAAAATTATCATTATATTCTAGCCTGTAATCAGGCAGCTAAGTTAGCGAAAGGTAATTTTCTCTTATTTTTAAATAACGATGATCAGATTTTAGGAAATAGTATTACTGCGGCAGTTGAAACCATAAAATCTTCAGACAATATTGGTGCTGTCGGTGGCAGAATTATTTTCCCCAATGGCACTCTTCAGGAAGCAGGAAGTATTATCTGGCAAGATGGTTCTTGTTATTGTTATGGAAGAGGTGACTATCCAATAGTACCACAATATATGTTTAGGCGATCGGTTGATTATTGGGTAGTGCACCAGTAAAGTGTGGGATAAGTATAATAGTCGTTCCAACTCCAAGGAGCGATCGCCAACTCAGCTCCTTGTGCAGCAGTATTTTCTTTGCGACTATGAACCCAAATTCAATTGAAATAGGCGATCGCTAACCTCACTGTTATCTCACCGAGTGTGCCCAGACCTTACCAAATTTATTCTATCGCTAACCTCACTGTTATCTCACCGAGTGTGCCCAGACCTTACCAAATTTATTCTGTCGGCGGTGCCATCTACCTATCTGCTGTCTGAGAATACCGTTAATTCGCTCCTTATGCTGCGTCTGGTATGCCCCAATGATGTGCTTGACTTCAGGAGGGAGCACTCCCTCGTACCCACCCCAATCATCAGTATACCAATGTTTACAGTTAGTTTTCCCTTCTGTGTTGGCAATTAATTCTGCGATGAACTGGTCAGTGTGTTTGCCGACACGAGTGGCCAAAATCAATCCACTTGATGATGCTTGAGTCATCCCAATCCAATAATCACCTTCTGTCAATTCATTCATCTGACAGTGTTTTTGTTTTTTTGGACGAATGACCAAAATTGGTCACTACTGATTTGTGAGGTTTCTATGTTTTGTACATGGGCATTATGAATTATTTGCCCTTTTTGAGAGGCTGCTCTACTCCAAACTAACTACTGTATTATAAGCCTTGTTAAATGTGGGACTAATTCCTCTCAAGGTAGCTGCCCTCAACATGAGCTTGTAGCAACCTAGGGCATTTTTTCTGGTTCAATTTGCCGACGATACTATAGAGTGTCAAAAGTAGAGCTTGAAAGTTTGTCCACATTCGGGACAATAGTATGGTTGAGTTCCTTTACTGGTTTTTCCGTGCTTATGGGGTTTATGATGACCACACAGAGGAAATTCCATAATTATTTCCACAATAATGGGACTATATTCATCAAATCATTCCCACACTTTCTTGATGGACTACCAACACATCAACAAAAAACTAAAATTATAAAGATAGGGTATTCCCTACGGAACCCTACGGGAACGACAGTCAAGAAAAAAGATTAATTAACGGAGTAGTCGGGAAAAAAAAGGTTAAAAGTCAAATAAAAATCATCTTAACTTTATTTTATTCACCTCATATGCTCACATTTGCTCATACTAGGAATATCTTTTGGTATCAGTGAGTCAACAGCAAATAATATCTTTCATTATTGGATAGATATATTACAATATTTATTACCTTGTAGTTTATTCAAACAATACCGAGAAAAAAAATGTGTGAAATCTATTGAATATTTAAATTATTTTTTCTTCTGATTAAGGTATTTTGATACTGTACATCATTGATTTTTCAATTCCTATATTGCTATTGATAAATTAGAAAACAAACTGACTAATCTAAATTTAGTATTTGTTGAAAGTAGCAGTTATCTCCTAGCAGTAACTTTTAGCCCTGAGTTAGTATATTTAACCATTGATATTATTGATGTAGCTGCTTGGTATAAAATACCTATAAAAGGAGAATTTAGAGATTACTAAATCTTGCCTACTTGTGATTAACAGGATTAACTTAGATTCTTATATAGGAGCTAACCTTGATATTATGGAAAAAGATGCTAGAAAAACTCTCGGCGATCGCCCTTTTGTTTTTATATTTCTTGAGTACAAAAGTCGGTTTATATCCAAGGTTATATTGTATCCAAAAGTATCTAATTTCAGATAAACTTTATTTTCTTAATCATACAAATCTAAAACCAATGAATAATATTTGGCAACATTTGAAAAAATTACCTTGGCCAGAACTATTTTTAGTTAGTTTTATTGCTACTTTAACAGTCTTAGCTTCAGAAGTATTATTAATTCTCAGCTATACTTATTTTTTGGTGATTATTAAACCATTAAATATGTTACTTTTATCTCCTATTTTTGGACTATTAATACCAATAGTAGTAGGAGTGGGAATGGGAGCATTAGCAGTTTATTTATTGGAATGGTGGCAGAAAAAATGGTTACTAAACAATTCTAGTCTTTGGGCCCTAGTTTTATGTTTATTTATCGGTTTATTATTAAAATCTTTATTTCCTTTGCCTAGTATATTAGTAGCTGCGTCTAAAGCTTCATTAATAAGTTTAGCTATAGGGGTTTTTTGGAAAGGACGACCTTATTGGTAAGGTTGAAATATTCCTAGCCGTTAACCCTCAAGGATGATGAATTTTGACACAAAAAAATCAACCATGATTAAGTGAGGGAGACAATATTATCAACTATCAGAATTAAAAGTAAATGTCGGTGAAGCCCAACTATTATTGAATCAAAAAATCATCTGTAATAGAGAGCATATAATTTACTCGTATATAAAAAGCAGAAATATTGTCAAAAATATTCAGAAAAATTTTTGTGGCATAAATCAATAATAAGTTAAACATCGCGTAAAAATCATATTTTTGATCTCCAAAGTCCTAGGATAGCTATATTAAATTCGCACAAGTAATTTAATCCACTTTACTAATAGTAGATAATCCTTCTACAATTACATGAGGAGTGTAACAAGATCCATTCCATTCCCCATCATTTCCTAACTCTACTAATTGCTTTAATGCTGTATAAACATTACCCGTAATCATAGTATTTTTTACTCTACCAACTATTTCACCTTTTCTAACACGATACCCAAGTTCAACACTAATAGAAAATTCACCAGAAATACCGGCACCACTACCTAGAATTTGATCCACTATAATTCCATCATCTAACATCCCTATTAGTTCATGTAGCGATCGCTTCCCTGGCTTAACTATAAAATTAAATAATTCTGGTGTAGGATATCTACCTAAGTCCGGGCGAAACCCATTACCAGTAGTCCCACTACCTAATAATCTCCCAGTAGTTGTGTCTGTATAAAACAGTTGTAAAACACCCTTTTGAATAAATTCTATAGAGCGGGTTGGAGTACCTTCATCATCAAAAGGACAACTAAATGGTCCTTTGTCTGGTTGTTGAGAAATAGTAATTTGCTGATTAGTGACAAGTTTCCCAAGGTGTTTGCTCCAAGGAGAAGCACCTTCTAGTACCTGTTTGCCATTCAAAGCTCCAGATATAGTATTCCATAATAAATCTGCGGCTTTAGCTGTAAATAAAATAGGTAACCTACCACTAGGGGACGTTACATTCTTATGTGCCCAATTTAATCGTTGTAAGATTCGGTTAGCGACCTTCTTAGGATCGAGGCTATTTCTTTGGATTTGACCATCAGATATATTTAATAAATCATCACCCCTTACCCAATTAGCCTCTACATAACCACTTAAAGTTGTATCTATATGATTACAATCTAGTCCTAATGAGTTAATCAAACGGGTAGATTCAATTTCATAATCCCATTCTCCATTACAAATCACATCTGGATAAAATTCTCGAATTAATGCAATTGCCTCTTTCCCCCACTTGATCAGTTGTTCTATGGGTACATATATACCTTGGCTAGGATAATGACGATTTTTGGCTTTTGAGACTAATTCAATATATTCTGGTTCATTCAAATTACTTATAGACATAGCTCGTTCTACTAAAGCTGTTGTTTCCACGGGTCCATAAGCTACAGCTAGTCCTGGACGTCCATTTCGCCAAAGTCTCAGTGCTATTCCTTCTGACTGGATACTTTCTAGTTGCTTGAGTCTATTACTCTCAAAAAATATGGGCCGGGAGTATAATCGCGCTTGAAATACTTCTGCTGCCTCAGCCCCTCCTTTAGCCGCTAGTTCTAGCAGTTGTTCTGCTAATTCGGTCATAACATTCTGTTTGGAATTTTTGATTTTAAAAAATCGAATTACTAGTAGGATTGTATCAGTGTCCAATACCCAAAGCTTAACTAAACATTAATTTCTTGTAATAACCAAAAACCAGCAAATGATTCTGATTCTGGATTTGACTGTACTGCCAGAAAATGAACTTCTTTGGCCTTTGACTTGGCTTCGGAAAATCTTTTAGCTTCGGCAATAGTAGATGGATTACTCAGATTAGCTAAAATCCAACAATCATTACCTCCAGTATTTAATAGTAACCTAGCTGGAGAGGCAGGTGAAAATTTGATAAAAGCTAACTCTAATCCTGACATCCAAGCTGCTAAAGCTTGTGCCCTAGATGAATAGATTATTAAACCAGGAATAGCAGATAATGGTGCTAGATTCATCATACTGAGGGGAAAAGCTTCCCCAAAATCAATATCCCACTCTGACATTTCCGTAAAGGCCCCTGCTTCTAAACTAACAAATGTCCACCTCTCTCCAATTAATGCATCTGGTAAAGGTTGTGGTGCAGAATTCATATATTGACCTGAAGGATTTGTTCCTGGTTGATAACCGGGGTAAGTTGGATAAACTTCTTCCATTCTTTGTTCTAGCCACTGATTAAGTAAATAAGTGCGACGACTTAAGGCTATCGGTATGGCCAGTTCTCCACAAGCTTTGGTAATCATGTTATTCATTTGGCGACGGAAGAACCGTATTCTTTCAGGGGGTTCGGGAGCTTGAGCGATCGCTTTTTCAATAGCACTCCGTAGCCAAATGGAGTTGACTTCTTGGCTATTTGTAAACTCTGAATAACGATATAAAGAGTCTGTAGTGTCATTAATACCTATGGGACTTTGGCAAATTAATAGTTCCCAAAGTTTTTTTTGTCTCTCATCAAGTATTGGACGACTGTAAAAGTCTAGTTCCCAAATAGTTGTCATGCCTTAATCTTAGAATATATTATGCTAAATCTAGTTAGTTATTATTCTCAAACTACCAGAGTTTGTGAAGAGTTTGGAGGGAGAAGATATTTTTACAATGAATTGAAAAAAGAAGTAAGTGAGTAGAGGAGTTTATATCATATTTCTTTAAATACCCACTTTGGGAAAATTTTAGGGAATTGGGAATTGGGAGCAATTGATGTGAGAAATGTATTTTTATTATGGCTAATTAATGAGACTTAATATTACAAAAGTATGTTTTTTACTTTTCTTCTAAAATTTTATCAAAAAATCTTGAATATATTAATTTTTGCATTAATTTCCACACATCTATTATCTTAAAAATCAGGCTTTTTTTTGATATTTTATACTAAATAAAAATGATTCCTCTCCCCTTTGTTCAAAACTTATCTCTGTAAGGAGTGGGATAGGGGTCAAGAAGTAAACATAAGAATAATTAATATATTACTAGCTCGTAATTATCAAGAAAATTATTTGTACCGTCTTAATTACTTATAATACTTTTGAGGATGGTTAGGTGTAGTTTAATACTTATCTTTATTCTCTATTCCCTAAATTCTTAAAACCTTTGTACCTGATTAACTCTGCTCTAAACTAATGAAGTAAGTTAGTGTTGAAATTAGTGTTGAAATTGGTTACTATGTAACAAAATATAAATTTATCTCAAATCAAATCTGTAGAAGAGAATATCTTAAACTCAGTCTACAAATCTTAATAGCTAATTTTTTTCATGGCTATTTACTTAACTCCAGAACTACTATAAGAATTAAAGCATCATATCAGTATACATTTTTTTGGGGAATTACTATTAGTTTAGTATTTAAGTAATTTTTCTAGGCTAGATATAATTGTTGATTACAAATAAAATATTCAAAGTCAAGTAATGCGACTATAGAAGCTTTTAATTTTAATATTTACGATGATACTATAAAATCTCAAATATCTAAATAAGTAATTAATATAAGCACTTAAAAAAAATTGTTTACCTACCTAATTTCATGTGAGATATGTAGTATAAGAGACTCCCTTTGATAAAATGTGTAATTAATTGTGTCTACCTACTCAGATATTAGATGTAAATTTCAGATTTATTCAACAAGACCCATATCCCAACTATGAAAGATAAATTAACTCAAACAAATGTCGCAAAAGTTCTAAGGATAGCTTTTCAGAGGGTTCATACTCTCAGAAAAATTTTTTTACCTTAACAAAAAGGCTTGACTAACATAACAATAATATTTTCAGACATATATTAATCAGAGAGGAAAAAAGAGTAGCACTCAGTATTCAAAATAGAGTTATATATAGAAATTTATTGAAGGGGTGACAAGCTAGTTGAAAGTTATATGTAGAGAATGATTTGCCTGTTGAAAGCAAGGAACACTTAAACAGAAAGGGAACGCTTATTGAGAATATATGTGAGTGTAGTGCGGTTGGACAGCGTTGCATTACCAGCATCATATCACACCTACTGCTTGTATTAAATAAATTTTCAAGTATAATCGCCAACAATATTAGAAAAAAAGTTACTTTTATTAATTTTAATTAATCCTAAAAAGTCAACAATTGTACAGCTTTTTAATCTTTGACATAGCTTTAATTCTTGTTCAATATTTTGTATATATTTTCCCTTACTTTCAGATTTGATTGGTAGCTGAAAGTAATTAGTTAACTTTGAAATTTGTATAGTTTTAGATCGGGAAATTAAATATAATAATAATTGTAATCTTATCAAAAGCTCGACTAAACCAAAAAGTGCTTGAGGAGATAATCAAAGAGATTGACTTCAAGATCAATGATGAAATTTAAGCTAAGAAATGAGAACAAAATAAAGCCATAAAAATTAATTAAGCTCAAGAAATTTCCCAGGCAAAAACTACAAATTTCCGGTATTATTTAATTTACGTTCCTAACCTAAAAATAAAATAGGAAGAAGAAAAACTCTGTGATATTAGTCTGGCTGTGAAAAATATAAATATTTAGTTGAATATAATCAAAATCATTTTAGCAATAGTCAATTATATGATTGGTATGTTAACAATATTAGAAATATTTACCGTTCCTCCTAATTGACTGAAATAGGGAAAATGGTGCATTAATGGTGCATTATAATAGTAAGTCATAGACCTCTCTAAAAGAAAAATCAAGGTAAAATTATAGTTGCTAATCATAAAGCGAAGTGATAATCTTTAGAGATTTTAATCATTAGAAGAGTTCGGGGTATTGAAGGTATCTCTGAAGATAGAACCAAAAGATAATCTAGAAAAAATTACTCCTTAAATAGTTTAAGTTAGATGCATAGTATACTATAATTATTTATTTGATGACAAAAAATTATAACTAATATATACTTTTAATGACTATTAATGATTAACTAGTATAAATTTGTAGTAAAAGTTACAAAACTTAGTATAAGCGATCGCTCCTCAACTGATGAAGATAAGCGATCGCTAATTTTAAAATTCCTAATTAAATAGGAAGTAATGGGTAAAGTTAATCTACCCTTTCTAATTGCCAGAGAAGTTAAACTAAGCAATTCTATCACCAGAACTGCTCGTCTTCAGAACCGGACGTGAGACTTTCACCTCATCCGGCTCCTCAGTGATTAGGCCCTGATTAAAAGAGTACCTCCACTGTCATAATAAACAGTTTTTACATCGTAGTAATGTCCATAAATTGCAGTTAGCACTTTGTCTTTTTATAGCAGTCATCAGGGAACTTAGGAAATTCTCACACTCTCAAATTTATTCACAGTAAGAATTTTATTTCTGACTTCTGCTATGCCAATTCTATGCTCCAATAAATCAAGTTTGCGTGCCTCAATAATCTAACTTGACTGCCATTCTTGTCACTACCAAAAAATTCTCTCTTGTTTTCCCCAATACTTTGCCAATATTTTTGATAAATCCAATGATTATTTTGATTAGGGTGTCTTCTTTTTGCCCAACCCCAGAGTTTTTGGAATATTAAATTATCCAAATCCTGGAAAATTTTCTTACTCACAAATAATTTCGAGTAATAGTTTACCCAACTTTTAACAATAGGGTTGAGTTTTCTGATTAAGACAGCTTGTGATGCAGACTTATATTTATCTATCACCTCAGCAATGTGACAATAATGACTTCTGATCATCCCCGTACTTGGTTTGATTTTGGTTTTAAAACCCAGCTTACTTTGGTTTTTACTAACCTTATGTTGTCTAATATTAAACCCCAAGAAATCAAATCCAGGTTCTTCTTCACCACACCTATATAGTGTGTGATAAATAATAATTTGACTAGGTTTTAATTCCAAACATAAGTCAGATAAGCACTCTCTAATTATATATTGGCATTTTTGAACTACCTCAATATTTTTGTGAGCGATCACCAAGTTACCTCCATAACGAATCAAACTTAAACCTTCACATTGATCACTCAGTGCTTTAGTGTAATGTTTGATTTTTTCTTCTGTATCATGGAAAGCTATATTTGCCAGTAGTGGAGAAATGACTTCCTCCCATTTAAACAAGTCTTTACCATTGATCAAACCATCTTTTAACCAAACTCGAATTTGTTTGCGTAAAGTGGGATAGGTATCTAATTTTTTTAATAGTTGTTCATGATCAAAACACTTAAAGCATTGACTTATATCAGCTTTCAGTAAATATTTCGGATGAAACTTAACACAATTAACAATTGCTTTCATAGCGTCCTGACATGACTTCGGTAGCTTAAACCCATAAGAAGAAAGTTCAAACTTTGCTTCCCATTGGTTCTCTAGAGACATCTTGACAAGTATTTGCAAGGGTTGGTCCTTAACAGTACTTATCATTGGTTTAACTTTGCTATTTAGTTTTAATCTTTTAGCCAAGGCAAAACATTTGTCTGGAGACAATAATTGAACACCACCAACTTCTATTATTTTCTCACCCTGGTTAATTTGACTAAACCTACGCACCGCCAACAACCTCCCATACCAAGATTTTATCAGCATTTTTTGGAGCTTACGAACTGCAATAACATCACCACGTTGAGAGGCTCTGTAGATTCTTTTCTGTAACTTGAAGACCCGACGCTCAACTTTTGTCCAATTAATCTCACGCCACTCTTTCCATTCCCCCGTAGTCTTTAAACTCGTATTAGACATTTATATTACTTACTCAAACTCTACATTCCAAATCACCGTGTGTCCGTCTGCATATCCCATTAAATTAACAAAGGGCTTTTGCTTGTGACACAATCCCTCCCAATCAAACATACGGTTAGCACCTACTTGAATTTACTATCTCAGTTATCAGTTATCAGTACCTCAGTTGATTTTTGTTATTCCCTTAAAATGCTTTATTATATAAACATCTTTCTTAAAAAAACTTGGGCAAAATAGACAAGTTATCTTTAAGTCTTTGAGAGACTTTTTCAGGAGAACAAAGTGCATTGAAAAATACATTTTTTTGATAAATTAAGTAGTTTTGCAGCAACCTGCCAACCTACTATACTCTTTCTCCCTTTTGCGCTGCTCCCTTTTGCATTGCTCCCCACAATATTTTCAGAAGTTTCTGATAACAGATAACTTCAAATAGGAAGCTTAAAAGCTTATTTTTTACTCAAGTATTGCACTAAAAAAAAGAATTATAGCACTTCCCAGAGTAATTGAGATTCTCGCGCCTCTCAAATATTGTCATAACAAGAATGTACGGGGTAATGGCCAGAAAGCCCCTACTTTTTAATTGTGACTTCTGTGGCTGAGTGTTAATAAATAGCTATTCAAGAGTTTTTCATGGGTTACTTCGTTCCAAATGACCTTATCTATATACCTTTAGGATGATGCTTTGCGCCGGGTTTAGGGGAAGTGCTTGTTAGTCGAACCAAATCTCGCTAACTCCCTATCCTTTGCCTTTTGGCTCCAGTGTCACAGCTTATTTCACTGGTTGAACGTAACGACGCTTCACTCACATCTTCGCACTATAGCTATCCAATGGGTATTTTGCTCGATGGGAACCAACCTAAGCTGTCAGTTGTACCACCTTTTCACCCCGCTTTACGGATTGGTTGGGTAGGAGAAAGTACGTCGCCGTATCTCTCCCCCCTAAGAACCGGACTTGACAGTTGTCCCATCATCCGGCTCAAGCCTCTTGCCTTACAGAACATTTGCCTGTGTATATATATTTGTGACAACATTTATACAAGTGGACTAGGCCATAAATTTTGTCCATGCCACCGTCTTTCACCCTTATTTTTTTGATGGGTGTGCAGTTTCTCTCAGTTAAATAAGTGTTCACCACTCATAGGAACATTTCCAGCTCTGAGCTTAGGTAATTTTGTAGTATTTTGAACCTTGACCCGATGAGCTTTGTCATATTTTGTATAACGTTATTTCAAATATTTGGTTAAAGAGGGGTTCTCCGGCTATGCCGTGCCTTTAATTTTTACATGACGTTGAATGGGAACTTTTCCTAGTCGGCAGATGGCTATTGTTTCCTTCTTGCCATACCTATTGCTTATGTTTGTTGCGAAAGTCCACTTGTTTCCGTTGACGGTTTTGAAGTATTTCTTTCGCACCCATTCCTTACCTTTTCCTTTTTGTTTCCCCACTCGCTTCGAGTGTCTTCTTAATGACCATTGCCAGAGTGATTTCCAAATTTCGTGGTCAACATAGGAAAATATTCGTTGACTTACACCATGTCTGTAGTAGTTCCCCCATCCTCTAATAATTGAATTAAGGTTTGCAATTACTGCTTCTTGTGTACTGGTCGGGTGTGCTTTGAGCCACCCCCGAATTAGTGTGAGAAATTCCTTAACTTTCTCTTTTTGTGGAACTATGAAGCAGCTACCGTTGAACTGGCGGACATTGAACCCTAAAAAGTTGAATCCTTGTTCAATATGAACTAAGTTGGTTTTGTCCTTATTAAGTTCTAATCCTCTTTCTGATAGCCATTTTTCAATAGTGGGGATTATCGCTTTGATGTCTTCCTCACTTCGAGCGGTGATTATGAAGTCATCAGCGTATCGGATAAATCCGTATTTATCTAACTTCTTTTTCTTGGTGTATTCCTCATCCGTTGTCGGCCTTGTACATTGATAGGTTTTCACTGTTTTGTACCTAGCTAACAATCTTTCCATCCCATCAAAGGCTATGTTGGCAAGTAAGGGGCTAATTATGCCTCTTGAAGAAGTCCCCCCCTCTGTCTTGTGGAAAACTTCGGCTTCTAAATACCCTGCTTTTAGCCATTGCTTGATTAACTCTCTACCAGGGATTTCTCCGATAGCTTTGAGGATGTATTCATGGGTAATATTGTCAAAATCTTGTTTAATATCGACATCTAGTATCCATGTATCCTTTCCTTTTTGGAGTCTAATCCAGAATTGTTCAAGAGGATCATGGCAACTTCTACCTGGGTGGAATCCGTAGGAATTTGTCTCGAATTCTGCGTCCCAAATTGGTTCTAACCCATTCTTAACAACTGCCTGAGCAACTCGGTTTTTGACTGTGGGGATGCCTAGTGGACCTTGTTGACGGTTTGCCTTGGGGATGTATACCCTTTTAGCTGGTTTGGCTTGCCACAGCCTATATGTCAGCATTTCTTTGACAAGTTTGACTTTTTCTACAGAAGTCTTTGCCGTCTGAGCGTCTCTCCCCATCCTTCGTATCCCTTGGTTTTCTTGAGTCACCCTTCGCACTGACAGTAGTAGGTTGGAGTAACTGCGTAGCATCAGTTTCATTAGGCTGCGAACCTTATTCCACTGACTGTTCTGTTTAGCACGATAAATTCTCCGTCTTAGGTTCCTAACACACTTTTTAATGGTCTTCCAATTAATGTCCAACCACTCTTTTAATGGTTCCTTAGCTCCGATTTCATTACTGAATCTATCTTTCACTTCGGCTCAGTTCCTTCTTTGAAGTTTTATCGTTTGAGACCTGGTGGAAGTCTGCCATCTTTCAATGTAGGGCAAATATTTTAGCCCTCAGGCTTCTTGAAGGGTACCCCTATCTCCTGTATTACACAGAAGCATTTGCTTTCTCCACCTTCCTTTACCCTCTAGATAATTCCGTCTTCTTTACAGTTGACCTACTCAAGTTTTGGACCTTCACCTGAGAACCTATAGGGCTTACTGTGTCCCGTACATCTGAACTTCAATTGAGTTAGGATTCCATCTCTATCCCGGCAGGAGTTTAGTTCTCTCATTATGACCAGCCATACTGTCATAACCAACCTGCTTACCTTTTGGTCAGAGTGTATCAACCTGGTTTCACTCTTAGAGCGAATTACGGGACTATCAATAATGGTTTACTTTCGTTAATCCTTCTCAATCTTCCCCTTGTCTTCCTTACAATTCAGGTTTTGTAGCTTGGACTTTTGTGCCTTGCATTCCGTCAGTTTCATTACTTACTGTTGACGTAGGCAGAGTCAGTGACTCCTTTACATGGGGACAAGGGGAGAGAATCCCTTGGAGGAGACAGCTCCTCATTCTTAGCGTGTTGTACACGTTGGATATACGATTTTCACATCGCACATGGCTAGTCGCTACCGTAGGGGTGATGCTGTCAACCCTGCACCTGGGCAGGAGGAATCACACCTCCAAGGTCATTTAGTTATAAGGCTAATGGCCTTACTCTGCTCACATCTTGGTACTATGACCCTAACTTTTAGCAGAAACGAATCGCACTTTGGTTCCCTTCACGACGGACTCTAGATACAACCCAGTTCCGCCATACCCAATGATCTCCACGACTAGTAACTGCACTGGCATTGATATCCATTAAATCTGCCAGTTCAGAGCTAGTGATTAGATAGCCTTTATTGGCCACTTCATCGGCTATATGTAGGGTTTCAATTAAGTTACGCAGTTGCCCAACCCTCTGCTCCCTAGGCATATTTTCGACTAATTCGTTAGTTGTTTCATTCATAGTAAGTTTCAGATTATATTGCCAGATACTACGGCTTATAATTCTATCGTTTTATCACAAATTTTGCTTAGTTGCTTAATTACTTTTGTATATTCTGGACTAACTCTGGTTGAGAATTGCCGTTAGAAGTGAAAGATTGTTTTATCCTCAGACATTTTTTTAAGCTTAAGAGTTCTGTAGATAAACTATAAAATTATGTCTATAAGTGCAAAATGATTGTTCCTTCAAATTTGTAAATATTGAGGTGAGTGCTATAGATTTTTCTTTCTATATATCCTATAGAAATTTCGGTACTGCATCAAGAAAGTTTAGGAATAATAGTATGAGTATTATCCCTAAATACTTTCAAGAAATACTCTCAATTATTATGAAATGTCCTTTTTGTGGCCATCAGGAAAATCATAAACATGGAAAGACTAGTAATGTTCTCAACGATATTATTGTCCTGAATGCCTACAAACTTTCACCGATACTTTTGACGCTCTTTACTACTGGCGAAAAGTTGGACATGAAAAAATCCCTATGGTTCTACAGGCTCATGTTGAGGTTAGTAGTTTAAGAGGAACTAGTTGAACAGTAAACCTGGCCTATAAGACGGTAGTCAGTTTGGTGAGGACGACCTTTTAAAAGGGAGAAATGATTCATAATGGCCATGTAGAAAATCTGAAAACCTCACAGGTTAGCAGTGATAAATTTTGGTCATTTGTTCAAAAAAACAAAAACATGGTCACATGAATAAATTGACAGAAGGTGACTGTGGGATAGGCATCACTCAAGCTTCATCCAGCCTATTAAATTTAAGTGAAGCGAGTAAATAAACATACTGACCAGTTTATTGAACAATTAATTGTCAACACAGAAGGGAAAACTAACTGTAAACAATGGGTGCGACTCGTTGGTCACTAAACCAGGAAACTGGGTATAAATGACCGTCCTAAATCAATACATGGGATACCCCGATTTAGAACAACTCTTATTACCTTGATGGTGAAATTCCATCCACCTTGTTGTTAGGTTGACAGCGTAGACCACAGGGTAGCGACTGAACATCAATCCCTGAAGCTGGTTTAAAAGCGGGAAAATACCAGTTACCGAGGAACGATACCGCGAGCAAAGGTTGACAAGTGGACGAACAGGAAGGTAATCAAACTCCCGTCATACAGGACCATTCCAAAGGTAGCTGTGGAATGTAGGACGAAAGTCAGAGGAATAATGGGCATAAATATCCATTGGTTTATGTCAACAACCATTCAAGGCCTCCGGGAGAGTTTACCCCACTAAATCAATCGTAATAAAGGAATAAGGGAACGAGGAAACCTCTTT
>JAGGDU010000175.1:102072-110088 GCA_018457135.1 Trichodesmium erythraeum GBRTRLIN201 | reverse complement strand
TTGGTTTAACTACTTTAGCAGCAGAACCAGCAGCTTAATTTATCTTTTGAGATAAGTTTTTTGAAGTGAGAATAGCTCTACTTTACTAGAGACTTAGCGAAAGTATAGAAACTTGCCTCAAGTATTTTGAAATATTTAGTTTGAGGTATCTAGCCACAGTATGTAGGAAAGGTTAATTCTTAAACGTTACCTACTGCTGTAGCTTAATTAATTGATATATAATAGAAATTAGGCAACAACTATATATATTTAGTGTATGCCAGGTTGTTATCTAAAGCGTTTATAATATATTTATCTCCGTTGCTTAAATTCTAAATTTGAATGCGAATTGGTTAATATATTGGTATAAAGTTTTTATGTCTCTTAAAAGAATTTGGTTAATAAGGAAGAAGCGGGCGATTAAGTGAGATAGCTCTTAGAAAGTAAACAGTTAGCCAAACGATAGAAAAATATCAAAATTAACGGAAATGAATGTCCGACAGTCTTGAAAAAGGATTGAAAGATTTTGGAAGTAATCTTCATTAAACAGGTCTAGAAGAAAGAAAAAACAGGTCTAGAAGAAAGAAAGAAAAGGCAAACAGAAATTACTGAACGCCAAGAAGAGGTTGCTCAAAAAAGAAAACCAAGTCAAAGTGATATGATTTTAATAAGTAGTCAAAACACTATGACTTTGCAAGAGTTTACGAGTAATCTTCGTCAAAGAGGTAAAGAAAAAAACAGCAAAGGCAAATACAAATTGCTGAAGGTAGATAATATGTTTGGGATTATTCAACTAAAGATACTAATGGTGAGATAGAAGGACCGATAGCTTAATATAGTATTGACAGTTAACATCAAGATTCTGACTATCACAATTAATGATATTAGGAGTATGATCATACGAACATTAGGATAGATAAACTAATAGGGTTAAATTCAGAATTTATTGGGGCGGTGCAGATAATATAGTATGGAATAAGTAATTAAGTTTTTCCAACGGGTAACTCTTAATTTTTTCAGTTGTACTTCCTTGATTTCTTTTACTAACTTTACTACTTTATTGTATCTGCTGCTGTTACTTAATTAATAATAAGGCACAGGTTTTTATGGCTCTTATAGATATATGGGAAAAAAGCACTGAAATTAGGAAAGATGAGGTGCTACAGATTCACGAGACAGGTAAAGAAGAGAAGAAGCAAAGGCAAGATGTCATTGTTCAAAGGCAAAATGAGGTGCAAGTTATTCATAATGAAGCTTTAGAAGAGAAGAATCAAAGGCAAGACGTCATTGTTAAAAGGCAAAATGAGGTGCAAGTTATTCATAATGAAGCTTTAGAAGAGAAGAAGCAAAGGCAAGATGTCATTGTTGAAAGGCAAAATGATACAAAAGCTGATCATGAAAAAGCTGTAGCAGATAAGTCCCAAAGGCAAGACGTCATTGTTCAAAGGCAAAATGATACGAAAGCTGATCATGAAAAAGCTGTAGCAGATAAGTCCCAAAGGCAAGATGTCATTGTTGAAAGGCAAAATGATACGAAAGCTGATCATGAAAAAGCTCTAGCTGACAAGAAGCAAAGGCAAGATGAAAAGGATGAACGGAGATCCTACGTTTGGGGTTATAAAGCTGGAATTGAAACAAAACAAACGAGTAGTAATGATTCATATCAGCAAATAGCATAAGCATCATGATCATTGGAATGAATTAATTAATATAGTTTAGTTAAGGATTTCCTTTGACAGGTAGTTAAGAGCACAAAGTGTGGAAAAAGTAATTAAGTCGTTCCAGTTTCCTCGGAGCAGCTTCTGATTTCCCTCTTTGTGCTTCTTTACTCTATCTTCGACTATACATCTAAGTTTAGAATTGAGGTGTGCGCTTATTAAGCTTAATTTTTATTCTTTTGTATGGGATTTTATTAATAAATCTTCTGCCTGAATAATGATATAGAATAGAAGTATGGAAAAACTACAGAGGAGAATAATGATAAGTTTAGGAAACCAAACCTTAATTAATAAAATCCTAGCTAATTGTTATGAACTGTATGAAGTTATAGCGACCATTAAACAAAAAAAAAGATTTACAGTAAAAAAAAATTAATTTTATTACTGTAATAAAATATTATATGTACTATACTATAGGATATAGGAAAGAAAAAGAAAGAGAAACTTTTTTTTGATTAGATTTATTGTTTTCTATGAATAAAAAAAAAATGTTAATTTCCTGTCACCCTTGATTTTAAAATAACTGATGTATTCCTTTGATAATCTGAACTTAGTAATGTTTAGTGGCAAAGGAGGCGTGGGAAAAACTACAAATTCTTGTGCTTTTGCTGGCCATTGGGCAAAAAAATCTCCTAATGAAAAGGTCTTGTTAATTTCTACTGATCCTGCACACTCTTTAGGAGATGTATTGCAAATAAGTGTTACAGATACACCAAGACCTTTAGAAGATTTACCTAATCTTTTAGTCAGAGCTTTAGATGTTAATCTTCTGCTTGAAGAATTTAAAAAACGTTACGGCGATGTCCTAGAAGTAATTGTAGAGCGAGGTAGTTTTGTTGAGGGGGGAGACCTGACTCCAGTATGGGATTTAGATTGGCCAGGATTAGATGAATTAATGGCTTTACTGGAAATACAAAGGCTTTGTAACGAAAAAGTAGTTGATCGCGTAGTAGTGGACATGGCTCCGAGCGGTCATACTCTAAACTTATTCAAACTAATGGATTTTTTGGATACTTTTCTCAATTCTCTAGAGCTTTTTCAAGAGAAACATAAATATATAAAGAAAAGCTTCTCAGGTTCTTATATACCAAATGAAGTTGATGAAGTATTACAAAATCTTAAGGATGAATTAGCAGCAGGTCGTCATTTATTACAAAATTCATCTAATACGGCTTGTTTAGTTGTAGCACTACCTGAACCGATGAGTTTTCGAGAAACTCAGAGGTTTTTAAGTTCTTTGGAAGAGATCAAAATTCCTTACGCTGGTATTGTTGTCAATCAAATTGTTGTAGATAAAGATGGTAATAGCGATCGCTACCACGAACAGCAAAAGTTAGTTAATGACTTTATTAAACTCGCGGGGGATAAACCAGTATTTTTGGTACCCCAAGAAAAAGCTGAACCTTTAGGTGTAACTGCTTTAGAAAAGCTAACAAACCAAATTAATCAAGCAACAATTCAAGAATTCTCAACTTCTATAAGCTTCAATATTCAATGGCCAGAAAAGGTTCCTCCTGGTTTTACCGACTTTATCGGAAAGGGTAAACGTTTATTAATTGTTGGAGGAAAAGGAGGTGTAGGAAAGACTACGATAGCTGCTGCTATTAGTTGGGAAATGGCAAAACGATATCCCGAAAGACAAGTTAGGGCTGTTTCTATTGATCCTGCTCATTCTTTGGGAGATGCCTTTGGTATGGATCTATGTCATGAACCATCTATAATTAGTTCTAACCTTAAGGGACAAGAAATAGAAGCAAATAAAGTTCTTGAAAAATTTCGAGAGGATTATTTGTGGGAATTAGCAGAAATGATGAGCGGAGAAAAATCCGAAAATCAAGCCTCTTTTGAAATGGCTTTTGCCCCTAAAGGATGGCGTCAAATTGTTGAGCAAGCTTTACCTGGTATTGATGAAATATTATCATTTATAACAGTTATTGAGTTATTGGAGGAAAAACAAGAAGATTTAATTGTTTTAGATACAGCTCCCACAGGGCATTTATTACGTTTTCTAGAAATGCCCACTGCAATACAGGATTGGTTAGGCTGGATTTTTAAATTATGGATAAAATATCAAGATATTATTGGTAAAACTGATTTTATGGGACGTTTGCGAACTTTACGCCAACGGGTGGTTAAAGCACAAAAAATTCTCAAAGATCCAAAAAAAACTGAGTTTATTGGAGTAATACGTCCTCAAAAAGGAGTTATTGCGGAAGCAGAACGTCTTTATAAATCTCTTGCAGAAATGCACATACCACAAAATTATTTAGTTTTAAACTGTTTTACCTCTAATAGCGTTATCCCTACTGACCAATTTCCGGGGGTACAATTTGTTTGTATGCCAATGTTACCTCGTTCAATTGAACCTATTGAACAAATTAAAGGAGCAGCTACTTATATATTCTAAGATAGAATGATATGAGTTTTGCTAACTTTTTTTTATGTGGACTTAATGTCTATAAAAATCTTCTAAATGTTTACTAGCCAACAGGTTTATTTATTAGCTATGAATAATTCAGCAAGACGTATAAGTTTTTCAAAAAACCAGAGCATTGTACCTCGGAAAAAATATGACTCAAGTACATATTTAAATATATATCAAAGTGTTGTCAGGAAGGAACATTTAAGCAGAGAAATGAACAGAATACAAGAACGTTGTGATCAAATAAAAGAAGAAATTGCTTTTCTTGATAAAAAAATAAAAAATGAAAAAATGACACTCAAAGATCAAAAAGTAGAAGAAATAAACGAAGAAAAAGAAAGTAAATCATCAGAAATAAATGAAGAAAAAAAAAGTAAACCATCTTATCAACCTAAAATTAATGAGTTAAAAAATCAGACATCTATGCCAGTCCAATCAAAATTCAAAACTATTAATTTCGGGTATTAGTAATTAATTATTACCCCTTCATTAATTAACGATTACCTCTGCTTTTTGATGCTTGATATCTCCAAGTGCATCAGAGCTCTGGTTCAAGTTAATCTTATGGGTATTACGGTATCACCTTATGGGTATTACGGTATCACATCTAAAACGTTTATGATAATGTTTAAATATTAGGAGGAAATAATACTTTGACTACTGTACTTAATGTCTCACCTGATAGATTTGTCAGCACCCCTGGTGTTGAACGTGTAACTCAACGCGCTTCTCGTTATTTAGAATCTGGTTACTCAGTTCACTTGCGCGGTCCCGCAGGAGTCGGTAAAACAACTCTCGCATTACACTTGGCTCATTTACGTCAGCAACCTATTTTTTTAATGATTGGGGATGACGAGTTTAAAACTTCAGATTTAATCGGTAATAAGTCAGGATATACAAGGAAAAAACTTGTAGATAATTACATCCACACTGTATTAAAAGTTGAAGATGAACTGAAGCATAATTGGATTGATTCTAGGTTAACCTTAGCTTGTAAGGAAGGCTTCACTCTGATTTATGACGAATTTAACCGCTCTCGTCCAGAGGTAAACAATGTTTTACTCTCTGTTTTAGAAGAAAAAATGTTGGTTTTACCACCTAGCCAAAATCAATCTGAATATATTCAGGTTCATCCCCAGTTTAGAGTAATCTTAACTTCCAACTCTGAGGAATGGACAGGAGTTCATGCAACTCAAGATGCTTTATTAGACAGGGTGGTAACAATTGGCATGGGACAACCTGATATTTCGACTGAGCAGAATATCATCATACAGAAAACAGGAATAAACCCTCTGAAAGCTGAAGTCATAATTAAGCTGGTGCGCAGTGTTCGCGAAAGATTAGAGACAGAAGATTTAGGTAGTTTGCGTTCTGCTCTAATGATTTCTAAAGTTTGTCACGACCATGATATTCCTCTAGATGGTAAAGATTCTAGTTTTTCAGATCTTTGTGCTGATATATTAATATCACGACCTAATTTGCCTCGGCAGGAAGCTCTGCAGCAACTAGATGAAGTTCTAGAGGAATTTTTCCCCGCTGATCAACCTTCAAGTTCTGATGTTGGGCTCGAAAAAGAGGGTAGTTTATGAAGACAAGCGCTAATATAGCTACATCAGCCAGTGGAAATGGTCTAGCAGATGTACTGGAAAGAGTGCTGGATAAAGGAGTTGTAATTGCTGGAGATATTTCTGTTTCTATTGCTAGTACAGAACTTCTGAATATTAAAATCCGCCTGTTAATATCCTCGGTGGAGAGAGCTAAAGAAATTGGAATTAACTGGTGGGAAAGCGATCCCTATTTCAGTAGTCAAAACAATTCTTTGGTGCAGGCCAATGAAAAACTTCTTGAGCGAGTTGCTTCTCTCGAATCAGAGATAAAAGCACTTCGTAGTAATTAATATTACTCCCTCCCCGGTCGCAAGATTATAATAAGTGTATGATAGTAGCATACACTTAAAATCTAGTTTAGCTAAGTAATCTCTTAGTGGGAAGAGAGTAACATCATACCAATGGTATTTTCTAGATCACTCTAACAACAAAGGTAGAAAATGGTAACTAATACAGCAAAAAAAATCAAAACTAGTTTGAAAAATATCAAAACTCAGGGAGATATTAAAACTCCGGGAGATATTAAAGCTCTGGAAAATATTTTGAGCAGTTCGGCTGTTCGTGGTTGTTTGTCTTGTGAATCTATAAAAGGTGATAAAACTCGCGTGCTTGAAACAGCTAGAATCTTAGTTGCACAAAATAGAGTTTTAAGTCAACAAAAATAACTTTAACAATGGCGACTTGCTCAATGACAAACTTGTTAGGTGTTGTTAGTTGAGTGTTTCACACAGTAAAAAGCCAATAGATAACTAAATAACTTTATATAAAGTTTTAATTGATAGATATTATCTCGTTTCATCTAACTATACCAGAGCGAAGCGCTATATTTTAATATTTTCTTAAGTAGGATTATTTATTATGTCTCTAGAAAATTCCCCAGAGGAATCTTTAATTGTTCCCATTGACAAATCTAAAAGTAACCCCGAAGCCGGATTAGCTCCATTATTATTAACAGTAATTGAGTTACTAAGGGAACTAATGCAAGCTCAAGTAATTCGGAGGATGGATGCCGGAATACTTAGTGATGAACAATTAGAACGTGCAGCTGAAGGTCTACGACAGTTAGAGGAACAAGTGATTAAGCTCTGCAAAGTTTTTGATATTCCCACCGAAGATTTGAATTTGGATTTAGGTGAAATTGGTACTTTGTTACCCAAGTCGGGAGAGTATTATCCAGGAGAAAAATCTGAGAATCCCTCTGTTTTAGAGCTGTTAGACAGAATTTTGAACACCGGAGTAGTTTTGGATGGCACTGTAGATTTGGGATTAGCAGAGTTAGATTTGATTCATGCTCGTTTACGCTTGGTTTTGACTGCCTAGCCAATTTTTTAAGGCTAAAAAACAAATACCCGATATAAAATTAAAGTGCATTCTGGCACACGAGTATAAGAATCAGGAGATTTTTTTGGCGTTGGTAAACAGCAAGATGAACTGAGTGAATAGGTAGAGCAAAATAGAGTATATAGGTTGTGCTGGAGCTAAATAAGTTTATGCAATGTTCAGAGTATGCTAGTAAATATAGAGGAATTAGGGGAGTTACTTGGGTTGCCTGCAGCACAATTATTAACTGGGTTAAACTTGGAGAAAAACTGTTACCTTATACATAAGGTTCTCTAAGTCATCCCAGAATTTCCAGGGTTTGATGAGTTACAAACTTTATGTCTCCCCAAAAAAAATCAAGTTTTGATTGAGATAGTCGTTGAATAACTTTCTCCAGAGGTTCTTGGTCGGTTAATCAAAAACCGTAGTTCCGAAATCTTTATTTAACTCTGGGAAGCGATCGCTTTTTAGCAATACTATTTCTGGGTCAGTGATGAAAACCCAGATTCATGAACATTTATTCCTGAGCAGGAGTGGGTTGTTAGTAAGACCTATATAACAAGAGTGTAAGGAAAAAACACACTCGTTTAGGATACTACTTAGTTAGTTTGACTGCAACGGAAAACGCCGTCCTATTTGAAATCTGTATAAACGCTGAAGCATTCCATAAGACTTTTAAATTCATGATCTCAAATTTGTAGATGTACCCCTTCGGTGCCTGATTGATCTTTAAATTTACCAATGCCATTTTTTTAGCAGCCAACATATGGCTTAAGTAAGTTAGCAGTCAATATATAGTTTAAGTAAGAATAATCAGGCTAATAAAGTAAGTTTATTGTCATAGTGTGTAATTTAAGTTAGCAGCCAATATATAGTTTAAGTAAGAATAACCAGGCTAATAAAGCAAGTTTATTTTCATAGTGTGTAATTATTGATAATTTTTTGTGTGTCTAAATTTGATACTTCCTCT
>JAGGDU010000175.1:92488-101972 GCA_018457135.1 Trichodesmium erythraeum GBRTRLIN201 | reverse complement strand
TGTGAAAAAATTGGATATATGATTTAAGTTCTGAAGATCTTATTTAAGTTTAAAGCAAGTTTATTGTCATAGTGTGTAATTATTGATAATTTTTTGTGTGTCTAAATTTGATACTTCCTCTTACTTGTTGTCTGTGAAAAAATTGGATATATGATTTAAGTTCTGAAGATCTTATTTAAGTTTAAAGTTAGGTATGAGATTAGGGTGCACCGATCAAGTATTACAAAATTTTCAGGATAAATTAGCAACAGGTCATCATTTATTAAAATAACATTTATTAAGATAACTGATAAAAGCTCAAAAATTGATATAATGAAATTAAGGATAATCTGGCTGTTCTTAATAAAGAAATAAAGAAAAAATTTAAGCAAGAATAAAAGCTTAAATAATCTCATCAACTTAAAATTAATTAATTAATTAATTATACATTAACACTACGAGAATCACAATTCCAAGTAATTACTTTAGGGTATTAGTAACTAATTATTAATTATTAACTCTGCTTTATTATACTTGCTCCTTACAAGTGCATTAGAGCTTTGGTGTGAGTTCATCTCATTGAATGCTGTAGCTATGAGTTTGAACTATAACTTGCCCCTACTATCGTTAGTAACATTTTAGGGCTATTACAGTACTACATCTAAAAATATTTATACTTTAGGAGGAAATAATACTTTGACTACTGTACTTAATGTCTCACCTGATAGATTTGTCAGCACCCCTGGTGTTGAACGTGTAACTCAACGCGCTTCTCGTTATTTAGAATCTGGTTACTCAGTTCACTTGCGCGGTCCCGCAGGAGTCGGTAAAACAACTCTCGCATTACACTTGGCTCATTTACGTCAGCAACCTATTTTTTTAATGATTGGGGATGACGAGTTTAAAACTTCAGATTTAATCGGTAATAAGTCAGGATATACAAGGAAAAAACTTGTAGATAATTACATCCACACTGTATTAAAAGTTGAAGATGAACTGAAGCATAATTGGATTGATTCTAGGTTAACCTTAGCTTGTAAGGAAGGCTTCACTCTGATTTATGACGAATTTAACCGCTCTCGTCCAGAGGTAAACAATGTTTTACTCTCTGTTTTAGAAGAAAAAATGTTGGTTTTACCACCTAGCCAAAATCAATCTGAATATATTCAGGTTCATCCCCAGTTTAGAGTAATCTTAACTTCCAACTCTGAGGAATGGACAGGAGTTCATGCAACTCAAGATGCTTTATTAGACAGGGTGGTAACAATTGGCATGGGACAACCTGATATTTCGACTGAGCAGAATATCATCATACAGAAAACAGGAATAAACCCTCTGAAAGCTGAAGTCATAATTAAGCTGGTGCGCAGTGTTCGCGAAAGATTAGAGACAGAAGATTTAGGTAGTTTGCGTTCTGCTCTAATGATTTCTAAAGTTTGTCACGACCATGATATTCCTCTAGGTGGTAAAGATTCTAATTTTTCAGATCTTTGTGCTGATATATTAATATCACGAGCTAATTTGCCTCGGCAGGAAGCCCTGAAGCAACTAGATGAAGTTCTAGAGGAACTTTTCCCGGCTGATCAACTTTCAATTTCTGATATTGGGCTCAAAAAAGAGGGTAGTTTATGAAGACAAGTGCTAATATAGCTAAATCAGCTGGTGGAGATAGTCTAGCAGATGTGCTCGAAAGAGTCTTGGATAAAGGAATCGTAATTGCTGGAGATATTTCTGTTTCCATTGCTAGTACAGAACTTCTGAATATTAAAATCCGCCTGTTAATATCCTCTGTCGAGAGAGCCAAAGAAATTGGAATTAACTGGTGGGAAAGCGATCCCTCTTTGAGTAGTCAAAACAATTCTTTGGTGCAGGTCAATCAAAAACTTCTTGAGCGAGTTGCTTCTCTTGAGTCAGAGATAGAAGCGCTTAAATACTCACAATAAAAGTAGAAAAAAAAATGAAAATTAATAAAGTCAAAAATAATCAACTCAAAAGAATAAAAACTAGGCAAAATATTCTTAATAGTACGGGTCTTCGTGGTTGTTCCTCTTGTAACTCTATTACTGGACAAAATAATCGGGAAGTTGAAAAAACTAGAATCTTAATTGCACGAGCTAAAGTTTCGAGTCAAAAAAGATAACTTCAACAATGGTGCTTTGCTCAATAGTAACCTTATCAGGTATTGTTAGTTGAGTGCTTCACACATAAGGGTTCAGGCAATAGAGAATTAAAAAACTTTATATCAAGGTTTGAGTAATTACTATTGCCTCCTATATTCTAACTATACCAGAGCAAAGCACTATAACTTAACGTTTTCTTAAGTAGGATTATTTATTCTATCCCTAGAAACGTCCTCAAAGGAATCTTTAATAGTTCTTAATTGACAAATCTAAAAGTAACTCCAAAGCCACATTGGCTCCATTATTTATTATTAACTGTGATTGAGTTACTACGGTAACTAATGCAAGCTCAAGTAATTTGGTGAATGGATGCCAGAATACTTAATAACAAACAATTAGACCCTGCTACTGAAAGTCTACGACAGTTAGAGTAACAGGTGATTAAGTCCTGCAAAGTTTTTGATATTGGCACCTAAGATTTGAATTTGAATTTAGGTGAAATTGGTACTTTGTTACCCTATTCGAGAGAGTATTATCCAGGAGAAAAATCTGAGAATCTTTCTGTTTTAGAGCTAATTGCGAGCTAGTTTACCTAGGAAGAAAGCTCTGCAGCAAATAGATCAAGTTCTAAAGCATTTTTTTAGCCCTGCTCAACTATTGTTAAGTCATTTTCAATCGTGGCTAACTTTAGCATAACTCTGTCGTACTGCATGGTTATCAACAGTGATAGCAATTTTCATGATTCAAGAATACAGAGATTTTCCCTTAAAAGCAATTATCCATTTATGAGTCAGGGGGAAGTTTTGTAGTTATGAAGAGAAAACTGTTATCAGTTTTGTTATAATTAATAAGGGGGAAATGATTTAATATCATGTCCCCCTGATTATTTCTACTTTTGTGTCGGGAAGGCGGAAGAAGGCACTAAGACACAAGAGTTTATTCCAATTGTGACTTAGTTTTATACACAAACAATACTACCGGAGTGATATGGCCTAACTTTATACACAGATGTCAGAATCAAAATTATTAGACTGTTTTTGACTCTTCAGAGCGTTGTAAGCATTTTCAAAGTCAGCACTTGTAATCTTGATATCATTTTCCTTAGAAGACTTAATTCCTTGAGCGCTATAACTACGAATTGCGGCTAAAGCAGCTTGATTAGTCAACAATGCCAAATCTGCTCCATTCCAACCTTCTGTACGACTTGCCCAATCTTCTAAATTGACTTCTTCCAGTGGGCGATCTTGATTATGAACCTTCAAAATTTCTAAACGACTAGCTTGATCTGGTAAGTCTACCTTGATTTGCAAATCCAATCTCCCCGCTCGAAGTAAAGCTGGGTCTAGAGCATCAGGACGATTAGTTGCTCCTACTAATAAGAGCTGAGTACAATCTCGCAAACCATCCAATTCCGTTAATAGTTGACCAACTAGGCGATCGCTCACTCCTGAATCTCCCATCGTTTTACCACGAGCAGGAGCTAGAGTATCAATTTCATCTATGAAGATCACACAAGGTGAAACTTGTCTTGCCTTAGAGAAAAGTTCTCGTACTGCTTCTTCTGCCGCTCCTACCCATTTACTTAACAACTCTGGTCCATTTACCGCAATAAAATTAGCCTGTGCTTGAGAAGCAACAGCTTTGGCTAACAAAGTTTTTCCAGTTCCTGGTTCACCCCATAATAAAATTCCTTTAGGAGCTTTAGCTTTAGTCTTCTCATACAACTCTGGGTAGAGCAATGCACCTTCAACTGATTCTTGCAATTTTTGTTTAACAACATCGAGACCACCAATATGTTGCCAACTTACATTAGGTACTTCTACTGCCACAGACCTTAATATAGAAGGTTTAATTTCCTTAATTGCTCTGAGTAAGTCGCTTTGCAATAAACTCATATCTTCTGGAGTCTGAATATTTAAGTTCTCTAGGGATGGAACTTCACGACGGAGAGCGAAATAAGCAGCTTTTTGACATACAGCCTTTAAGTCAGCACCCACTAAACCAACTGCTAAATCAGCAATTTCTTCCAAATCAACAGAATTATCTAATGGCATAGCTTTTGTCAGAATCTGCAAAATTTCTGAGCGTCCATCGCGATCTGGAACATGGAAATAAACCTCTTGGTCAAACCTCCCTGGACGACGAAGAGCTGGATCGATATGGTCTGGACGATTTGTTGCTGCTAATAGCAGGACACCCTCTAAAACTTCAAATCCATCCATCAGTCCCAAGAGTTGAGCGACTAATCGCTTTTCGACTTCTCCCTCAACTTTACTGCGGTCTGGAGCAATGCTATCAATTTCATCAATGAAGATCAGACAAGGAGCAGATTTTTTGGCTTTGGCAAAAATATCCCGTAACTTTCCTTCTGCTTCTCCATAATATTTGCTCATCACTTCTGGTCCGTTGATGGCAATATAATTTAGCCCCAATTCTTCTGCTATTGCCTTAGCCGTCAGAGTTTTACCTGTACCTGGTGGTCCAACTAATAAAACTCCACGAGAAGGTTCAAGTCCTAATTTAGTCAACAGATCAGGTCGTTTGAGTGGGAGTTCTATAACTTCTCTTAATTCTTGAATTACTTCTGACATACCCCCGATATCTCTTAGGGTAGGTCTCAATTTAGTTTCTGGGGATGAGGTTGTAGAATTAGTTTTCTCTTGAGCTCTGTTTTGTGTTACACTATCTTTGTTTGGGGATTGAACAGTAAAATTAGTATCTTGTGAAGACTGTCCTGTTTGAGCTTGATAATTGCTTCTTCCCATTCCCCTCGGTATATTCCCATGCCTGGGAATATTTCTCATCGGTCCAGACTGTACCTCAAAGGAAGTTTTGATTTCTCCTGATTTGGCTTTTTCTTCTAGAGTTTTTGCCAATTCTACTAGGTCTTTTACATCTAATCCAAAAAAATTATTCATTTTTTAATTTTTAATAGTTGAAGTTAATACTTTAGTCTATAAGCTATTCTATCACATTTAAGCGGCTCTAGTAAGTTATGATCATAAGTACAAATAAAATACAGAAAAAATGCAGAAAAAGTGATACCTCTTCTTGATTTTAGTAATGATGTGAACAAATAGACCAGACTTCTCTGCTCACAATTATTTTTTTCAGTGTAGCTTAATCAAAAAATTGTGTTAGCTACACAGGATAAGTATTCAGCTATTAGATGTGAACACATAGACTAGATTTCTCTGCTCACTATCATTTTGTTCAGTATAGCTTAATCAAAAAATTGTGTTAGCTACACAGAATAAGCATTAAGCCATTAGCGGTTAGCTCTACTACTTTTGAATGAATAAAACAAATTACTTTACTCAAAATAGCTTTTATACTTAACTCTTAATTTTAATTCTTCCTCAATTCAAAAGTACTGACCAGTTGATTTGAGAATTGAGCATCAACAGAAAAGGAAACAATAGCTGTCAACAGTAGTATGTTTGCGAGGGTGAAAGTTATGAACCAGTCTTCCTCGCTTTCCACTTAATTATAACGCATTATTATTATTAGTATCTTACGGTTTACCCCCCAAGCTATAACCCATTATGATTATTGGCATCTTACTTGGCCTAAAAACACCGGGATTTTTACCTAGCTGAATATCAAAGGTAGGTTAATGTTTTCGTTACGTAAGGCAACGCATTTCACATACTACTAACCAACCCCTATTCGGAGTGATTTGAGGTTGGTTACTTTTGCCTCTGTGCCCGTTTCTTGCCTTTAACTTCCAGTTTGCTAATAATTAATTTATAATTTACTATAGCACTTATAACATATGTATTCAAAAAAAAACAACTAAAAAGTTGCCTTATACTAGATAGAGAGAGGCTTTCAACCCAGTTTTTTATCAAGACTCAACAGAGAAATTTAGTTGCTGTATAAAGAATTATCAAGGTCAATGGCATTGTAGAAAAAAAATTCACCAAACTCTGAGCGCAAAGTTACATCATAGATTGTAGACTTGTTCTAAGACAATAAGAAACTTTTGAAATTATGAGTAGGTAAGGGTTAAAATTTGTCTCTATCTAATAAAATTTGCATTTTCTCTCAAATCAACTGTATTGAGAAGCTTGGAGTTACTTTTACAAAGTTTAGTATTTTAGTATTATAGTTAGGCTATTTGATCACTATACACTTAACTCGTAACTCCTCACTCAATCAATATTCTATGCATCTTCCTCTTCTTCTTTAAGCTTTTGTTCTTCTAAGGCCTGAATTGCTAATAAAAGCTCCTCCTCCTGATCTTCAAAATCTTCTTCCGAAATCTCCCCCATGTCAAAAGCAAGTTGAAGAGTTAGTAGCTTTTTACTAAGATTTTCTGTCTCATCTATTTCTGTATCAACTTGTTCTTGAAGTTTTTTCCCTAACCACGTAACTCCTTCTAGTGGACCACTAATAGGCAAGGTTAATAAACGTAAAAGCATAAGATAATCTCCTTAAATTAGTTCTATAAGTAAAAACACCCCCACTAGTTACTAACTCTAGCTACTTAACTAATTTTAGCAACTTAAATTAAGGGATTAACTATATGATATACTTATTACATAATCATATGTACTAATGTACCTAAAAATTAGAAATTAAAATTCTAAATAATTATTTTGTCTTAACAATTTGTTATAATTTAAAGATTGACATTCAAGTTGAGATTAAAATAAATTTTGAATAAAAAAAGCATTTAGTTTTGAACACAAAGGGCATTAAGGCATCTGATTGATCACCCAACTAAGTCAAAAAATCATTAAATTATTAATTATGGAATTTGGTTTCTACGTTTATGGTCTAATCCAGGAAAAAGGTAAAATGGATGAATCGAAAGATGAATCGAAAAATGGATTAAAAGGATCGAATGAATCGAAAGATGAGTTAAAAGGATTGGATAAAGAAGATGTAAAAATTCAAGACGTTGATGAATTTGCAGTGCTTTACTCCATTGCCAAAAAGGAACGTTATCTAGCAAGTCGTCGTAATTTAATTACCCATGAAAAAGTTCTTGAGTCAGCGATGGAAGCAGGTTATAGAAATTTACTGCCGATGCAATTTGGTTTAGTAGTTTCTGAGTGGGAAAAATTTTCTCAAGATTTTACTAAACCTTGTGAACAGCAAATTCATGATCTATTCACTAAGTTAAAAAATAATCGAGAAGTAGGGATAAAAATATATTGGGAGCCAGATGCAGAACTGGAAAAGTTACTGGAAAACGACAAAGATCTAAAAGAGGAAAGAGATAGTTTAAAAGATAAAAAATTAACCATGGATCAGGTCATTGATATTGGGCAGAAAATTGAACAAGGAATGAATGAACGAAAACAAAATATTATTGAAATTTTTCAAGAAACTCTAAATAAAATGGCGATTGAAGTAATAGAAAATGAGGTTCAAACAGAAAAAATGATTTATAATGCAGCTTATCTCATACCTTGGGATCAAGAAGAAGATTTTGGTGAGAAAGTAGAAACTATTGATAGTAAATTATGTGAACGGGGAAACTTTACAATTCGCTACAATAGTTTTACTGCTCCTTATAATTTTGCTCGAATTAGACAACAAGACTGATCTGGCGATCGCGAAATTCGACAAAATTAAGGTTATTAAAGACTGAAATCAGCTTGTGGAGTTTTTTTTACTTAAACTATCAGGTACAGGTAAAACTTTGATAGCTGAGGTTATAGCAGAAGAACTGAGGCTAAATTATAATGCTATCAATGATTAGAAATGATGAGCAAATATTATGGGGAGTTAGAAGTGAAATCATGGAAGATGTTTTGACCAATGCAAAAGAAATCTGCTCCTTAAGTCTAAGTATAATTACTCCTAACTCATAACTCCCCATCCACTTAACACTAAGCAGTTAAAATGTCATATTATGTCTACGGTTTTCTATATCTACCCGAATCATGTTTAGCATTGCCAAAAGGTATGGAAAAGGAAGTTGAGCTAGTTCCATATCAAAATATTGCTGCTGTAGTTGAAGCAAATGTATCTATTGAAGCAATACAGGAAACAGAAGAAAAATTACTAGAAGCAATATTAGCCCATGATCGTGTAGTTAGAGAAATATTTCAGCAAGTATCTATGCTACCACTAAGATTTGGTAATGCTTTTGCTCTGCGAGAAAATATTATTAATGATTTACAAAATAATCAGCAACAATATCTGAATATTTTAACTAAACTGCAACAACAAGCAGAATATACTATTACTTTTACTCCAGTTTCTTATCCTTCTACCCTAGAAGTTAGTAAAGTTCGTGGCAAAGCTTATTTATTAGCCAAAAAACAACAGTTTGAACAACAACAAGCTTTTCAAACTAAGCAACGTCAACAGTGGGAAAATATACGTCAGTTAATATTCAAGAATTATCCCAAAGCAGTTTTTAGAGATAGTACGGAAAGTAAAATTAAGCAAGTACATCTGTTGGCCAATCGTGATGCCAGAGTTATAACTACTGAAGAACTATCAACTTGGCAAACTGAGTGTTCTTATTGGCAAATTACTTTGAGCGAACAACTTCCTCCTTATCATTTTGTCTGACTTTTAACTGGGAAAATAATCAAAAAAATCGTCAGGACTAACAAAAAAACTACGTATTGTGGATATTAATTTAGGCGATCGCTATAGGAGAGTAAAACGTAATTGTTGAGTGTAATGGTACTGAACTTATCTGGCTAATATAAAAGTATAGCAAGCAATAGCTATTAGTAAAATTATGTTGGTCAAACCTTAGGTATTAGCCAGAATAATTTCTTAATTATATGGTTATTTTTTATAGTCTTTAAACATAACTTTAATGGCCATTGTCGGCCGATAAATTTTTAGGATATGATCTAAATTGTCAAGATTTATAAAAAATACCAAGGTTCTTTTTCCATTGTGATAATGTAAAAAATACAAAGCTTAAAGTTTTAATATTTTAGTAATTAAAATGTTTACATAAGAGGTATTAAGTTATGAGCGAACATTATCGTCAAGAGTTAGTTCGTGATGGTCAACGTCGTTTTGATGAGTGGCACGGTAAGTTTCTGAAGTATCAGAAAAAATATCTGAAGTATCAGAAAAAATATCTGAAGTATCAGAAAGAATTTACCCAGTCAGTTGATAATGAGCATTATCGTCAAGAGTTAGTTCGTGATGGTCAACGTCGTTTTGATGAGTGGCACACTGAGTTTCTGAGGTATCAGAAAGAATATCTGAAGTATCAGAAAGAATTTATCGAGTCAGTTGATAATGAGCATTATCGTCAAGAGTTAGTTCGTGATGGTCAACGTCGTTTTGATGAGTGGCACACTGAGTTTCTGAGGTATCAGAAAGAATTTATCGAGTCAGTTGGTAATGAGCATTATCGTCAAGAGTTAGTTCGTGATGGTCAACGTCGTTTTGATGAG
>JAGGDU010000175.1:68775-92388 GCA_018457135.1 Trichodesmium erythraeum GBRTRLIN201 | reverse complement strand
ACGTCGTTTTGATGAGTGGCACACTGAGTTTCTGAGGTATCAGAAAGAATTTATCCAGTCACTTGATAATGAACAGAATAAACAAAAGTTAGTTGGTGATCGTGAAACTCGTTATAAAAAGAAAGAGTCACAGGACAAACTTAGAGTGAAAAAATCTAAGCAACCAGCTAAGAATAAACCTGATCAACAAAAGTTAGGTGCTGCTGGTAAAAATCCTCGTAAGGAGAAAGAGTTGAACGATAAATTTGGAGGGGAGAAACTTCGGGAGTCAATTGCTGGTGAACATTATCGTCAAATGTTAGTTCGTGATGGTCAACGTCGTTTTGATGAGTGGCACGAGTCATATCACGGATATATAAAAAAGTTGCGCGGGTAGCAACAAGAGTAACGAGGAAGTTTATACTCTAGCTCCTTCCTATGGAAAATTTACTATAATTAGTTGATAATGAATATTATCTCTAAAAGTTAATTCCTGATTTTCAACTTTTCAACTTTCTTTTAATGAGTAACAGGGGGTTTTTTGAGATATAAAAAATCTCCAAGGTAAGCAACGTCTGGTTTAAGGCGTTGCTAAGTTTATCTCTGAATTTGTCTAACTGAAGTACTGGAATACTTCAAACTAGCGATCGCTCACAACCCTCGGAAAATTTGTGATTTATTCAAAAGTTTGCTCCCTGAAATTTTTGTTGGAGCAAGAACATCCTAAAACCGAAAATAGTAAATTAGCAATTGAATTTAGTATTTGAAGATGTCTAATATAAATCTTCAGAAAAGCTTCTTTTACCCTGACCCTGGCTGTTCCCAAATGGGCATTTTGGATAGTCTCTTGATAGAATAACAAATGGTTTGACAATGTATTCGAGCTATTAGGATATCTCCCATATCATATTTTTTCCTTCGACTGTTGCCATATCAGTGTTACTAATAGTTTTGATTTGCCTTTGGTATAACAGAGGAATATACTTTCCCATAAATTAAATCTACTAAAAAATCATTCAATAGCCGAATCATTAATTTTACTCTTCTACAATTTGTTCATCTAGTATTGTTTAATTGCTCTTTGCATAGCCCGTTTATCATCTCTACGTTTAATAGTTTCACGCTTATCATAAAGTTTTTTACCTTGTGCTAAAGCAATATCGACTTTTACCCAACCACGCTTAAAATACATTCTCAATGGTACTAAAGTTAATCCCTGTTGTTCTACTTTTCCAATTAATTTTCGAATTTCTTGTTTATGTAACAATAGTCTTCTACTACGCCGGGGTTCGTGATTAAAAAAATCTCCTGCTTTTTGATATGGGGAAATATGAACGTTAAGTAACCATGCTTCATTATTACGAATTAAAGCATAACCATCCCGTAGGTTGACTTTACCTTCTCGGATTGATTTTACTTCTGTTCCTTGTAATGCCACGCCAGCTTCATAAGTCTCTATAATATGATAGTTAAACCTTGCCTGGCGATTATCACTAATTATTTTTTGTCCTTCACCACTTTTTTTAGCCATAACATATTTTTAAACATTTTTTGAACTTTAATTTTTTATTATACTATAAAATTATTAGCTACAAAAATAGATTAAAGTAAGGGTTAAACCATCAGCTATTATCTATAATTTCTTAACTTATTATACCAAGAAAACTGGAATGTTTGTTACAAATGCTAGAGTGAATAAAGAAAAAATTGGCAATACTGAAGTTAGAGTGAATATTTTCAAAAATGGGAAAATTATAGATCTAAATATCTTATAATTAATAATAACTGCTATTTTAAGCCCCTCTGATTCATCTGGATTTTTTAGTAGTATTTTTTTCCACAGGTGGTATTATTTTGTAAGTACAAAGTACAGAGAAGTATGAAAAAAAAGGTCATCAGATAACCTTATTAGTTTATTCTGTTCAAAAGTTGATTGGGATTCGATTATCCAGGAAAAGCTGAACAATGAATGCTGAGAATTAACTATTCTTTACTATCAAAAGACTCTGGTAATTTTAAAAGCGATCGCTCTAAAATTATCATATAAGAATTAATAACTGAAGTACGAGCTATAGTTCTACCTTGAGAGTTGATTAGTATCAATTTCTTAAAGTCTAAATCTTGCACTTCTTCAAACATTTGATTGACTAATTTATTTTGTTCTTCTTGAGTCATGTTATACCAATCATTGCTCAGTTCAGCCATTAATAAATTAGTGGAAAGATAAAATTTTAAAGACTTAATAATTCCACCAGCATATTGATTAGCTAAATCATCAATCTGATTTTGAATTGACACTAGAAAAGTTTGCTCTGGAGTCAACTCTGGAGGTGGGGTGATAATGGGCTCTGTAGATTCAAGAGCTTCTTGTAATGCTGTTTCCGAAAGTTGTGGATTTTTTGAATCTATTGTAGAACTTAGAGATTCTGGGGCGGGAGTTTCTTCATTTAATTCATACTCTGCAACGACGGGAATATCTTGACTAGGTGAAATTGATACAAAAATAACTACCAGAATAAGGGCAAAAATACCTGTGACAGCCACACTCAAAAAGTTATCAGAAAGATTCTTATTTAGAGACTGTGGTAATAAGGAACGAACTAACCCCAAAACTTGCTGCCAAAGTCGAGGTTTGGCAACAACTGATTCATTATCAGAAATGGGTTGTTCTGGAGGTTGGGTTTCGGATATCATAGAAGGATTTTCTGTCGTTTCCTGAGAAATTGCTTCTGTTTGAGGTTGTTCTGAATTTATTTGCTTTGGTTGATCTTCTGACATTTTTTCTATACCTTTTGGACTAAGTAAATCAACGAATAATGAGTTGGAGAGAGTTTTAACAGCTTTCAAACTTATTGGTCAATTATCCTATTGTTGCGACCCGGAAGTTCAAACTCAAAACTCAAAAATTTTGATTTATCAGGGCTTTAGGACTTTGTAATTTAGTGGATTATTTTGACCATACTAAACTATTTTGATATTAGTCATTAATTAACAAGTATTTCTCTACTATTTTTAAGTTAAAATAGTGAGTATTTCCATCTACAAATAATTTTGCTAACCTTCATTTGGAGGCATTTCTTTGTTGGTAAACCTGTGAATTATAGTTTGTATAGCTAAGGCAATTAAACCTAGAGTTACTATGGCACATATACAGGCGACAAGAGCAATAACTCCTACGACTAAAGTACGAACTGCACCAGAAAGATTTACTACCAAAAAATTATCTGAAGTAATGGGTTTACTTGCAAATGTCTTAGCAACTGATTGCATTAAGGAATAGGTAACGGTTGCTAGACTGCCAGAAATTACAGCACTTGCTAAACATTGTAAAGGGTTAACTTTAGGAGTAGATTTTTTATTAGATTTAGGGGTAGAGTTTGTCATTTCAGTTATTAGTTATTAGTTATTAGTTTCAGTTATTAGTTTCAGTTATCAGTACCTCCTGTAATATAGAATCCGATTATATAATGTATATTCATAATTCTATCTATACTTTATACAAAATTCCCAAAGTGTAAGAGAGTATTTTTTTTAAGTTACAGCCGTTGCTAAGTAAGGAATTTAGGGATTTTTAAAGCCTTTTGTACTGAATTTGGTATCAAGATTCATTTCCCCCATTTCCCCATCGACCACAATTATATACAGAAGATGAGCGATCAAATGACGTACAGGGTAAATGGTAAAAATATTGGCAAGTTTTTTTTATGAAATTCGTGTACCTCACATACTTATACCGAACCGCTGTAATAATTATTTAACCCTATTTCATATAATAGGGAGGTGAGAAATACAGACTTTTCTTTTTGAATAATTAAATTAGAAAGAAAAGTTGATAAAATTGACGATGAATTAGATTTGGCAGTAATTTTTTTGACAAAGTTTTGATGTTATGAATAATTTAATCACTCCTTAAAAATAGCTAATACTTAAATAAATTGCCTGTAAATAAAGCTGTTATATCTAACCATAATCCCGGAAAATTTTGAATAAAAATAATACTTTTTGCATTATTTTTTTTGAGGCCATACCATTTCCCAAGGAATTTTTTTTTGTAGATTTTGATCTATAGTAATATATTTCTTGCTCTATCAATAAATAACTTTGCTTGTTGGGCCCAAAAATCAGAACCCCAATAAACAAAACAACTGGTTTCACACAACAATAACGCTTTACTTTTTTGAACAGAACCCTTGCCCGACTCTACAACCTTTGCATAATCTTGACTCAGCTGTTCAACTGCAGCCAATACCTGTTGTCGTAAATCTCCTTCTTGCCATTGCTGATGACCTCCTATCCATGAGCCCCCTGTTGACTTCAGTCTAACTTCTGTTATTTCCCCTGGTGATAAATAAGTATCAATATATTCACTCACGGTCATAAAACCTACATCCAACCAGCGATGACGCTCCCGAAACAGAGGTGCAAAAGAGTTCTTAAAATATTCAAACATCATTACATTGCCATTCTCCCCATCAGAAGTTGGCACGACCAAACCAGGAGGTTTCATCCCCACTACTCGACTACGATATCGCAGATCATCAATACAACCCTCAGCATTGTGACCGCTTTGTTGTCGAATCCCCATATCGGTATCTCTTACCACACATAGAATACGTTCTGACTCACCACATGATTCTACTACCAACCAATGCACCCGGTTTTCTAACTCTGGGGTACTCCAACCTTGAGGATGTTCTAATGCTGCATTGGGTAAAATAATCCACTCATAACCGCACTTTTTCAACAAACGCACAAATCTCAAGGCTTCAGCAGGGTTGCCACTTACTCCCATCTCCGGTGGCCAAAACCCTCTAACTCTTGATAGTGCTTTTTCACCAAATAAATCTGCAAATACTTTTCGCCATTGCATAATTTGAGCTTCATGGTCTCGTTCAGGAGTAGCGGGAAAATAACAATGACTATATGCACTACCAGTAAATTCTATGGTATCTGAATATTCAGTGAGAACTTCTTGCCAGAGACTGATGACATCTCCTATGCATTTGCCGTCAACATAAATATTGGAAAAAATGCCGTTTTTAGAAAGTTTTGCCATCTCTTCAAGTAATACCCCAGAATAATCTACCATCATTCGGGGTTGATGACCTTCTAATGTGAGTTGTTGAGCATAACGAGCTGGATTTTTATATGCTTGGGCAAACCATTGAGCATTCCAATGTTCTTCTGAGTTAGCTTCGCTATTGAGCATTTTTTCCAAGTTACCCTGTAATTTTCCATTATTCCAAACTGGAGGTTGGTGAAAATGTAACCAGGGGACAAATATAACTTGGGAATTATTAAACATTTTGGGAGCTTTTTGGTATAAGAGTACTAATTTAATTTATTTATTCTTTATACCACAGAAAGTCAACATAGATTTTTAGTTAAATTCCCGGGTGCTTTAAAAATAATTAACTCTGGATGCTTTAAAAATAATGAACCATTTAGGTCTTTATTAAAGATACTAATATATTAAATAATTGAATTTTCTCCAACTATTATGGCTCTTAATTGGTGAATGCTGATTCTTTAAAAACCAACGCTCAAGTCTATAATTATGAATTGACCATCAAAAGCATAAAAAACTACTTTGTAAATCTTTTCAGCATTTACGGTTAGTTGAGTTTTAGGAGAAATCATTGAATTAGAGTTAAGTAAGCTTGAAGTAGGAATTTCGTCTTTAGCTAAGAGTTCTTCATTTTGATTATAAGCTGACACAATAGTTCGGTGGGAATTTCTTGTCAATGCGCTAACAAACTTGGCTGGAGATCTAAAGTACATTTCTATTCTGCCATTTTTCGGCCCTCCTATTAGAACTTTTACACCTTCAGGAACTGCAAAAGCTGGGTTAGATGGTTCGATAATGATTGCATTAGAGAAAGTTATGCCCCAATTTTGAAATTGATTATCTACTTGTTCAAAGCATTTTAAATTGTCTAGGTTAAGGTGAATATAACTAGGCACATTTGAGTCTGATTTAATCTGTTTATATTCATTAGTACTTGCAAATTTATCTTTATTTTTGACGCTGAAGTTATCGGTCAGAGGATTAATATTCTCTATTGTATTACTGTGTAACATTAAGCTTTCTTTATTAAATTATTAACTAAGTGGTTAAACCCCTGAGGTCTATTACACCTTATTATACTCAATCCATTGAAATTAAGGGGATAGTCATCACAAAATTAAAAAATAAATTTTTATAGAATGCTTTGTTTGTTATGATGTGACTGTGCATTATTAAATTCCTAAAATATTAAGAAAATAAGTCAAAAACTACTAACAGTGATTTTGCAAGAGCGAACGACGAAAAATTTCTCAGTGGGTAAACTAAGTCAATTACACAGTTGAAAAACTAAAATCTAATCTTTATATAAACATTCCACTTTATCAATAATTTTGGTCAATGATTTTTTGTGGGTACTTACTGTAAGCTAAATTTATTGAAAATTTAGGGTTATAAAGTACATAGTTGAAGAGAATAATGATTAGTAATAAAATTATTATTTATATGCTGAAAATTACTTGGCAAAATATAAGCCTCATTAATTAGCTATAAGAAAAATACTTTGATCACATCAGTTGCTAACTTTTTCCTAACTTTTAATCCCCTAAAATTTTTCCATATTAGGTATTCAAGGAGATATAGGCATATTTTAGGTTTATGAGCTACGCCTACGGGGGCAAGATGCTGGCGCGGAGAAGATGCTTGCACTATATTGCTTTTACTAAATACAGCCGTACATCATTTCCCCGAAATTATGTTCTAATGTTATAGAGCGATCGCAATAACAGATAGATAAAAACACTTCCTCTGTAAATTGTTAACTATTTTTTTTCGCTCACCGTTTTCTCAAAAAAATTTTTGAGATTAATAACATTGCTAAATACTTATGTTTCTGTTAACAATTTTTCTGATTCTTGTTTAATTTCTTGACTTTCAGGTTCTCTATATAGTCATAAAACAGTGGCCAAGTTTGAATGTTATAAATAGGAATCTAAAAGACCTCAGTCAAGGCCAGAAGTTGACAAAAGTATTCTGGTTTTGCATTGTCGCCTTAATAGTTAAGAGATGGTTTCGGGACTTTCTATGGACTGAACCAAACTCACTTAAAATTTCCTGAAGTAAACTATTGAAATACGAAATGGTAAATTAAGTTAGTAAAATGCCTTTAGCTATAGTTATATTAACTGGAAAAGACAGATCGTAAAAGTAACTTGAGTGAATGGAGTTTTACAATTAACACCTTACTTCATCTATAATTTGAGCTGGAGCTACTGATAACTAATAACTAAAATTTAGCTAAGGGTACTGCAGATACTGATATAGGAAGGTAGTTCTGTGGATGGTGATCTTTTTGGTTAGCTCTTTTTACTATTAAGAGTTTAATTTTAAAAGTCACTATCTGTAAACCAATACCTATAGGAGAAATATTATGGCGTCAGAACAAGAGGAAAGGATTAAACAATTGTTCATAACAGAAGCAGAAGAACATTTAGTAACTTTAGAAAATGGTTTGGTAGATTTGAAGTCTACAATATCAGATGTTGAAGTTATTAATGATATGTTTAGAGCGGCTCACTCTGTCAAAGGTGGAGCTGCTATGTTGGGAATACACAGTGTAAAACAGATAGCTCATCGTTTAGAAGACTGTTTCAAAATAATTCGAGAAAATTCTATTAATGTTAACCAAACGATAGAGTCTCAATTTTTAAAAGGATATGATCTTCTCAAATATTTAGTAGAGCTTATGCAAGGTCCTTACGGCTTGAGGGAAGAAGAGGGAGAAAAAATAGTACAAAATGCTTTACCTATTTTTGCTGAGTTAGAGAATAATTTGAATATTTTAGCTAGTACTGAAACTACTAATCAATCTACGACTACTAGCAATAAGAAAGAAAAAACTAGTTTTGATCAACAGGTAAAAGAGCAATTAAAGGAAATGTTGGAGCTTTTTAAAAAGGCTGATTCTCCATCTTCAAGGAAACAATTAATAGAAAGTTGTAATGGTTTGTTGAAGTTGGATACAAATACAAAAGCTTGGCAGGTTTTAGTTACTACTTCTCAAAAAGCTTTGGCTAATTCTAAGTTGTCTTATCACGTTTTAGCACCTGTTATTATTAGGGAACTTAATCAAGCTGGTGAGTTTATCCAAGTAGGAAAGGTGAAGGAAATAGTACTAAGTAAAGATTTAAAAGAAATTGCAATTTCTCCCAAAGCAAGAACTTGTGAAAATACAAAGGTAAGTTTACCAAAAGAACCGAAAGAAATGGTAAAACTAATTATTAATAATTTTGATTCTCGGCAAAAGGAAGCGATCGCTAAGTTATTAATCAAGCATATAAAGTCGTCTAGAAATCGTTAATTCAGAAATAGTTATATTAACTATCAAAAACTTTGCTAGTCTTAAATTTTATATTTTACATACTATTTATTAATGTAGTTTTTTTATTAAATAACTTCTAAGATTTTTTTAGTGATTTTGAAAATTTTTTAAGTATAGCATTATTTTTGAATAAAAATATCAGAATAACAAGCTTCAGGGTTTTCTACTAGTTTTTTTCATATCAATAAAAAAATTATATAAGTTCAGACAATTTTAGATAATTGAAGCTGATTTATGATATAGTTTATAATTTAATTAAAGCTAATTTAATTTATATAATTTCCTGTTTGATATCATCTATTGATGAATCACCGAAACTATCCTAAAAAAGTGATCCCTTGTTTTGGCTCTACTATTTTTTAAACTATGGGTGATCAATATCTTTGTGAGGATAAAATTTGAAAAAATAGAAAGGTTATAAAAGGTAAGCATTCAGCTATCAGCTATCAGCTATCAGCAGGAAATTAGCCCCCAAAAAAAATTTAAATTCGGACACGAAAAGGATGATAAGCTTTACTTTATCTTTTTGCCCAGCATAACCAAGCAAAAGTCTTTGAGCTGACTGCTAAGGTGGGAGTGCTGACTATAAATAGGATATTTCGGAATAGTAAATATCTTGAAAAATATGTTTTTTTCTGGTGGGTGTAATTCTGCGATCGCTACTCTCCCCCCTGGTCTTCCTGGTCCAGGCTAGAAGTGGGTCCCTATTTCTATCTTAGAAAATGGTTTGAAAAATTCCTGATCACTGATGGCTCAAAAAAGGGGGGACTTTGGAGACTTTTTTGTAGGCTCCTCGCTTTTTAAGGGGATAAAGGGAGGTCTAATTTTATTGGGTATTCTTGGCAGCTATCTATTTGAAATAATAATTCATAACATGGTCGTTTTTTTAGGGCCTGGTTTATTTGATTGATTATTTTCAGATATTCTGTTTTTTTAGTTTGAATTTGATTTTCAATACTTTGGTTCTCGGGAATATTTTCTAGTTCTTTAATTGCTATTTGTAGTTCGTCTCTGGCAATTTCTAATTCTGCTTTTTTCTGGGATGTTTTGGCTTTGTTAATGGCTAATTTTGCTTTTTTAATAGTTAAATTTAAGCTTTTCTTGGCTATAATTTCTATATTTTCAATATCTATTTTTTTGTATAGCTCTTTGCTTTTGTTCAGGTTTATAAAAATATTTGTTGCTTGGCTAAGAATAGTCACAATAATAGCAATAAAAGTTAGGGATATTTGTATTATTAATAATTTGCTATTTTGCATTTTTGAACTGGGTGCTGGAGCTGGATTTTGTAATACTCTGGTTGGTATTAGAGACTGAGGTTTATTTAGTTCGGTTAACATTTCTGTGGCTGTATTGTAGCGATCGCTCAAATTTTCTTCTATGGCTCTACTTAAAATATTGCTAAATTCTGAGTTAATATTCGGTACGTCTTTGCGCCAGGAAAATGGATCTATGGGTAGTTGGTTGCTGAGGAGATAAATTGCTGTTAGCCCTAAACTATATATATCACTAGCATGGGTGGGTTGACCTTTTTTTTGTTCGGGAGAAATAAACCCTGGAGTTCCAATACCGAGGACGGTATAAGGTGTCTTTTGGTTAACTATGGTGTAAATTTCTTTGACTATACCGAAGTCTATTAATATGGGTAATTTTTCTCTGTTGACCATGATATTACTGGGTTTAATATCTCGGTGAATTATTTGATTTTTTTGCAGAAATTCGAGTACTGGCAATATTTTTATTAGTATATCTTTCACTTCTGATTCTGTCAGTTTGCCTTGTTTTTCAAGCCTTTCTTGGAGGTTACCTCCTGCTATCCATTCTTGAATTAAATAAAATTGATTATTTTCTGAAAAATAGCTGTATAAGTCTGGAATTTGTGGGTGGTTTCCTAGTCTTTCTAAAATTTTTGCTTCTTGTTGAAATCTTTGTTCTAATTGTTTTTTTAATTGGGGGTTGTAGGAGCTTTTAAGTTGTTTGATTAAACATAGACGGTTAAAGTTTTTGGTGTCTTTTCCCTGGAATGTTATGCTTAAGTTGGTCTCGTGTAATTTGTTAATAATTTGGTATCGGTTGTCTAGAAGTTGGTTTTTGGTCATTGGTCTTTGGGGTTGGTGCTTAGAGAGCGATCGCTTTTGGGAATGGGATATTTACAGCTGACGCAGAACTACTATATCTAGTAAGGGTTAAGGGGGGTTAGTTACTCCATAGAGATCGTACTATATTTTCATGTTTTGCGTAAGTGTTGGTTTATATAATAGCTGGTAATAATTTCTAGGGGTGAGGAGAGGCCTAATAACCTATTATGTGGCAGGTGTCTGGTTTCAGGTGGCAGGTGGTAGGGTTGAATTTCTACTAAGGTTCATTGGTGCTTTTATTTATTTAATGTAGGCGGCAGGTCTCAGGTTTCAGGCGGCAGGTGGTAGGGTTGAATTTCTACTAAGGTTCATTGGTGCTTTTATTTATTTAATGTAGGCGGCAGGTCTCAGGTTTCAGGCGGCAGGTGGTAGGGTTGAATTTCTACTAAGGTTCATTGGTGCTTTTATTTATTTAGTTGTTTGGCATTGTCAAAAAAGTCTAGTTAGGACTTAGGCAAGGAGACTAATGATAGGGGCGTTATCGGAAAAATGACATTTTTTTTAATTATATATAGTAGCACTGGGTAAGTTTTGAAGGTATTGATTTTTCAGCATTCCCAGATAATATATCAGGCTGTTAGTACCCATATACAGAATACTGTTTGGCTATGAAAAACCTCAAGCCTAATGTTTTTCTTGATTTCAGTTTGACTGTGACCGGGTTAGGTTAGTAATACTGTTTTACGGAAGTTATGCACTCATGCATTCAACTACTCCCTTGAACCCAAGGAGGGAAGTTAAAAGTAAGATTTTAAGATTTGAAAGCTTTGAGAATACATTGGTTTGAGGAAATTATTTGAGGTTTGCTGTTAATAGTCAGTAGTGTCGCCTAAGTTGATGAACTTGGTATCAGGCTTTAGTCCTGAGAGCCTGATTTAAATTGCCAATAGTTTCGGGTTAGTCGACAGGTTAGGTTATTAAGGGATATGATCTTCTAGTTATATCAACCAATAGAAAACAACTCATTATTTAGATATGATTTCATTAAGATCCTCGTAATTCTTTGAGTTGATCTAGAGAGTTTTGATACCATGTTTGATTTCCTTGTTGTTTGTATAAGTCGGCAGCTTTTTCAAAGTCTGATATAGCTTTTTCCATATTTCTTTGATCCTTGTTAGTCAGACCCCTGGTGTAGTAAGCATTAGCATATTTGGGATTAAGTTGAATGGCTTGGCTATAGTCAGCGATCGCCAAGTCATATTTTCCCTGGTCATCGTAAACATTACCCCTGTTGTAGTAAGCATAAGCATCTTTGGGATTAAGTTGAATGGCTTGGCTATAGTCAGCGAGCGCCAAATCATATTTTCTCTGGTCATTGTAAACCAAACCCCTGTTGTTGTAAGGCAGCCAAAGCTGAGGGTTATTTAGTCTGATGGATTCGTTATAGTCAGCGAGCGCCAAATCATATTTTCCCTGCTTACGGTAAACCGCACCCCTGTTGTTGTAAGCTTCAGCCAATTTGGGATTAAGTTGAATGGCTTGGTTATAGTCAGCGATCGCCAAATCATATTTTCCCTGCTCAAGGTAAACACCACCCCTGTTGTTGTAAGCCTCAGCATATTTGGGATTAAGTTGAATGGCTTGGTTATAGTCAGCGAGCGCCAAATCATATTTTCCCTGGTCATCGTAAACCACACCCCTGTTGTTGTAAGCATAAGCATATTTGGGATTAAGTTGAATGGCTTGGTTAAACTCAGCGATCGCCAAATCATATTTTCCTTGGTCATCGTAAACCAAACCCCTGTTGTTGTAAGCTTCAGCATATTTGGGATTAAGTTGAATGGCTTGGTTATAGTCAGCGAGCGCCAAATCATATTTTCCCTGGTTATAGTAAACATTACCCCTGTTTTTGTAAGCATCAGCATATTTGGGATTAAGTTGAATGGCTTGGTTTAAGTCAGCGAGCGCCAAATCATATTTTCCCTGCTTACGGTAAACAATACCCCTGTTGTTGTAAGCATCAGCATATTTGGGATTAAGTTGAATGGCTTGGTTATAGTCAGCGAGCGCCTGTTCAAATTCTTCCCTATCATGGTGTTTATCTCCTTGTTCATAGTAACTTTCGGCATTCTGAATTTGAGATGGAGTAACATTATCAGTATTTCCAACAGCCCGATTTTTAGGGGAAGGTATCGGAGAAGGCAAAGCAGCAGAAGTTGACCTCACCAAAACCCTGCTCACCTGCTGTGGTATATCCCGCAAAAAAGTCGAAACCAAAACCCCCTCCCCATCTCCAGCCTTTGTCAACCCCACATGAATACCCATCAACTGCCCCGCCTTATTCAAAACCGCCCCCCCACTCATACCAGGATATACACCCTCACCAGGTACAGTAGGCTCATAATTTAAAAGATCTCCTGCCCGTGGGTTAGTCACCTTCGCCGGAGTGAACTGAAAACCTTCCCTATTCTCAGCCCCAGGCCAACCCCCCACATAAACTTCACTATTTTTCCTTAACTGACTCGCTTCCCCTACTTCAGCCACCTTATATTGCTTCACACTAGCAAACTTAAACACAGCCAAATCTGCATCTGGATAACGGTAGATAATTTCTAGCTTCAGAATTTCCGCATCCTCCCCCGGTTTTTTACTGCGAACAACTACCCGATAGTCATCTTGGTACTGAAAAATATGCTTGGCAGTGAGCACATAATAAGTAGAACCTTGTTTACCAATAATAACCCCCGAACCTGACGAGCTAAAAGGGTCACCTCCAGAAACAGTACTACGAGCAACAACTTCTACAGTAATATTTTCAGCTAATCTATATATATAAATTTGGTTGAAAGGAGCATTGTCTTGTCTAGGAGTAATAATTGGATCAGGTCTAGAAATTTTAGTAGAAACATCTGTACTTATTTGTGATTCATATTTATTGCAGCTGACCAGAGCAATAGTAATTAACCCAACAGTTAGTTTAGTAATATGTTTCATTATAGTTATTTTCTTCCTTAAATATTTAGAAATTACTTTAATATTTTCTCACCATTCAGCTATTAGCATTTACCTCTCAGGTTTTAAACCTATGCAAGTAACTACTAAAGTTACCTAATGACCAAATTCCCTTCCTTTCTTTTCCCCTCTTTTCCCTTCCTTTCCTAACATACAGAATGCTACACAAACCGAGCTTTACCAACATAACTTTTTAACTATCCTTTGAGATAAACTCCTCCTTCCCACGTAACCAGTTAATAACTCATAGCCGATAGCCGATAGCCAATAGCTGAATACTTACTATCTTTTAAATTTTAGCCATATTATAACAGCAACTCCCACAATAATAGACTTAGTTAACCATTCTTGATTTACTAATATTTCTTCACCATTAGTTTATATATATCGATCCAATTATACCCATCAAATTACAGCTAATTTCCCGCAAACGACCTACAAAGTAAATCGTAAAAATCATCCAGTGTAGGCATCTGGCCCCCGTAGACATCTAGCCCCCGTAGGCCTACCTCATAAACCTGAAACACCCTGTATATAGATTATGGTAAAACCCCACAAACAGAATAGTTTGTAGTAGAAAACCAGGCCACCAAGTAACTGCTCTCCAGATAACTGACCTCAGAGCATAGCCTAACTGAAACCTCCGTCAAGGCCCATAACCAAAAGGAGGCTAGTCCTCTATCATCTCCCTATTCCTGATGTAGAGAGATTATATGCAACCTCCCTACCCACAGTCCTTTGTATGGAACCTCCCTACGGACCCCCTTCCCCTAGTCCTGAAAAATCCTTTTTGAGCCCACCCTACCTTAAAGTTGGGATAAAAAAAAGGAGAATCAAAAAAAAGTCCCCCTTTCAGATAAAGACTTAGGGAGAGCAGAAAAATACCATTAAATTAGGTAAGTTGCCAGAAATTATTTAGTAGGTGAAGAATACCGCAACATTGAATTAATATCAAGAACCTTAATATCCCCATATTGTTCAAAAATAGTAGCTGAATGTCTCAGAGGCTCAACAGAATCTTTGAGATTTAATTCACCCATTTGATTAACCATTTCTTGAGCATTATCACCAGGTTTAAGAGTCATCAAAACATTAGTATTAGGACAGCTACCAGTATAGCCATCTAGACTAGAAAGAGCACATAATACAGGTAAGTTATTTGTACGACTAGGAACAATTTTCCTCAAACTTCCTATACTTTGAAAACGATTAAATCTATTAGAAATTATACGGCAACGCTTCTGGGGATCATATCCAGCATTAATGAAATAATTACTTTCCCAAATAATGAGAGTTATTTTCCCCCGAATGGGATGGTCTGCAATAGTAGCAGACTTACCATTATCAGTACCACAGTAGAAACTAGCCAAGCCACCATTTTGTTGAGCCCGACTATGGTGAGTTAGACCAAAAATTACAGCCAAACTAAAACAACTAATAGTTGCCCATCGTTGGACAAATTTAAAATTCATACATAGCACTCCTTTACCAACAAAGATATAGTAATTATAGTCAAATTTTTCCTTGAGTTGCTATTTGGAATATAGCTTTAAATTTTTTGTAGTATTCTGCCTTTAAAGTTGGTATCAACAAATAGAAACTTTCAGGTAAAAAAAAAGTGGGTTTTTGTAGGATAATTTAATTTTTGCTGAATGTAAAAAAACAACTTATGAACTTGTTAATTATCAGTTTTCCTTTTTTCTGCTGCAATATTTTTCTCAAGTTTTAGCAAAGCCTGATTAACTTTTTCCTCCAACTTTTGAAAACTTTGTTCTCTTAAACTACTCCATTCTGGCAACTTATTAATAAACTGTTGTAAATCAACAATTACACTTGCTAAATCATTAATTTGTTTCAGTTCCGGCCGCTGGTTAAACTGCTGAGAAAATAAATTTAATTCTGCTTGCAATAGTTTTATAGTTTTCTCCTGAATATCTAATCGATTCGACAAAGTTTTAAGAGTTTCCAGCAAAGGTTGAATTTTTTCTTCTACCTGATGAATTTCTAATACTTCAGTTGTAGACTTCAAAGATTTTATATTATTTTGTAACTCAGAAATTATTTCAGAAATTGAATCTTGATATTTGTCTATTTTCCCAGTTGTCTCAAATTTAATTGCTTTAATTTGCGCTCCTAAATTTCGTCTATTCACAAGATTAATTAATAAAGAAATTAAGACCAAACCTAATGGATAAACAATTGGTTTTTGCCAAAAATAATTAACAAAAATTCCAACAGCAGAGGCAAAAATAAAAACATATTCAGCTATTTCTAAAAAGCGAAGGCGGTGCAACATATTTTTAGTTATTAGTTATTAGTTATTAGTTATTCCCCTGAGGAAGAACTAGATTATTCATGTTATTTAAGGAAACAATACCACCGTGAAGCCGGAAGCTTAAAACCTTATTTATTGGACAAGTTGTTTATAGACAGCGATCGCTTATAACGTTAGAAGTGGTTGAAAAACTACAAGCTATATAGCTGAAGTTAAAAATCATACCACCGATAAAAAAATATACTTGACAGTAGTGTATCCTAATAAAAGTAGCTAAAAAAGAATAGCTCTAATACCATTTATCAAAAAGTTTTTAACTTACCTAACCACATAAATTATGATGTGACTTGATTATATATATAAACACAAACAATACTAAAAGATATTATATTATAACACTTTAAAAAAAATAATGATATCAATAAGTAGCTGTAAATTATTAAAATCAGGCATAAAACCTTCTCTATTAGCCACTTTTAAAATTAGTATCAGAAGCTAAATTATCACCGTAATTAAATTTTAAAATAGCAAGAATATTCTAACTAACCTGATAAGTACTATACATGTTTGTGTAAAAAAATTATGAGTCAATAAATCTCTGTAATTTGTACAAGTGCTCATAGATTTTTTACTCCAGTTAGGTTATATTAACTCCCATGTATAAACGCTAGACTGAAGTAACATTTAAATTATTAAGTAACTAACATAGGTAGAATAACCTTTTTTATAATTAATGTTCTTATTCATATTAATTTAATAATATTGTACGGACGTTGCATATACAGACATTGTATGCAGCATCCGTACTTCTCGAGGGTGGCAGTTAGACCTATACCTCCTACTCAATATCAGGGTTGAAAAGTTTTTGAGAAATGGTATTATTCTCAGAGATTAAAGTTTATAATTGTCTTCAGCCTTCATAAATAGTTATCTGGAAATATCAGTAACTTGTGTACATGATTTTTTTTATTTTTGAGCCGGATCAAAATAATAAATAACAGCAGTATCATTAGAGCTTATAATGACAGATTTTCAGGATATAAAATTAGACAAAAGCTACTATCTATGAATAATAAAAGGTGAGTACTTATGATCATAAATCATAACCCACCTTGAGGTTTTTTTCATATTTGTAGAATCATTCGTGCCAAGTTGAAATAAATTAAAACACCGAGAACATCCACAGCAGTTGTAATAAAAGGTGCTGACATTAATGCTGGGTCTAACCCAAATGAGCGAAACAAAAATGGCAAAGCAGAGCCAGCAATAGAAGCCAAAGTTGAGATAGCGACTAAACTTATTCCTACGGTCACTGAGACTTCTAAATTTCCATTAACAATAAATAAGTATGCCCAAGCTGTTGCCAATAAACCGAGAATACTTCCAAGCATGGCACCAGCACAAGCTTCACGGATAATGACTTTCAGAATTCCAATTTTCCAGATTTCATCAGTATTCATACCCCGAATGACAACAGTTGAAGACTGCGCCCCCACATTTCCACCAGTACCAGTTAATAATGGAATAAATGCTGCCAAAGTAACTACCTTTTTCAGAATATCTTCTTGTGCTGTAATAATTCCACCTGTAACACTATTTGTCAGTAGTAAAACAAATAACCAAACTACCCTTCTACGAGCAACAGTAAATAAATTCACCTGGAAATAATTATCACCATCAGACTGCACCCCACCTAAAGCATAAATATCTTCAGTAGTTTCCTGTTCCAAAATATCAAGAACATCATCAACGGTAATAATGCCCACAAGTCTTTGTTCACTGTCAACTACTGGTATTGCTAAAAAATCATAACGCTGAATAACACGGACAACTTCTTCTTGGTCAGTACCAGTTTGCACCGAGACAAAGTCACGACTCATTATTTCCCCAATAGTTTGGTTGAGCTGAGAGGTAACTAAGTCTCGAAGTGATAAAATACCTGTAAGATAACGGTTAGTGTCAGTGACATATAGAGAATAAACTGTCTCGGTAACATTAGCTAGTGAACGAATACGTTCTAAACTTTCGGCAACGGTATATTCTTCTTTAAGGGAGATGTATTCTGGAGTCATTATCCGCCCTGCTGTTCCGGAGTCATAACCCAGGAGTTGGGCGGTAGCTTGGCGTTCAGTAGGACTGAGTTGACCTAATAAACGTCGGACAACAGCTGCTGGAAGTTCTTCAAAGAGTTTGACACGATCATCAGGGGACATTTTATCAACAATATCTATGACTTCTTGGCGCTTAAACTTTTCACATAAAGACTGTTGTACAGTAGAGCCTAGTTGTTCATAAACTTCGATCGCTTCTACTTTAGGCAGTAACCGAAAAGCAATGACTTGCATAGTTTCTGGTAAACCTTCGATCGCTTCAGCAATATCGGCTGGTTGTACTGGTACTAAAAGAGCTTTGGCTCCAGACAAATTATCTTGTTCTAGTAGAGTTTGAAGCTGCGATCGAACTAATTCCCGTAGTTCTTGACGAGAAATAGTGGTTATGGAAGGGGGTGAATATTTATTCTTTTCAATCAAAGTTAGCCCTCCTATGAGATATGTTCCTGAGTTCAGTTTAGAAGCTAAGGGAAATTTTTTTTTCCCTTAGAGTCAATAAAGTCCTAGTTTTTAGGGTGTGGTTTGTACCATTTTGCAAAAACTTTTCTATGTTTTCTTGAGGTAGGGAGTGAAGGACTCCCAATAAATTAGGTATAAAAAGATATTAACTCCTGCTAAAAGAAAAAAAAATAATAAGTTATGCAGAATTAATTATATATGCTTTTAATAGAAAATTTTACTCTCCCTGACATTATAGATGTGGGCTATATTAATTATTTGTTTCTTGAGCCCAATAAACCGAGCTCATCATATCTTAATTATTTCATCATCACAAGTAATTAAACAATTTATGCTTAACTATTCCATTCTGAAAATGACTTATTTTTTGTTTCTATATACAACTATGTTTTTATTTTTTCAACTACCACTACAGGAATTAAACTCTTTTCTAAAACTGCTTGAGAAACTGACCCAACTAACACATTGTCCCATAAACGATCCCCCTTTTTTCCTATGACAATTTCTGCTGCTCCATACTCTTGCGCTATAAAAATTATTTCTTCTGAAGCATCACCCGCAACAGTTATAAACTGATGCCGAATATCTGCCAAAAGTTGCCTAGTTTGCTGTCGCAGTTGCTCAATACTGTTGCGGTATTCAAATTGAAGAACGTGCAAGACTACAATTTCCCCGTCACAACGCCTCGCCAGTTCTGCAGCTTTTAATAACACATCAACGGCAAGAGGTGAGGTATCAACGGCGGCTAATAATATAATAGGACGAGCGATCGCTACTTTTGTCGGATCGACTTCTCCTTTTTCTAACAGTTTTGGTGCTAAGGCAGGTATTGCCCAAGCTCCCAAAGGTGCTGTGACTAATATGGAAAGGGCGGCGATCGCTAAAATTGTTTCTCCTCCCTCAATGCCTACCGCTAGAGGAATAGCACCAATAGCAGCCTGCACAGTTGCTTTTGCAGAATTTCCAGGTAGTAAAAATAGACGTTCTTGCAAATTCCAATTACTGCCCAAGGTCGAGAGATACCAACCAAACATCCGCCCGACAAAAGTACCCAGAGCTAAAATTAATAACCCCACTAAGAAGACATTTTCTAGGACTTGCAAGGGGATACTAGCACCGAGCAAAACAAACAAAATTATTTGCGCTATCGTCCACAAGGTCTCAAAACCATTTCTTAAGCGTCGCCCCAGGGGAGGATCAAATTCGAGCACAAAAAATCCTGTTGCCATGACTGCCAAATAACCAGAGAATATGGGGAATTTTTCTGCTAAGACTACTAATAAGAGGGTCAGGCTTCCAGCAACTAAAGTATCTTGGGTAGAATTTTGAGTCCAATTTTGTTTGACTAATAATAATACTAATATTTGCGCCATCAGCAACCCAGCGATCGCTCCCAAAATTATTTGCAGAGTAACCTGAAAGGGTAATATTTGTAATAAGTTTATAGTGATGCCACCAGGTAAAGTTATGCCAATAGTTGTTCCCTGGGATAAAAATGCCAGTAGTAAACTAAAAATTAACAACAGCAAAACATCTGACAAAGCACTACCAGTTAAAATTGCATCAGGAATACCTTTAGTCACGCCCCAACCCAAACTTTTGAGCCGCAACATTCCAGGAACAATAACTGCAGGAGACTCGGCACCGATGATACAGCCTAATAACAACCCGGTAGCAAAGTCAAAATTAAGTAACCACATAGCGGCTAGGGCAATAACAATAGCTTCACAGGTTGCTGGGAGAAAACCTAGGCGCAGTGCTACACTACCTTGTTGTGCTAATTTTTCTCTGTCTAGACCTAAGCCTGCTTTCATTAAAATTATTGTTACAGCAAAGGTGCGCAGAGAGTCGGCAGCTTCCAAAATGCTAGAGTCGATAGTATTGCTAATTTGAGGACCTAATAATATTCCCACTAATAGCATTCCTATTAGGGGTGGTGCTTTTAACCTCAAGGCAATTTCACCGACAAAAAAGCCAGTTAATAATATCCAAATAATACTTTCTAGCATAGTTTAAGAATTAATAATTAATCTAATAATAGGTTGGAATAAGCTATTGTTAAAACTAACAATTTTAAGTTTTTTGTTGTTTTTTTATCAGGTAAAAATAACCTAAAAAATATTGTTTTTGTTTTTTACTTCAAGGTAATTTTGCTCATAAATTTCACAATTTATATTTTTAAAAAAAACATTTTTTTCTGGCCTGGTATTAGTTTAAAAAGATTATTTTTGGTGAAAATACCAATATTTAAACATTAAAAATGAATATAAATTAGAGCTATTTGTAAATAAATTTTGAGGATAATTTAGCTGATTATAAAAAAAATTGTAATCTAAATATAAGCTAGTGCTAGGTGATTTTTATTTTGAAGTTTACAATTTTTTTATACCTCAAAAAAAATTATTTAACTTTGGTGGTAAGTGATGCTAATAGATTATAATTTATCATCAAAATAAACTGATAAAAATGAATCTAAGGGAAATTCAAGATTTTAGCGATCGCTAACTTCAAGCAAGTCAAACAGCTTCGGATGTGTTTATTGTAGCAAAACCTCCATCTAAAAAATAATTGGGACTTAGGCCAAAACTAAGTTGAGGGACAAAATTTTGTGAGAGTAAAAATTTAGGGCATAAGCATCTGTAGTGTTAAAGTTTTGAGCAGATAAAAGTTAACTTTTGACTTTTTATTTTAGACTTTTGGCTTTTATAAAGTAGTATAAACATCATCAGAACTTGGGCAAATAAACCCATAAACCAGGCTTTTTTGTAAATATCTATTGTTAAAAATAAAGATTTATCCTAGAAACCGGGCCTCCGCCTGGGTAAGTCTTAATAATGATATTATGTATTGTTTAGCTAAATTTGTAATTTAGACAATTATGCGAACCCATTATTGTGGCCAAGTAAATAGTAATAATATTGAAGAAACTGTGAACCTCTGTGGATGGGTAGACCGCCGTCGGGATCATGGGGGGGTAATTTTTTTAGACTTGCGCGATCGCTCTGGTCTTATCCAAATTGTCAGCGACCCAGAGCGCACACCAGACTCCTATCAAATAGCAGGAGATATTCGTAATGAATATGTTGTACAGATCACAGGTCGAGTCAGTCGTCGCCCCGAAGAGTCTCTCAACCCCAAACTTCCTACTGGGGAAATCGAAATTTACGCCGATGATATTCAACTATTGAATGGCTTAGGTAAACAACTGCCATTTCAGGTTTCCACAGCTGAAACAGAAGCAGTACGAGAAGAGTTGCGACTAAAATACCGATATTTAGACTTGAGAAGGGAACGCATGACTCGCAACTTATTATTACGTCATGAAGTTATCAAAGCGATACGTCGTTTTCTGGAAGACGAACAAAATTTTGTTGAAATTGAAACCCCGATCCTAACACGCTCTACTCCAGAAGGAGCAAGGGATTATCTAGTTCCCAGTCGCGTTCATCCTGGGGAATGGTTTGCCTTACCCCAATCTCCCCAACTTTTTAAGCAAATATTGATGGTGTCTGGTTTTGACCGTTATTATCAAATCGCCCGTTGTTTCCGGGATGAAGATTTGCGAGCGGATAGACAACCAGAATTTACTCAGTTAGATATGGAAATGAGCTTCATGTCTCAGGAGGAAATTCTGCAGTTAAATGAGAAGTTGGTAGCTTACATTTTTCAGAAAGTAAAAGGTATAGACTTACCTTTACCATTTCCGCGACTGACTTATACCGAAGCGATGGAACGTTATGGTAGTGATAAACCTGATGTTCGCTTCGGTTTAGAATTAGTGGATGTCTCTGACTTGATGAAAGATTCTGGTTTTAAGGTATTTTCCGGTGCCATTGCTAAAGGTGGGATCGTGAAAGTATTGCCTATTCCTGGAGGTAACGATGCCATCTCCAATGTTAGAATTAAACCTGGTGGAGACTTGTTTAAAGAAGCGAGTGAAGTAGGAGCAAAAGGTTTAGCTTACGTTCGTGTCAAAGAAGGCGGTAAGATAGATACTATTGGAGCTATCAAAGACAACCTCACCGATGAGCAAAAACAGGAATTACTCAAACGTACTAATGCTCAACCTGGTCATTTGCTGTTATTTGCCGCGGATGACGCAAATACTGTTAATAAAACCTTAGACCGCCTCCGGTTGGTTATCGGGGAACAATTAGGATTAATTGATCAGGATAAAATTAGTCTATTATGGGTGACAGACTTTCCCATGTTTGAATGGAATGAGGATGAACAACGTTTGGAAGCTTTACACCACCCCTTTACTGCACCTCACCCAGACGATATTAATGACCTCAAGACTGCACGAGCCCAAGCTTATGATTTAGTGTTTAATGGTTATGAAGTTGGCGGTGGTAGTCTGCGGATATATCAACGGGATGTTCAGGAAAAGGTATTTGAAGCTATCGGTTTATCTGCTCAGGAAGCTGATAATAAGTTTGGCTTTTTATTGGAAGCATTTGAATATGGTACTCCTCCCCACGGTGGTATTGCTTATGGTTTAGATCGGTTAGTGATGCTGTTAGCAGTCGAGGAGTCTATTCGGGATGTAATTGCATTTCCGAAGACTCAACAGGCAAAGTGTTTGTTGGCAAATGCACCCTCTGAGGTTGATAAAAAGCAGTTGAAAGAATTACACGTTAGTTCTATTTCTAAGGCGAAATCTTAGCCAGACTTACAGTACAAGGAGCAGGAAACCCACCCCCTTGCTGAACAAGTCTTTTTCAAGAATAGTAGAGGCCTTGCATGCAATGTCCCTACGGAGAAAAAAGTATATGGTTCGCAGTAGGGTTTTAGCCATTGAAATATTTACCTTAGAGCTAAAACCTTACTGCAAGCTTTAATTATAACTATTCAACCGGACATGATATAAAAACATTGATCATGCTTGATATTCAACATTCTACTATTTCCTTGATTTAATTCCAGTTTGCAAAATTTCTAAAACTTATTCCATTGGTTGTACTCCTACAGGCGTCAATACCCGTCTTCAAATTGGCTTGAGACCAAAACGATGTTCATCCATTGCCCAGAGTTCTACAGTTGCTTCTAGATATTCAGCTTTCAAAAGTTCAAATGAGTGACAGAGTTTTTTTTTCCATTTTCCTTATTCGGCTAGAGTTGCCGAAAATTGAATCTTAGGCTAGAGTTCCATTTCTAGTTGGGCTGGTCGCTCATTTAAACTCGGGTTTTATTTGAGTATTCCCACTTTTTTACTAGAATTACTGATCACTTAATTGAGATGCACTCCATTTGTTCACATTTTGCGCAAATATTATCCAGGAGTTACCAAGGGAGAACCCAGAAACTATTTT
>JAGGDU010000175.1:0-68675 GCA_018457135.1 Trichodesmium erythraeum GBRTRLIN201 | reverse complement strand
TTTAAATCAATTTTTTTAAATCAATTTTTTTAAATCAATTTTTTTAAATCAATTTTTTTAAATCAATTTCCCGGCCTCATTAAAACACCATCGGCATTGAATTCATCTCCTCTTCTTGCAACGCTGCAGACAACAAACCCATTTTCACCGGAACATCATATAACCTCCCCTTGCCAAAGCGCGACCAAAAATGACGCAACCCAGGCACAATAACCTTAACTACTTTTAACTCAATATCCGGACGAGTCTGATCTAATACCAAAGTTTCCATTCCTGCCTCTTGAGCAATTTTCACACAAGTCAAAACATCATCATAAATATCATCGCTCCAAAGCTTAGGATAATCTCCATAAACCTTAGCAGGTATTTCTGGATGGGGAGCTAAATAAGGATGACTTTCTAAAGTTGCTGTGGTCATCCATCTCTGGAGCCCTTCCTCCATCTGACTAATATCTTGCTGATCCATTCCCAACCCAATTTGATTTACTTCCGTTACTGCTCGCAGAATGGCAATTTTCGGGTCAAAATGCGCTCCAAAACCAGTAATAACTCGCTCATATTCTTCATTAACTCGACGAGATACGGCAGTAAAAGCAGGTATCCCTAAATCTGTAGTTAAATCTAATACCCATAACTCCCGCTGATTTTGTTCATAAAATTCTTGCACTTCCAATAAATAGGGGTCGTCAAAACTTGCTAAATCTACTCCCGGACGCTGCAAAGAATTATACCACCAAATTGCCACACTGTCGCGCTCAACTAATTCCATAAATCCTTGCAAAATTGCTTCTTCTATGGTATTGCCCGCAGCATTGCCATTGGAATCAGCTACACAAAAATTATGCTTTTTGGGCAATTTATAAGCATAATAACACCAAGCAGTAGGCAAATATTTGTGGGTCTCCTCCGTCAGTGACCACACTGGAGTCCATTCAATTTCTTGACTGGCATCAAAAGGTTGGGGGATCCAATCATGAGCCACTTTAGAATTAGCATTCAATTCCTCCCGGTTAGCATACTGAGTCGGACTAAAATGTAGACATCTTTCTGGATGAATACCTTGCTTTCCCAATTTGGCTAAAGTTGACTTTTTCCGAGGTTCGTCTCCCTGGAATATTCCCGAATAACGTTCGATCGCTTCACAAAAACCACTGGCTTTAGATTGGCGATCGCTCTTACCTTTACCTCCACTTTTATGACGCAGGGAACGACGCAAAGCACCGAGACTTTTCGCAGCACCAAAACTATGGATAGCACTGTAAGTATGAATTAAAGGATTTTCGGGGTCAGAAACTCGCACCAAAGCACTGACAACTCCTGTAATGGGACTAATCAATTTTTTGTAGCGTTTGGTTGTTTGGTCGGGAGTGAATGCCCGGTGACCGCCATCTGTGGTAAAATGCTTTTTGCGACTGCTGAGACTGAGAGGATAAGATGACATTTCTTGGAGTAACTTGGAATCTCCACAAGCTTCACATTGGGGGCGTTTACTCAAAATGTGAGTTGTTGTGGAGAAGTCGGTTTGGTTGAAAGTAACCACTTTTCCAGCGAGAGTAGTAAACTTTGGCATTTCTACCCCACTTTCTTTGACTATCCATTTCGCAACTTCCGTAGTTATAAGATTAATTCCCGTTGCCAAAGTTGAAGGAAGGAAAACAGGGGGAGGAGGCAAGCACCCAGTAACATCTCTTTTGCTAGCACTGGAGACAACAGATTTTTCTTTTTGTCGCAAAACTGTGGCTTCCACTTCCCGATGTCCCCGTAAACGTTGACTTAAGCATTCCCAACATCCTGTATTTTCTGGTTCAAATATGGGACCCAACCACAGGACTCCCCCTACTGGTTTTGCTAACAACCAAGGTTGGCTAGCTGAGAGGGCGGTTTTATTAATCTCTTTTAATTGTGGTTGGAGGTAGTCGTCGGTGAGAACAACTAATAGTGCCTTGCGGTCTGATGTGAGTGGGTAGTTTTCCCAAGGTTTAGTTTTGATACCCACTGCTGTTAAACTTTCGATTAATAAATCTGTGGTTGTTTCTCCCACTGAGGCGATATAAACCGTATTTTTTTGGAGACAGTCCGAGGCGAATTGGGGTTCGACATTCAGTAATGACCAAAATGCAGCGGCAGGTGGGGGTAGTTCGGGAGTTGCTTCTGTTAAATAACCTTTAGTTTTGAGGCGGTTAAGAACATATTCTACGTCTTCTGGGTATGCTATTTCTGCTAAAGTTTCACAGATTTCCTCAAAGCTATGTTGACCATCTAATAGGGGGATGAGTTGACAGTAGAATTCTCCGGTGAGGGCGTCGGTGGAATTTTCTCCTAGGAGGTAAACGTGCTTGGGTTCGATAATTTCGATGTGAAAGTGGGGTTTGATTTGTGGATTTGACATTATAATTATTTCAGTTAATTATGTGGGTTGGGTTGAGGAAGGAAACCCAACAAATACAAATTGTTAAGTTACCTCAAATCACCAGAAGGCCAGCACTATAATATTTTATGTAGTGTCTAGACCAATTGTCAGTATATAATCATAACATTGAGTCATAAATTATATACACAGGACTTAAGCAAATTGATCTATGGACGCCATTTGTTATAGGACGTGCTCGTGGGTAAGTCCTGATACAAAAACTAATCCGCAAAAATGGAGAACAGTTTTTGAGAAATGCTACAAGTCCTGAATATAATAATCTCATAGTCAGGATGAACGGTTGATTCTAATTAACTTATTTTTTAAGCTTTCAGTAGTTGAAATTGTCCCATGAATTCGGTTGGCAACTCCAACAAAGTTAGAATCTTCTGTACAAACAATTATTCCTTCATGGTTGGAATTAGCAATATGTAGTTGAATGAAATCACGACGATTTCGTGTCAAAACAGCTCGTCCGTTATTAACAGCAAATGCTAATACTTCTTCATCGGGGATTTGTAAATTTGCTTTACCTGCCGCTTGAGCAGTTAAAACATTATAACCCATATTTGTTAAATTTTTGACGACAGGCAATGGAAAGTTTTCATCTGCATAAAGTAGTACCATCTTATTCTACTTCTGTTTCCATGATGACTTCATTCTCTCGAATAGCACTTTCAATCTCTTCTAGATGTCTTTCTGCATAAACCCAAGCATTGACTAGATCAACAGCACTGAGGGTAGGAAATGCTGCCAAAATCTCAGGGTCGCTCATTCCTAAGCGGCGATCGCTCACCAATGACCAAACTGGAATCCGAGTTTTCCCAACACAAGCATCACCACCACACACATTGGGCGTTTTGTTAATTCCTTGGGAAGCAAGAGTTTGAGTTGCTAGTAGTCTCAAAGCTACATTTATAGCTTCATCGAGGGAACAATATTGACCACTTTGTACTTGATTACGAATAAATTTTTCTAGTTCTGGGTCGAGAGTTATTTCCATAATCTTATTATATTTCAAACTGAAAATTCCCAGGGGTATCAAATAAATGGCCAGAAAACCTGGAAACTTTCAAGTTGGGCACTCCTACCATATTACCACCTGTTGCAATAATTGTGAATTCAAACTGATAGATGGGCAAATACAGGGAAGTTTTTCTCTAGATCATCATCAGACTTGAAACAGAGCGATCGCTCCCTTCTACTTCTCTACAGATAGTGCAGAAAATTTGGGTGCAACATGACGGTACTGAAGATGCGATCGCTGACCAATTAGTCGAAAAAGGAGTACCTGCAGAAGATATTGTTTTGGCCTATCATCCACCATTACTCAGAAAATATACAGAATTTGCCGAAAGTTAATTAAAAGTACTTCTGTTGGTTAGTTTATACAACATGTACTATACTGTACTTAGTTTGACTTTGTCTAGTCCAAGTCGATGTCAAACATTTCTTTATTGCCAATACTTGTCTGTTGGCCAAAGACTCGTTGGCCATAAAAGCTATTGATTGACTTTTCCCCGTGGGGTAGTAATGAAAAAAGTAATTAATATAGACAACTTTTGCAACTTTATAAGTTAAAAATTAAAAAAAATTAAAAGTTAAAAGTTAAAACTCAAATGACATCCTCTCTATTCACTCTATCCCTAACTTCATTAGTCACCCTGATCCATGAAGATGACAATATCATATTACAAGCTCCCATCCGCAGTCCACTCAAAAAAACTACTCCAACTCGCCAAGTCAAATTTGAACATCCCTCCTCAGGTTTAATATCGGCATTAAATCATCTCAAGTCTTCCCAGAAAACCTACCCTCAACTTAAAGCATTAGTGGTAGCTGCTGATGGCGAGGAAGCGGGAGAAAGATTTGATGTAGAATTGGAAAAACTCATAAATACAGGTTGGGTTTCCCATTCCCTTTACCCCCTGGCAACAGTTATCCCAATAGTGGAAAAAAACTATCGCTTTAAGTCTCCAGAAATTGCACAACTACAAGGAAAATTTACCTTGTCCCGTTTTGCCTATTTACACCAAAGCCAAGGGAAAACCATCATAGAATGTCCCCTGTCTACTAGTCAAATAATTGCATTAGACTGGCGATGTGGTGCCTTGCTTGCCAAATTATCTCAACCACAAACCCCTAGCAGTTTGAGCGCAGATATTCCCGATATTACTGAAGAAATTGCCCAAAAATTCCTGGCTTTGTTGATGGCAACTCAAATGTTATCCCCAGAAACCGAACCCACCCCGCTGATGTATTGGGAATTTCACGACTTGCTATTTCACAGTCGCTCTCGGATAGGAAGACACAACAACCCAACTGGAGGCACAATGAGATTTTTTGGCAAAACTGAACCTTTGCCTATTGTCAAACCACCAATGAGTGACAAAGTTATTAAACTGGTGCAACCTAACTTAGAATATTTGACTCAAATTGACATTCCCTTGACAAAAGCATTGGAGTTACGCCAGTCTATTCGGGAGTACGATGAACAACCAATACGGTTGCAACAATTGGGAAAATTGTTATATTGTTGCGCTAGGATTAAAAAAATAGAGACTATGGAAACAGAGGAATTCGGTACACTGCATTTAAACTATCGTCCTTATCCTTGTGGCGGTGCAATTTATGAGTTGGAAATTTATCCAGTGGTGAACCGTTGTCAAGGTTTGGCAGCAGGGGTCTATCACTATCAACCTTTGGAGCATTGTCTGTATCAAATTTCGGCTCATGAAACACAAGTGGAGGCATTGATAGAGGATGCTTACAAGTCTAGTGGTGAACAAGATCAACCTCAAGTTTTGTTGGTAATAACAGCTAGGTTTGGGCGAATATTTTGGAAGTATGAATCAATTGCTTATGCTTTGATATTGAAGCACGTTGGTGTATTGTATCAAACTTTTTATTTAATGGCAACGGGGATGCACTTAGCTCCCTGTGCTTTGGGGATAGGAGATGCTGATAATTTTGCTCAGATAACAGGGTTAGATTATTATGAAGAGTCTTCTGTTGGGGAGTTTCTTTTGGGTTCGGTGAGGAACTAGTTATTACGGCGCTACCCCGTTTTTTCGGTAAAAATTTAGTTTCCGGAGATATCTAATAAGAATGTAGAGCACCGAATATATGGAGAGTTATTTTCTAATTATATTTCCCACTCCAAATACCCAAATGTATAAATAAATGGCTAGAAAACCTCGAAACTTTCAAACTGGATATTCCTACCACATTACCACCCGTTGCAATAATCGTGAATTTAAACTGATCCGACGCGAATGCAGGGAAGTTTTTCTCTATGCCATCAAGAAAGCTATTAAGAAGTACAACTTCAAACTGTACGCTCTCTGTATTATGTCTAATCACGTCCATTATCTTATAGAACCCGCCCAACCTGAAGATTTAGCTAAAATTATGCATTTTCTCAACTGGTATACGGCTATGTGCTTTAACCGAATGTTGAAGCGCACTGGACATTTTTTATTGGGAAAAACGTTATTTTGCTGATGGTTTTCCTCCAGGCGATGGGGAGCGAGCTATAAATACTCTTCGATATATCCATGGAAATCCCAAAGCTGCCAAAATACGCGGGGGGTTTTTCTACGACTTTAGTAATTATGGTAGTTACGAACGTTTGACTGATGATGGTCTCACGGAGTGGCATCCAGCTTTTTTGAAATTAGCCAATACTTTGGAAGGGTGTGCCCAGAAGTATAAGGGGTTTTGCAACAAATACAAGCCAAAACAAAAAACTCCCAAAAACTCCCACTGGGGAAGTAGGCTTTTAGGGGGTATAACTCTCAATTTTGAAAAGCGATCGTCTCAAAAGACAAAAAAATCATCGACTTCCTTTGACTTTCCCCCGTGCCAGGTACCCCCGTGCCAGGTAACCGAAAAGCTAGAAGTAGCAAAGGTAGTAAGTCAATTTGTTGAAGCAAACAGACCGCCGAAGCAAGAGGGAAAGGATTTTTGACATTTTCTTGAGTTATGTGATACGCTAAAGTTCTTACTCGTCGTCTCCGTCGTAAGAACAGCTACAGAGTCTAGGGTGTAACCCATCACCAGAGGGCCCTGGGCCATTTGCCAATGGGCCATGGCCTTGGTTTCCTTCTGTGAGGTTCTCTTCTCTGAGTTCCTCCAGGGCAGGTCTAGCAACTAGGGAGCGAAAAACAGGTTGACTTGAGTTGGGCTGGATATTCTTTTTTCCCATGGATATTACCTCTGTTTGTTTGGATATAGATAATAGTAATAAAGTTTCTTTTTTCTGTCAATTATATTTCCCCCAGTTTGATTAATTTTTGAAACTTTTCTCTACCTGTCAGACTATTGAACGCAGGCGGGGGCGAGCGTGATTACACCAAAATCTGTTGAAACCCTCGCGCGGAGCGACCATAGATAAATTAGATTTTGAGCCCAGGCATTACTTAATGGCATTACTATTAGCAAGAGATCAGTTAACTTCTCCTCAAATAGACTACAACTTTGTAGGGAGGTTGCTTTGTAGGAACGTTCCCAGATAACTGATACAATTAACAACTATATTCGCCAATACTTTGGAAGGGTGTGCCCAGAAGTATAAGGGGTTTTGCAACAAATACAAGCCAAAACAAAAAACTCCCAAAAACTCCCACTGGGGAAGTAGGCTTTTAGGGGGTATAACTCTCAATTTTGAAAAGCGATCGTCTCAAAAGACAAAAAAATTATCGACTTCTTTTTACTTTCCCCCGTGCCAGGTAACCGAAAAGCTACTATTAGCAAGACCTTAGAGTGACCATTATGTACAAAAATAAAAATAATTTTAAATTATTGGTAAAAATTTCAGCACTTACTATGGTAAGTTATATACGATTTATAAAAAAACAGGAGTTAAACATTGGTAACTAATGACTAATAACTGATAACTAATAATTAATAACTGATAAAAGATGCCCGAAATTTCTTCAATTCCTGGAATCAAACAACTATGGGCAAAAACCAAAGGTAACTCTGAGGTTTGCGTGGCAGTGCTTGACGGTCTAGTTGACCTGAAACATCCTTGTTTTGAGGGAGCTAATTTGACTCAACTACCAAGCTTAGTTCAAGGTCAAGCTACTCCTCAAAGCGAGATGTCTCTCCATGGGACTCATGTGGCCAGTATAATTTTTGGTCAGCCAAACTCAAGCGTCTCTGGTATTGCTCCCCACTGTCGAGGTTTAATAGTTCCCATATTCTCAGACTATCATCGCCGAACTTCTCAGTTGAATTTAGCACGGGCCATCGAACAAGCGGTGAATGCTGGGGCTAATATTATTAATATTAGTGGGGGTGAACTGACAGATTATGGTGAAGCTGAAGACTGGCTTAACCGTGCGGTGAGTTTATGCCAAAATAATAATGTTTTGCTTGTTGCTGCAGCGGGTAATGACGGCTGTGAATGTTTGCATGTTCCGGCAGCACTACCCACTGTTCTAGCAGCAGGAGCCATGGGAGAAAACGGACAGCCCCTAGATTATAGTAACTGGGGCGAAAATTATCAGACTCAAGGTATTCTGGCTCTGGGAGAAAATATTTTAGGTGCTGAACCAGGAGGTGGTACAAGACAGTTGAGTGGGACCAGCTTTGCCACCCCAGTAGTGTCAGGAGTTGCTGCATTATTGATGAGTTTGCAGTTGCAAAGAGAGGAAAAACCAGACTCACAAAAAGTGCGTACTGCCTTACTCAAGACAGCTGTTCCATGTCATGCTCAAGAAAAACGCCGTTGTTTAGTTGGCCAGATGAATATTTCAGGTGCCATTGCACATATAACAGGAGAAACTATGTCAGAATCAGAACAAGATAATAGTAATGGTATTGAAGCTAGCTGTGGTTGTGAGTCAACTCCAGAAGCTAGCTTGCCAGGTTCAGTTGGCCTAGAAAATAGTCTACCGACTCCCGCCGACAATGGTGTGGTAGCTGCAGGGGTCGTTGAAGCTGGCGTCACGGCTTCACAACCATTATCATCAACTAATACATCTAATACATCTAATAATCAAATTTCTGCTATGCCAAATAATAGTCAAAGTAACAATAGTAATGGAATCACACCCAGTCAACCTCCTCAAGACGTGACAAATATAGTCTACGTTATTGGTACATTGGGTTATGACTTTGGAACTGAAGCACGGCGGGACTCATTTAAACAGTTGATGCCAGCAGTTACTATTGGAAATACCCAAATTCCAGCTAACCCTTATGATGCTCGTCAAATGGTGGATTATTTGGCGAATAATCTTTCGGAAGCTAAATCTTTGATTTGGACTTTGAATATGGAATTGACTCCTATCTATGCTATTGAAGCTGTGGGGTCATTTGCACGGGAAGTTTATGAAGCTTTGCAAGAGTTACTTGCAGGGGAAGTAGAAGCGGAAGATGCTGAGAGATATATTGAGCGGGTGAGTATTCCGGGAAAATTAACTGGGCGTACAGTTAAGTTGTTCTCAGGCCAAGTGGTGCCTGTGATTGAACCTGTTAGTCCTCGTGGTATTTATGGCTGGCGGGTGAATACATTGGTTGGTTCTGCTTTGGAAGCAGTTCGTGGAGAACAAGCAGAGGCTGACGATGAGCAAATGCGTCGGAGTTTGAGCAGTTTCCTAAATCGAGTTTATTACGATCTACGCAATTTAGGGCAGACTTCTCAAGACCGAGCTTTAAATTTTGCAGCTACTAATGCTTTCCAAGCGGCTCAAACTTTCTCTACAGCAGTGGCAGCAGGCATGGAGTTGGATAGTATTGCTGTGACCAAGAGTCCATTCTGTCGGATGGATAGTGATTGTTGGGACGTGCAGTTGAAGTTTTTCGATCCAGAAAATAACCGTCGGGCGAAGAAGGTGTTCCGGTTTACCATTGATGTTAGCGATTTCATTCCGGTAACTTTGGGCGAAGTTCGTTCTTGGTCTTCTCCTTATTAGAGGAGCGGCTAGGTGTAGGTTGGGTTGAGGAAAGGAAACTCAACCAGCCATCAGCAGCTGAGTTAAACTGATTTAATAGGATATAGTTTAAGACATAGTTAGTAGACTTTCCAAGTAGACTTTACTTCTCCGGTTCTCTACTACGAACTTAAAAACAAATAGCAACGATTTTGGTTATCAATCGTTGCCTAAATTCACAAAATCCTTGGCGGGCTACTGAGGCTCCTCCTTATGCCCAAATGCGCCCGCGACGAGGGAAAGGAGGTTTGCCTTCCCGCTTTTGGTCTTGAAACATTCCCTTCCAACGTCCATAATCTTCTAGACCTGTTGCCAATATAGTGTTCTCTTCTATTTTAAGCTCAGGTTGTTGGACTGGTTGTGATGGTGGAGAAGTTATTTCTGACTTAGCTTGAGGTGTTTTTTTGACATCTTTTTTCGACATGATCATCCTCCTTTTGACATTTCCAGGGATTGAAACACCCTGTATTTTAAATTAGTGTAACATTTAACCGACTCAAAACTATACGCTTTAAATCTGTACGGCATCACCAGTTAAAGTGATTGCTGCTACCTGCAAAGCTCGTAACATGACATTATGAATGCTGTTGCACACCCAGTGTGCAGTATATCCGCACTGAGGGCATTGAAACTTTTTGTGACCACTTAGTTTTTTGTGGTTCTGATCCCATTCAGGGTAGTATAAGACTCCTTTGAATTGGCCATCCTAACCATAAGATATAATCTGAGTTATATGTGGGATAATTATATTGCCAAAGCTAAAGCCTCACTACAAACAAAAATAGTTACCACCCCAACCAGAAGACATGATCTGATTATATGTGGGATAATTATAGGGTGCCGGATCGTTATAGTTAGCTCCGTGCATCAAATCCATACGAATTGCTACTAGGTCTTGACCCCGGCCGTGCTCCACATCTACTGCTAGATGAGGAGAAATAATATCGGGTCTTTTTACCGGAGCTGCTTGTTTAGGTAATCTCATATTTTTGACTAGACTATATATTCAATTAATTCAGTCTATTATACCTTATTAATCATAATAGAACAAACTTGACAATTCTTAATTGGTTGCCTATTTGCCAACTTTAGGTGTAAACTTAGTCTGGAAATGTAATTTATATTGAATGAATTGTGCCAGACTTTGCAGATATTCCCGGACTCACCAAATTATGGACTCACACGAAAGGAGACCCTCGCATCACAGTTGCCCTCCTCGATGGAACTGCTGATATAGAACGTGGTTGCTTTCAGGGGGCCAATGTTACGAAAATCAATTCTTATTGGCAAGAAGCAATAGAGCTTGACCCCAAAGATATAGACACCTACCGAGAAATTCAGAACTCTGATGAAAAAAGTGAAGTTAAACAGGCAAAACTGAAAGAAGCTATCCCAGACGAAATAACTTTACAAATTCTCGGAGCAGCTTTCCACGCGACTCATGTCTTTAGTAACATTTTCGGACAACCAGGAACTCCCGTGGAAGGTATTGCCTACAAATGTCGGGGCATTAATATTCCTCTTGGTTATGGTAATGACTATTATATCGACCCCATAAACTTAGCTCGTGGCATTAACCTAGCAGTAGACTTGGGAGCAAATATTATTCACTGTGCTGCCTGTCGCCCTAACCAAACTGGTATTGGTCACGAAATTCTAGAAAAGGCAGTACGTCAAGCTCAGGAAAATAATGTTTTAATTGTGGCTCCCACAGGCAATAATAAAGGTGAATGTTGGTGTCTCCCTGCTATTTTGCCTGGAGTCATGTCCGTAGGAGCAATGAAGGATAATGGTCAGGTATTCAAATTTAGTAACTGGGGCGGACAATATCAACAACAAGGTATTATTGCTCCGGGGGAAAATATTCTCGGTGCTCAACCAGGAACAGAAGAAACTGTCCGCCAAAAAGGTACCAGTTGTGCAGCGCCAATGGTGACAGCTATTTCGGCATTGCTGATGAGTTTGCAGTTGCAGCAAGGAGCATCTCCAGATGCAGAAGCAGTGAGGGCAGCTTTAACAAACAGTGCTATTCCCTGCACTTTAGAAGATACCGAAGAAATCGAACGTTGTATGTTGGGTAAACTGAATGTTGCCGGAGCTTATCAACTTTTGACAGGAAAGCAGTTAGAAGCAGTGGGAGTTTCTGCGGCTGAAGCGACCTCAGAAGAAGATGTAATATTGGAAGATAGTGGGGTTGATGTGGGGGAAGTTATTGTAGATGAAACTTCAGTAGTTCCTGCCCAGGAAAATGCTCCCATATCTTTTTCTCTGCCAGTGGGAGAAAATAGAGAGAGTCTGACAAATGTGGCAACAAATATCACTGCTGCATCGGGAGTAGAGCAAAACAATATCAAACCCACAAAAGTTTCTCAAACTGCTCATGGTGTTACCCCGAGTGCTCGCTCCAATATGATTTATGCTTTGGGTACCTTGGGTTATGATTTTGGTACTGAGGCACGACGAGACTCATTTAAACAGTTAATGCCAGCAGTGATATTAAACGGGGTACAAGTTCCAGCTAATCCCTATGATGGTCGTCAGATGGCTGATTATCTGGATGCTAATTTATATGAAGGGAAATCTTTAATCTGGACTTTCAATATAGAATTAACTCCTATTTATGCCCTCAGACCTGTAGGTGCATTTGCGGACGATATTTATGAAACTCTGCAAAATATGTTAGCAGGAGAGGTGGAGGCAGAAGACCATGAAGACTACATCGACAGGGTGAGTATTACCGGGAGGTTAACTGACCAAACAGTAAAGTTGTTTTCTGGGCAAACCCTGCCGGTGGTGAAAATAAACAGCCCCCGGGGAATGTATGGTTGGACGGTGAATAGCCTAATAGATAATGCTTTGGAGTCAGTTAGGACAGAACAAACAGAGGCAGAGGAGGAGGCAATACGGAAATCTCTGAGAAGTTTTTTGCAACGGGTTTATTATGATCTGCGCAACCTGGGTCAGGCAGATCGCGATCGCGCCATCAACTTTGCAGCGACAAATGCTTTCCAAGCAACGGCGACTATTTCTGAAGCAGTAGCTATTGGCATGGAGTTGCACAGTATAGAGGTAGAGAAGAGTCCTTTCTGTCGTTACAATAGTAACTGTTGGGATGTTAAGTTGAAATTTTTTAACCCAGATAATAGTAGGAGAGCCAAGAGAGTTTATCGTTTTACTATTGATGTGTCAGATTTAATGCCTGTAACTTTGGGTAAAGTGCGGTCTTGGTCTGTGCCTAAGTGAAGACAGGAGTTTTGTTTGTAGTTTTGCTCTAGCCCTAACAATATATGGGGTTTGAACAAAACTACGAAACTACGAAAGTAATCAAATAAATATTCGATGAAACTTTATTGTACCACACATTGTATCCCCTCAATAATTGGGGGTAGGGAATAATTCTACTGACCATGAGCAACCAAGGGAATTAAGAGAAGCTTGAGCACGGATAATAGAGTTGCCAGAGAAAGAATGACTCCTGCTTCACAGATGGGATCTTTAGATATACTCAAAAAAGTTGATTCCCAACTTACGGGTAGTGTTCACCAGAGACATAAAAATATTCCAAGATGCGATAGTTATAAGTGTCTGGGTAGAATAACTAACCTGGTAGTTCTCTATAGTAATGGTCAAGTAAAAATTGTGTCATTGTAATTATGTATGGGTAGTCTGGATAGTAATGGTAAGATATGAGATCTTGAGAGTAATAAAGTTCAGTTTGTACCAGATGTATTGTCCTAAATTCCAGCCTACTAAAATTATAAAGCATGAACATACTCACTATGGTAAGCCTCGTTTTCGTGCAGATAAAACCATACAGAATATTTAGAGGCTTTCTGGTCCGAAACCCTCTACTAGATATGGTGCTTCTGTGTAAGTTCTATATATTTGAGAATTTGAGAATATTCAAACAATAATCTCGACTACTATACTTTTCTGGAAATTTCTAATAGACCTCTCGAGTAATTCCGTAAACTTTTGTACTGCTATCTGTCAAAATTGAATTTTTGTCCTATCGAGTGAGAGCATCTTTCTCCAGTATGGTAACAAGACGCTCACACTAGTAACCCACCAGGAATATTCCATAGAATTTCCTGAGATTATTTTGCAGAAATTTCTAATACTTAATCCTTTAAAGTCGAACGCATAGTTGGAAACATAATGACATCCCTAATACTTTGAGTATTTGTCAGCAACATCACCAGACGGTCTACTCCAATACCCATTCCACCACAGTTAGGCATCCCCAGTGATAACGCTTGAATAAAATCTTCATCCATTGGGTGCGCTTCATCATCCCCTGCCTCTCTTTGAGCGATCTGTTCCTCAAAACGTTGGCGCTGGTCTTGTGGATCATTTAACTCGGAGAAACCATTAGAATATTCTGTGCCGTGAATAAACAACTCAAATCTTTCCACAAAACCTGGTTTACTATGATGTCTTTTTGCTAACGGGCTAACCTCAACCGGAAAATCAATCACAAAAGTAGGTTGAATTAAAGTTGACTCTACTTTTTGATCAAAAACTGCATATAAAAGATAACCTAAACTTTGAGTTTCTAATTTGGATAATTTCAGGTTTAATTTTTCTGCTGCTCGAATAGCTTCTGGCAACTCTAGGTTATCAAAATCTAGTCCTGTTTCATCCTTAACTGCTTCCACCATTGTTTTTACTTGCCAATGTTTTCCTGTGAAATTAGGATATTTTTGACTATAGTCATATTGACGTTCTAAACTAATAGTTTGCCCTTGATATTCTATCTGTTTTAAATCCCCCAAAATATTGGTTAAACTATAACAAATAACATCCTCTACCAAGCCCAGAATTTCAAAATAATCTGCATAAGCCTGATAAACTTCTAGGGAAGTAAACTCAGGATTATGAGTACTATCAATTCCTTCATTTCTAAATACTCTTCCTAATTCAAATACCCGTTCAAAACCTCCACAAATTGCCCGTTTGAGAAATAATTCTGTAGCAATTCGTAAATATAAATCTACATCTAAAGCATTATGATGAGTAACAAAAGGTCGAGCTGCAGCACCACCATAAATTGACTGTAAAATTGGTGTTTCTATTTCATAAAAATTAGCATCCCAAAGATATGTTCGAATACTTTGCATAATTTTGCTCCGCACTCTAAAACGCTGTAAAGCTTCAGCATTTCCAGCCAAATCCATTTCCCGGTGACGGCGACAAATTTCTGGGTCATTTACACCATAATAAGAGTCAGGAAAAGGAATAATAGCTTTGGAGAGCACATCCAATTTATTTACCTGAATTGATAACTCACCTCTATTAGTACGACAACCTATTCCTTCCGCACTAACAAAATCTCCTACATCTAATAATTTTTGAACTTGTTTAAAGCTTAAACCAGGGTCGCCCTTTACTAATTTTTTCTCAATTTTAAGTTGAATTTTTCCAGTTTCATCTGTTAGGTTAATAAAACCAATACTACCACTATCTCGCTTAGAAGTAATACGACCGCAAACCTTTAAGAATTTTTCATTGGGGTCTGTTTCTCCAGGTTCTAATTCCTTTGCTGGTGGAGAAAATAGATCTATTACTTGCTTAGTGGTATGCGATCGCTCTATGGCTTGACTAGGATAGGGGTCTATTCCTTGGGCGCGTAATTCATCAACTTTTTGTGAACGAACTTCTACTTCATTCCTGGTTTCGCTTTTAGCCATTAGTGATTTTACTCTTTAGATTATTAATCAAGAGGAAATAATACCACATTTTTATATTTTTGGGCTGTCACAAAAATTAAATTATTCCAAAATAATAAAATATATGGTTTATAGTAGAGCTTTAGCCCTCAGTATAGATAGAGCTTTTGCTTTACTATTAGCTTTAATTATAACTATTCAACCAGCAAATAAAACACAGGTCTGAATAAAAATTATCTGGCTTGTTTCCCAGTGACCAAATTGTTAAGATGACAGGACTGACCCACGGATATGAAATTATACACCATTTCTTGTCGGGGTTAACGGCCGAGTGCTCCGCAACATGAAAGCCCCTATCATAATTGTGGTCATGGTCATAGGTAAATCTTAAATGATATAGATATTACTAATGCTTGAGAGTAGTAAAAATAAGCCTTAAAAATTTGCATGAAACTGACAATAATATAACTATTACTTATCTTGAGAAGCAAATTTTTTGTAATCATCTTGAGCATCTGATAGTAACTTTTCAGCAGAAAGAATTCGTTCTTTAATTATTGGTGTGAAACCAGCTATTTTTTCCTTTCCACTGCGAACTTAAATAATAACCTCTTAAATGTCACTTATTCTAGAGACTCCACTACTCCTTGTCAACCTCACTAAATTCCAAATATCTCCACCACCCAATTCTGTAGACCGTTGTGCTAACCATTGAGAATTAATAACCTGAGAACGAGGTACAACTTCAAACAAAAAATATTCCCATAAAATTTTCAGACGACTTAGCTCCGGGAGCTCAAACTCAATAGGAGCTAATAAAATTTCAGACAACCTAGCCCCGGGAGCCCAAACTCAATAGGAGCTAAAATATAATAACTTTAACCATACCGTGCCAACAATAAAGTCAAATCATCATCAGTCCTCCCCGTTACCTTTGGCGAGCGCAAAAAATCCTCCAACTGCTTATTTGCCTCTTCTTCATTAGTAACCACCGTCATAAACTTAAACAAAGGAGCAAAAAACGGACTATGAGGCAACCCCATTGGCATTTTCAAAGCTAACATTTGCAACCCATCCGAAAAAATTGCTAAATGAACAAGTTTTCCTCGCCATATATTCACCTGAGCATTTTCTACACCTTGCTCTGAAATCAAAAAAGTTGTCTCATTAACATGTTCTCCAGTCTGAGGTGATGTCACTGGAAAAATATTCTCCTCTCCATCCCCTACAACTGCTGCACCATCTCCCACTTGAGCAGCAATAGCAAACTCTGGTGTTGCCACCACCAAAATCAAAGTTGCAGCCAACTCCCGCCCCTCAACCTCTCTAACCCGAGACTCAGCCAAAACAGCATTTTTCGCCGCCTTCAAAGTATCAACTAACAAAAATTGCCAACCAACATCATCTACTGGCAACAACTTTTGTTGGGAAATAGCCTCTACTGCAACACCAACAGCTATTTTAGCACCAACATCTCCCAAGTTAGACGAACCTGCACCATCAGCAACAGCAGCAACTAAAATTCCCTCCGGCAAAATCTGCCAATGATGTGCATCCTGACATAGTTGTCCCCGTTTCTCGTGACTCTTACCCGCCACTGATACCGATATCACTCGCCACTTAATTTCTGCTTCTATTGACATAACCTAATATTTACCAAACTTTTTTTTTCTTCAATGCACTAATTTAAGACTTACACACCCATAAAGTAACTCTGTCATTGCTGGGGAAAACACTTACAAAGCAGTCTGTAAAGATAGTAACCTCAAGTGGCCATAACTTTTTCCCAATGCGTAAGTCCAGCAATTGTTAATGAAAACTGCTATCATGACCACAGACAGATAAAATGGTGAAATAAGCCTAAGTTAGGTAACATCGAAAGTAGTAATATCCCACCAAAGTAACCCAAGCACAAAAAAAAGGTCTGTTGGGTTTAACTTCGCTCTACAAGGGTCTACATTGTTAAGTGTATCAGTCCAATAATGCTTGACATTCCAAATTTTAGCTCCAGATCCCAGTTTCTATATAAGTTCTGTTTATATAACTTTTTCTTCTTCCTTTCATAATTAAACTGCTCCCCATCCAGGAGGAGGTAGGGCGACTTGTTCGTCAACTTTAGAATGAGAAACTTGCTGCATACTAGCAGATAGCCAAATAAACATTTCTCGAAAATTAAGTCCTCTCAGTTTTAGGGGCGTTCTCTGAACTATTTCCCCCAACTTATCCATATTTGCTCCTTCCACACCCACTGCAAAGAAGGCAACATGCTTGTTATCCTCCTCCTGTTTAATGCGATCGCCAGCTTCTTTGAAAACTTTTTCTGATTCTCCTTGAGGTTCACCATCAGTAATCAAAAATACCCAAGGTCGATAATAAGTTATACCATTATTCCGATATTCTGACTTCCGGGCAGCAATCATATCTAGAGCTTTATGAATGGCAGTACCCATATAAGTTTGTCCTTGGGCCGTTAATATTGGATTTTCAAATTGGTCAGCGGTAATAAAGTCTTGGACAATTTTCACCTGATTATCAAAAGAAATAATAGCAACCTCTACCCGTTTTTTAGCCAAGTCATCAGTAATTAAATTATCTCTAAAAGTTTCCAACCCATCATTTAAAGCTTTAATAGGTGTGCCCGTCATTGATGCCGAAGTATCTAATAGTAACACACAAGGGCAACGAGGTTCGGGATTTTCTGCAAATTCTACTAATTCATCAAGTCTCATATTAATTTTGTTTTGGGTTATGTTATTTTCTGATTTTTGTCTCTGATTCTGAGACTTTAGTTCTACAATATTAAACGAATATTATCTTTTTTTATTAGTGGTAACAAATATTTTAATAATACTTGGGCTACTTTTTTAATCTTAACTAGAGAATTTAGGTTACCTCCAATTGATAAATTACACTCAGGACAATTATGCTCTCAAAAAGAAAAATGGTTTTTTGATTTTCAAGAACATTCTACTAAATTCAGTTTTTATTTTATGAGGTTTAACCTCAACTACTAAAAAGCCAGACTCAAACAGCTGGCTTTTTAGTAATTGATTTAATTGACCCCTGTAGCTAATTTAGACTTAGCCTCAGTTTTGATATTCAATTTTTTTTTACTGCAATCATGTCATATTTAGATATAACAAAACCCATGCTAGCAAAGCACATCTTTAAACCTCAAAAGCTTGTTTATCAAAGCTTTTAGTGTTTCTAATTTAAGTAGTAACTGCTATAATAATTAGTTAGCAGTTTTAAAATTAAATCTTTTATAGTATCAGCTAATTTTTTATATTTTTTAGCTAATTATTTAATTATTTTTTGTCTAGATTTACTGTCTTTTTTTTATTCTAGATATTTTCCTTTGAACTGACTTAAGTTTTCTTTTTTGACCTTCTCAAATATTTAGGTTCAGGTCAGAACCAATACTTGAAATTACAAATAAATCTATTAAGCCTAAATCTACACCGATTATTTTATCTTGTTTTATATCTGGTTTCATTTCTAGCACGGACTTATATTCTCAACTCAAAGTTACAAACAAGACCATTAGATTTCCTAGTAATTGATGTAGTTTTAATTACAAATATGTCTAGTAAGACTCTATTAACAATTACCTTTACATGACCTATCTTAGATAATTGAACTCTGTTACTTACAACCAAGATGTTGTTGAAACTGAGAATAAGTAAATCTCTTCTCGTGATTCAGATTAAGTCAGAAAACCTTAGCCTAGCAAAATCTTGATCAGACTTATGAGCTTTAAGCCATCTATAGAATAGATATTTTACCCGGCGTATTAAAACCGGGTTAATTTGTGTAAGTCTGATCAGGCAGGAATGCAGCAGCTACATTTGAGGTAAGCGACTAGCAGACAGGATGCTCGTACTACAGAAGCTTGAAAGTTAATACTTATACCTGAGATACTTAGAATCTACTGTAAGTATAAATGTATAAATATGTTATTATTTATTCCTAACTTCTGAGTCTTGACTTCTAACTCCTGACTACTTTCTTAGCAATAACTTTTCAGTTAATTCCTCTTCATCCTCTTCACCCCAGTTTTCCAGCCAATCTCCATCAATATTTTCGACATATAAACTAACATGATTAATACCCCAAGTTAGTCGATCTTCTTGCAAATTTTGGACAGCTTGAAAAGCTTGCCAAGCTTTTTCTAAACGTTCTTTATTTGATAGAGTTGTGCCAGTTGTTACCATATATCCTGCCTACTGTTAAAATGTATAGTTTTATTTTCCAAAATGAAGCAAAACTCAATAGGAATAGATCAATTCCTATCTAAAACAAAACTTAATGTATTTAGCCTCCTTTAAATGTTTGCTGTTATGCAGAATGAGATTTACTAATTGAATAACAGATCTATCTTGACTTGGGTTATAACTAACAAAAATACCCCGTCTAATTTTCCATTGTTGCAATGTATCTTTCCATTCTTTATATTTATAATTACAAAATTCACCTGATATAGTAGTGAGTTGTACACAAAGAGGTTTACCTGTGTTACTACTTACAATTACATCTGTTGCCATCGACAAATCTGCAATATAACGATGTACAACAAAACCATCACGACTTTTAATTTGACGGGCGATAGACTCTATTAATTGAGCATCTTTTTGATTAAACTCTCCTGATCTTAACTTTTGTTTCCATATATAGAATTTATGGTCATTTTTATTAAACCATTTTGGAAAAAGACTTTCATACCAGTATGTAATTGGAGATGGAAGGTGCTGCAAAAATATTTGTCTTTCTTCATTTGTTAAAGATTGTAATTTTAACCAAAATTCTCCATCCTTAATTAATTCTAATAAAAACCCTACTAAAAGCCTCTTTTGAGTTAGTGAGCCTGGTCTTATATCTTTAATCCAACGCCTGACTTCATCTAACCTCTGGGCTAAAGCAGGTTCGGTTGACCAGGCAAGACGGCTAAGTTGTTTTAGCTTAGGCTCGATTTCTCTTGCTTGCAATCACCCTCCTACATCAGACCCATTATAAGAATCTTTAAAAACTCTTATATTATAACTTATATTGTAGCGGTTGATTCTTAATGTTAAGGATATTAACAAACTATAAAAGATCAAAATATTGTCTTTAAAGACATCTGTAGTAATAATACATGATCATCTATTGACTAATTTCATTTTAAGTGGTATAGAACCTTCAATACAACTACAATAAGATTGCACATATAAATCTTAAGGCGGCTTAAAAAAAATAAAGATTCTTATGTTCATTCTAGGTTCACAATAATTATTAGCAGTAACTATAAATACAGAAAAGCAATGTCAGAATTAACTATTGAATCAATCTTACAAGAAAAACGTCTTTTCCAACCACCAGAAAAATTTGTCCAAACGGCCCAAATTAAAGGTATAGAGCAATACAAGGAACTCTACGAAAAAGCTAAAAGTAACCCAGAAGAATTTTGGGCAGAATTAGCTGAAACAGAATTAGACTGGTTCCAAAAATGGGACAAAGTTCTTGAGTGGCAACCACCCTTTGCAAAATGGTTTATTAATGGCAAAATTAATATCTCTTATAACTGTCTAGATCGTCACCTTACTACCTGGCGAAGGAACAAAGCAGCCCTAATATGGGAAGGAGAACCAGGAGACTCTCGCACTATAACCTATGCTCAACTGCATCGAGAAGTATGTCAAATGGCAAATGTCTTTAAGCAATTAGGAGTAAAAAAAGGCGATCGCGTCGGTATCTACATGCCCATGATTCCTGAAGCAGCGATCGCCATGTTAGCTTGTGCAAGAATTGGCGCCCCCCATACTGTCGTCTTTGGTGGATTCAGTGCTGATGCCCTCAAAAACCGCCTTGTTGATGCTGAAGCAAAATTAGTCGTCACTGCCGATGGAGGTTGGCGCAAAGATGCCATTGTTCCTCTCAAAGAACAAGTCGACAAAGCACTCATGGCAGGTGCCCCTAGTGTAGAAAATGTTCTAGTTGTCAAACGTACTGCCCAAAAAATTCAGATGGAACCAGGGCGCGACCATTGGTGGCACGACCTTCAAAAAAGTGCTTCCGGGGAATGCCCAGCGGAACCAATGGATAGTGAAGATATGCTATTTATCCTTTACACAAGTGGCACAACAGGTACACCCAAAGGAGTAGTACACACCACAGGTGGTTATAACCTTTATACTCACGTTACTAATAAATGGGCATTTGACTTACAAGACACAGATGTATATTGGTGTACTGCTGATGTAGGATGGATTACAGGCCATAGTTATATTGTCTACGGTCCCCTCTCTAACGGTGCCACTACCCTTATGTATGAAGGGGCACCACGGGCATCTAATCCCGGTTGTCTCTGGGATGTAGTCGAAAAATATGGCGTCACCATCTTCTACACCGCCCCCACTGCAATTAGAGCATTAATGAAAATGGGAGAACAACACCCTAACTCTAGAAATCTAACTTCTCTACGTTTATTGGGAACAGTAGGAGAACCCATTAACCCAGAAGCTTGGATATGGTATCATCGTGTTATTGGTGACAGTAAATGCCCAATAGTTGATACTTGGTGGCAAACTGAAACTGGTGGATTTATGATTACCCCCCTACCTGGTGCTACTCCGACTAAACCTGGTTCGGCAACTTTCCCTTTTCCTGGTATAATTGCTGATATTGTGAATGAGGAGGGAGAATCTGTTGATGGTAATAATGGTGGTTATTTAGTCGTTAAACATCCTTGGCCGGGAATGATGCGGACTGTCTATGGTGATCCTGATCGTTTTCGTCGCACTTATTGGGAATACCTACGCCCGAAAAATGGAGAATATATTTATTTTGCTGGTGATGGTGCTCATAAAGACGAGGATGGTTATTTTTGGGTGATGGGTCGTGTTGATGATGTGATTAATGTAGCAGGTCATCGCCTGGGTACTATGGAAGTTGAGTCGGCGTTGGTGTCTCACCCTGCTGTGGCAGAGGCTGCAGTTGTTGGTAAACCTGATGAGGTTAAGGGTGAAGATATTGTAGCTTTTGTGAGTTTGGAAGGGGGACGGGAACCTGATGAAAATTTGGAGAAGGAGTTGAAGCAGCACGTTGTCAAGGAAATAGGAGCGATCGCTCGTCCTGGAGAGATTCGGTTTACTGATGATTTACCAAAGACTCGCTCTGGTAAAATTATGCGACGGTTGTTACGTTCTCTGGCAGCAGGTCAGGAAATTACAGGGGATACTTCGACTTTGCAAGACCGTAGTGTATTAGATAAGTTACGCGCTGGTTCATAATAGGGCTACGGGTTCGTCAAAGGTTCAAAGTAATCTCTGAAACTAATAGATTTGTTGGCTCTGGGAAAATTGAAAATGCTCTAAATCTTACTTAATCAGGTTTTTAGTGTTTTAAGTTTGAAAAATACTATCAACTTTTATCTGATATTAGTTTGAGCCTTTTTGTCCTCAGTTCCCAACAATTCTAATATCAGGATAATAAGTTATAAAAAAGTTTTTCTTTGTAATAATGCTTAAGCAATATCTATCTTATTCTTAAAGTTTGTAGTATGAGTTTAATAATAAGAAATGACTGAAATAAATAATATTAATTCCCGGAAGCTACCAATTAAAAATCCACTCAATAAAGCCGAAAATGTAAAAAAAAATTAAAAACAAATTTAAGCACAAAATCCTATCAAAGGAATTAAATTCCTGATGTCAAGCTTAACATAATAACTATTTAACGGGAAACGATATAATATAATATCGGGATAATTAAGTTGTAAAAAAAGTTTTTCTTTGTAGTAAAGCTTAAGCAATATCTATCTTGGCACTAAAGCTCTGCTACAAGCTTTAACAATAAATGATAACTGAAATGACTGAAACAAATGATATTAACTCCCCGGCAGCTAATTCTGAACAGTCTACCCAAACTACTCAGGATGTAAAAACAAAATCAAAAATAGACTCTTGGCAAAGTCATGTCAGTGGAATTTGGAATGATACCAACAAACGTTTCATGAAACTTCTCCCCATTGGTAAGGCAAGGCAAACAATAATGCAATGGTTTACTGTGGATGAAGCTGAAGTTGCAAAGATATTAGTTAAGGTACGCGCCGAACTTCCTACCACTGAGGCTATTTTAATTGGTAAACCCCAAACAGGTAAAAGTTCCATAGTACGCGGTTTGACAGGGGTTTCAAAAGAAATAATCGGTCAAGGTTTTCGCCCCCAGACTCAACACACACAACGTTATGCTTATCCTTCTGATGATTTGCCATTGTTGATTTTTACTGATACTGTGGGGTTAGGAGATGTGAAACAGGAAACTCCTATTATTATTCACGAGCTTTTGGCAGAGTTGCAGCAGGAAAGCAACCGCGCCAGAATCTTGATTTTGACTGTAAAAATTAATGATTTTGCTACGGATACTTTACGACAGGTAGCACAACAGTTGCGACAGGAATATCCAAATATTCCTTGTTTGTTAGCTGTGACTTGTCTGCACGAAGTTTACCCTCACTCCACTGAGGACCATCCCGAATATCCTCCAGAATATGAGGAGCTCCAGCGCGCTTTTGCTACTATTAAAGAAGATTTTGCCGAGTTGTATAATAGTTCTGTATTGCTCGACTTTACTTTGGAAGAGGATGGGTATAACCCGGTGTTTTATGGTTTAGAAGCCTTTAGAGATAATTTAGCACAATTACTCCCAGAAGCAGAAGCACGAACAATTCATCAATTATTAGATGAGCAAACAAGTAAACAACTGGGGAATATTTACCGAGATGTTGCGAGGCGTTACATTTTGTCATTTACTATTATGGCAGCTACGGCAGCAGCAGTACCTTTGCCTTTTGCAACTATGCCAGTATTGACAGCGTTGCAAGTGTCGATGGTGGGTTTATTGGGAAATTTGTATGGGCAAACAATTTCTCCATCACAAGCTGGAGGGGTTGTTAGTGCTATTGGTGGCGGTTTTTTAGCTCAAGCAGTGGGGCGAGAGTTGATTAAATTTGTGCCTGGGTTGGGGAGCGCGATCGCTGCTTCTTGGGTAGCCGCTTATACTTGGGCTTTAGGTGAAAGTGCTTGTGTTTATTTTGGAGATTTGATGGGAGGAAAAAAGCCAGATCCACAAAAAATTCAGGGAGTAATGCAGGAGGCTTTTGAGTCGGCACAGGAAAGATTTAAAGGCTAGCATGGGCATTTTTTTTGTTCCTTTTTTTTAGTTATTAGTTATCAGTACTGACCGCTGAAGTAAGCTGTCACAACTTGGTTATTGTTTGGAGGGTTTGTAGTCTGCAATGTTTATATTTACAAGGCACAAAAAATACTTTATCGTCTTTTGTTAAAAAAAATTAAGTAACTAGTGACAATTTTAAAAAAATATGTTAAGGGCATCAGATATTAAGATGATCAAAATAATATTTGTTCATTTGAGGTAGTTGACAAAAATGTACATACATGAAATTGAGGAATTTTGGGGTTCAATCATGGCCAAGTGATAACTGTGTTATGGGAATAATGATTAAACCAAGAAACTGTTAGGCTAATGATTAGAAAAAGATATCTCAATAGGTTTTATACTATTATTTCCTGATTGGCTAAATCTTTTTCTGAGCTCCCTACTCTAATTGAGATTGATATTATTTAGTTAATAATGCAATAATATTTCGGCACTATTGAGCAATAATAATATTCTGTTATGATATCTGAAGTTCCCCAATTCCCCGAAGCTCTTGCCGAAGCTTTAAATAATTTTCCCGAACTCAATTTAGACCTACCAGACCCAGAAGATGAAGAAATTCCTGACTCTGAGTTTGAAAATGTAGTAGATATAGCCTGGAAAGTTTGCGATCGCTTTGATCTCCAGACCGAAATTTGGCGAGGCCGTATCCTGAGAATTATTAGAGACCGAGAAAAAAAAGGGGGCGATGGCCGGGGTAGCGGATTTCTAAATTGGCTTAAAGAAAGAGAAATTGGTAAAAGCCAAGCTTATGCCTTAATAGAATTGGCCAATAGTGCCGATACTTTAATGGATAAAGGACATTTAGACCCCGACTCAATTAATAATTTTAGCAAAAGGGCTTTTGTGGAAACAGCTAAATCTTCCACAGAAGTCCAACAAATGGTTACAGATGCAGCGAAAAAAGGGGATCGAATTACTAGACGAGAAGTTAAGCAACTAGCAGACGAATGGACGGCCGTTAGTTCGGATTTGCTTCCAGAGGAAATTAGATCCAAGGCTACTTCTGGTTCTATGCCACCACGTTATTTAGCTCCCCTAGTCCGGGAAATGGAAAAATTACCAGATTCCCATTTAAATGCAATTCAAGAGGAAATAGTACAAAGTCCAGAATTAGATACTATCAAGCAACTAACCTCAGATGCTCGTAACTTATCAAAATATCTTGATGCTGCGGCCAAGGTTCAAGCATTGAACGAATCATCATTAGATATGGAAATGGTATTAGAAGAAGCTTTAAGATTAGAGTGTCTCAATATAGTTGCTGACCTGGTCAAACAATCTGCCCAATTAGAAACAACAATGGCCAAACTTTATAGTAGCTGGAGGCGTTTAGGTAATTTATCAGAACGATTATTTGTGGATACTGGTGCTAGTACACCTCATTTACGACATTTATTAGGGTGTCTTGATAAGCTTTCAAGTAATGTAATTGAACTGAGCTTAAATGACCTTAATAATCAAACTGTTCGTTTACAAATACTATCGGAGACTGATTAATTAGTATTCAGCTTTTTCTTTCCTAGGACTTAGGTGGAAACTGAGCATGAAAACAATGCTAGGTTTATCCTATAAATAGGAGTTAAACTAATGCTAGTTTTACCTCAAATATGAATAGTATTGAATACTTTGTTGATTCTATCAGCAATGTTCGATAACCCCTATAAAAACAAAATTAAAATGAGTAGTGCTGTAAACGAAATATTTCAAGATGTTGAATTTAAAGCACAACTCCTAGTTAAGTCTTGGCATAACTTCTATATAGAAATATCTCAGCATTTGCCTGAGACATATCAGCCTGAGATGAAGGAACTCTCTAATAATTTAGAGAAAGCACTAGAAAAACTACTTGGTGAGCTTCGTAGTCCAACACTGACTATTGCAACGACAGGAACTACTAGTAGTGGTAAAAGCACACTTGTGAATTTGTTATGTGAAGCTGAAATTGTTCCTATGGCAGTAAGCGAAATGAGTGCTGGAGTAGTTACTATTGAATATAGCGATAAAATATCTTTAGTAATTGATGAAACACCTGAAGCTACCTGGGAGTGTGGAGAATGACAAGGTATTAGTGAAGAAGAAATTTATCAACGCTTAGAAGAGGTAATGATAAATTACATTGATCAAAGAGAGGAAAACCCAAACTTAGCTTGTCCACAGTCTGCAATTAGCTACCCCTTCAAATTTTTAAAACGATCTGATCTGGAACTTCCTAGAGGCACTAAGGTACGGATAATGGATCTGCCTGGTTTAGCTTATGTAGGTGATGAAGGAAATACCAGTGTCATTCGACAGTGCCGTGAAGCTTTATGTCTCGTCACATACAACAGTGCGGAAACAGATAAACAAAAAGTTAGGAGTTTATTACAGGAAGTCGTTACACAAGTTAAAGACTTAGGAGGTTCTCCGGCACGGATGCTTTTCGTTCTAAATAAAATTGATGTTTTCAGGGCCGATAACAATTGGGAGAGATCAGAAAAACGTTTCATTGACAAGACTATCAAGAGCATAAAAACTGAGTTGAGTGACCGACTGAAAGAATATACAGAAGAAATTGAGAATTTACAGGTTGTCAAACTTAGCACATTGCCTGCTCTTCTGGCTCTTGAGATACAAAATAAAAATAATGACTACATTAAAGCTTGTAAGAAGGTAAAAAAACAGTTTTATGGAATTGTTGAAGATATATTAGATAATTTGGTGGGCAATGTAGAAAAATGGTCTAAGCCTGAGCGTAACAAAGTTGCAGAGGAATTGTGGCAAAAGTCTTATGCAGGTGTTTTTTTTTACAACTTGAAGAATCATATCACTGAACATTTTCCGCAACTGGTGATACCACAAGCAATAGAACGTTTTAATGTTGCTGCGGGAAACGCTGTAGTAGAGTGGGCAAAACAAACAACAACGGCTATTCTTAATAGTTCAGAGGATCGTTATCAACAAGAGTGTAAAGAGATAGAACGCATTAGAAAATCCATTGAACATTTCCTTGACATTCATTCAAGCAACTTAAGAGAACCTTTCGAAGAAGTAGGTAAAAAAATTCAACAGGTTTTCAAACAACAGTCTGAAGATGATCCTGTTGTGTATTTAGAAAACACAGTCATAAAACTTATGGATGCTAAACCCTATGACTCCCTGGGAGAAAAGTTATTCCCACTCTTTGGATGGCGCAGAGAACTGGCACAAGGAATCTCCAAAGTTTTGGAAGCAGTTGGAGAGTCTTTGGAAACAGGAAAAGTAGATATAGAGAGTACAGAACTCAAAAAAGCCAATTACAATTATGTAAATTTACTGGAAGCAAACTTAAAGAGACTTGTGGGTTTAGGCTATACCGCTTCTGTCGCCAAAGAAGGTAAAAATATGGAGGCAAAAACTAAGAGTGAAAAAGAGGAACTTGGACAATTGAACACAGAATTAAATTTATTAGCTACTCATTTGAATCTTGTGCTTGAGGATGTAGCAAACCAGATTTCACACCAAGAATTAAACAGGATTTATCAAGCGGTTGTAGAGCTTTTTAGTTGTCACTTGTCTTATATTGAAAAAGGTTCAAATGATATCGCACCAAATATGGCTATTAAGTTTCCAGATTCTCAAATTAGTAGGGTGACAGCTGATCGACCGCTTAAATTTACCTTTAAGTTTAAAGCAGGATTTCCTATTACAGAAGGAACTTGGGAAGAGCGTGTACAAACAAAGGTTCAGAAAAGGGTTTGGTGGAAGTTATGGTTGGGGACATCAACGTTTTATGAAATCGAGTATCGAAAACGCTCTAGCGATAATGCTGAGATACCTAGCGTGGAAAATTTGCTAGATGGTTGGCTAATTCAATCTCAACAAGCAGAAGGAGAAATTGTTAAGCAAATAGCACATTGGTTACTAGAACAAATTGAAAGTCTTAATAAAAAGGTAAGCGAGGTTCAAAGCGGTATTATTAATGCTTATCAGTCAAGGCTCGATCAAGCTCGCAAAGAAGTCACTATAGATTATGAAAAAGAAAAAAATATCTGGGAACCTATGGGAAAGAAGGCTCAACAACTCACGGATGAATTTTCTAGCTTGGCAAAAATCTTAAGCAAAGGGTCTTAAATGATCGTGACAAATAACGTATATGACAATGATTATTATTATGAACGAGTTGTGGAGGAAGTATATCCACACTTAGAAAAGCAAGAACGAGGTTTACTATATAGAGCAATTCAGATAATACATGGAGAAGAAAAATCACAAACCCCAAAAAATACTCAAGACATATGTAAAAGTCTAGATATAAATGCCAATGCTGATAAAAAAGATGACGTCAAAAAAGCTAAGCAGTTTTTAATAGGAAGGCTAGAAAAATATTATCTAGATAATAAGGATCAAAATATTTTACAAAAGATAGGTAATGTTTGGGAATACAGAGAAAAAACAACATCAAAAAAAATACAAGCAGGAGATGATAAAATGATAGAAATTAGGTTGATTATTATAGGGGCTTGTACATTAGTTGGATTTCTTGCTTGTCGGGATTATCTTGATAAAGAACGAAAAAAATCAGAAAGAAAGAAAGTTATTTCTCAAGAAAGAAAAGAGCAGCCTTCTCCTCCTCCAATTCCCGCTTCGTTGTGTCTTGTTGTTCCAGCGAGGATAGCCAGCACTCTAGAAACCAACTCTAGTTTATTAAGTGTTAATAGTGTAAAATACCTCATAGACAATACTGCATACTTCTTATGTACAACATGTAAAGTAGCTGATTCAAATGAGCAAGAATACTTAAAAATCGCCAAAGAAAAAGAGATTTTACCTAATAGTCAACGAGACGTTTATATCAGGATTGATATCAATTCTGGAGGCAAAAATCTTATTGATAAAAAGAACCGTTTGGCGTTGAAGAACAATCTACCAGAGAATGCAGAGTTTGCTTTAAAAGAAGTGGCTCGTCTCAAAGATTTATCTGGCCTAGAAAAATTTATTCGTATTTAGGGCGTAAAAATGAATGATCAAGCTGCTTATTTATATTATGCAGTTTGTATTTTTCCCCTAATTTATCTCAATTACACACTCTAAAAGTTAAGTTTTTTCTTGATAAATTGAAAATAATTTTGAGCTGGATTAACTGTATTAAATCCAGCTTTTTATTATTCTTATACTAGGTTTAATGGTGTCTTTTTTTTTTGTTTAATTTTCGATTCAACTCTTCTCGATATCGCTTTTTTTTCCTCTGCACTTTCAACAATTAACCATCTTTGTTTAGAAGCTGTTTGAAAAGGGATAGAAGTGTAGCCAATTATGCTAAACGCCATCTCAAGTAGAATTAGCTTACACTCAAGCATAGTAGAGAATATCTACTTACAGTCAGACTAAAGTAGGGGTGAAGTAAGCAATGGTTTGAGAACCTTTTCTGGAGATGTCTAGTTATCAACTGCTTGCTGGGGATGTTCTTAAATATCTACTATCCATACAGGAGTTATGCCAACTCCTAGAAAACAAGCTATCTGTAGGGGTTAAATATCTGCTCTCTCTACTGGATATAGTCATTCTTCGTAAGTCCTACTGACAATAATTTTTAATTTTGCCTAATTTAGGTTTCATCATTTGATTTACCAACGCTTAATTTTTTCTTAACCTGAGTTTTTATAATTATATTTAATCAATAATATAATTGTATCTATATGTTTTGTACGATTATTTCTGACAAGCTTAATAATTTTTAATAATTTTTAATAATTTTTAATTATCAGGGGTAAAATGTGAGAGGGTAAATATAATCATAGAAAATTATATTAAAAAATAAAAACTAAAAACTAATTTTATTTTATGGCTATAAATTATCGAACTGGAAAAGTCATTACTTCAGAAAATAGAGGGAAATGGCAAGGACTAATTATTGGTATTGGCATTGGTGTAATTGCTAGTTTAGTGAGTATGCAAGTTTCTAGACAAAAGCAAAAGACTGAAGCTAATACCACTTCTACCCAAGCCATTAAAGGTGCAATAGAGACTAATTTGGCCCCCACTATGAGCGTGACAGTGGCAAGAGTAGAATTAGCAAGGGTAGAACGCACCCTTAATGCTACAGGTAGCGTTGTTGCCTTCGATCTATTACCAGTGTTACCCCAGGTGAGTGGGTTACAAATTCAACAAGTCTTGGTAGAGGAAGGGGAAACAGTTACTCAAGGTCAGGTAATGGCAATTTTAGATGACTCCGTTTTGAAATCGAAAATTAACCAAGCTAAATCTCAAGTAGCATCAGCTCGCAGTCAAGTAGAGCAAAGAAGGGCTGTTCACAGTAAGACGAAAGTAGGTGTGGAGCAAGCTATTGCTGCTTGGGAACAAGCAAGAGCAGAACGTGATGGTGTCAAAGCTACTATTACTCAGGCTCAAGCAGGTAAAGATGAGGCGATCGCTGCTCTCAAACAAGCTCAAGCAAGTCGGGATGATGCTTTTGCCGCTCTCAAACAAACTCAAGCAAGTCGGGATGATGCTTTTGCCGCTCTTAGACAAACCCAAGCAAGTCGGGATGACACCCTGGCGTTTGTAGCGCAAACTGAAGCTAGGTTATCAGAAGCTCAAGCTAACGAAGAACAAACCCTGAGAGATTTTGAGCGATATCAAACTCTGAGAGGGGAGGGTGTTATTAGTTCTCAAGAATTAGAAACTCGTAGCACGGCTACGAAAACAGCTAGGGAAGGGGTTCGAGTTGCTAAAGCTAATATTAATAGTGCTCAAGCTAAGGTTGACATTGCTGAAGCGAATATTGATAGTGCTCAAGCTAAGGTTGACATTGCTGAAGCGAATATTGATAGTGCTCAAGCTAAGGTTGACATTGCTGGATCAAATGTTAGGAGTGCAGAAGCTAGGGTAGAAAGTGCACAAGCAAGTCTCAGTAGTACAATAGCTCAACTACGGAGTGCAGAGGCTAAAGTTAATAGTGCTAAAGCTAATATTAGTAGCGCTCAAGCAGAAGTTAATAGTGCATTATCCAATATTAATAGTGCTATGTCAAGTGTTAGCAGTGACGAAGCTCGCCTAGAAGAAAAACAAACTCAGCTCTCACAGACTTTAGTGAAAGCTCCAGCAAATGGTATATTAGCAGAACGGATAGCTCGTGTTGGTGATGTGAGTTCTAGTAGTAAAAAATTATTTTCAATTATTAAAGATAATCAATTAGAATTACAATTAGAAGTACCAGAAACTCAGTTACCACAAGTTAAAATTGGCACAAAAGTTAATATTAGTTCTGATGCTGATAGTAGGATAAAAATTTCAGGAATAGTGAGACAAATAGCACCATTAGTTAATGAACAAACTCGCGAAGCTACTGTCAAAATAGACCTACCTAATAGTGATTTATTACGACCAGGAATGTTTTTGCGGGCAAAAATTACAACTGCTACAAATCAAGGATTAAAAATTCCAGCAAAAGCAGTATTACCTCAAACAGATGGGCAGTCTATTGTTTATGTTTTGCAAAGTAATAATAAAGTTAAAGCTATGCCTGTAGAAGTAGGAAAAATTTTAGGTAAAAATAGTGATTTAGCTAATGCTGAAATTGAAGTAAAAAAGGGTTTAGATTTAGGTAATAAAGTAGTATTAGCAGGTGCAGGTTATTTGAAAGATGGAGATATAGTTAAAGTTATTGAGTAAAATTAACCTCTAATAATTGTGAAATAAAAATATCGTCATAATTCCAATAGTTGCATAGTAATCAATACTCAATTAACTCCGTTCATGATTTAGATATCAAATAACATCACAATACTTAAAAGTCAGCTAAAATTTTATATTTTGAATTAACTATGTCATTTCATCTATCAGCTTGGTCTATCAAAAAACCAGTTCCTACTTTGGTCATGTTTTTGGTTTTAACAGTAGTAGGGCTAATGTCATTTTTTCAATTAGGAATAGACAACTTACCCAATATTGATATTCCCCTAGTATCAGTAACAGTAACTCAACAAGGAGCAGGTCCGACAGAATTAGAAACACAAGTCACAAAAAAAGTTGAAGATGCTGTGGCAGGTTTAGGAGATATTGAGCAACTAAAATCAACCGTAACCGATGGACTATCTACAACTGTTATTAGTTTTGACTTAGGAGTAGATAGTGATCGCGCTACTAACGATGTTCGCAATGCCATAGATAAAATTCGCCAAGATTTACCCCCAGATGTTAATGACCCCATTATTACAAGAATAGAAATAGGTGGAGACGGACCAATAATGACTTATGCTGTCGCTTCTGACAAACGGTCTGTAGAAGAGTTAAGCGAATTGGTTGACAAAGAAATTAGTCGAGCTATTCTCAATGTTCCTGGTGTTTCTCAAATTAACCGTATTGGGGGAGCTGACCGCGAAATACTCATAGAACTAAGTCCCCAAAGACTAGAAAGTCTGGGTATTACTGCTACTCAAGTTAACGATCAAATTCGTGCTTTGAATGCTAACATACCAGGAGGACGTTCTCAAACAGGAGGTACAGAAAAAAATATTCGGACTTTAGGGAGTGCTGAGACAGTAGAGGCATTGAAAGAATATCAAATTATTCTGCCTTCGGGTGGTGCCGTTCCCCTTTCCAGTGTAGGAAAAGTCATTGATGGTTTTGAGGAAACTAGACAAACAGCTTGGTTATTAGAAAAAAATAGTGAGGGTAAAGCTTTAGGTTCTGAACAAAACTTAGTCAGAAATAATATTGGTAAACCAGTTGTAGCTTTCGGGGTAGTTCGCAGTACAGGCAGTACCTTAGTTACTGTAGAAAAAAATGTACGGAAAACAGTTGCCAAACTTGAAAAAACATTGCCAGAAGATGTAGATTTACAACTCATTTTTACTCTGGCAACAGATATTGAACAATCATATCAAGCATCAATAGACGCTTTAGTTATTGGTTCCATACTCACTGTCATAATTGTTGGTATATTTTTACGAGACTGGCGACCAACTATAGTGACAGCAGTAGCATTACCATTATCAATACTCCCTACTTTTTTGGTAATGAGAGCTCTCAATTACACTCTAGATGGGATGACTCTATTAGCACTAGCATTGGCAATGGGTAACTTAGTAGATGATGCTATTTGTATGATCGAGAATATCGAACAACATATTAACAAGGGAAAAAATCCGTTCCAAGCAGCTTTGGATGGGTCAGCAGAAATTGGTTTGGCAGTAGTTGCAACAACTGCTACAATAGTTGCAGTCTTTTTACCTGTAGCGTTTATGGGTGGGATACCAGGTAAGTTTTTCAAACCATTCGGCATTACTGTAGCAGTTGCCACCATGTTTTCTACATTAGTTGCGACTACAATGACACCAATGTTGGGTGCGCGGTTATTGAAACATAGACGGCTAAAAACATCTCCTGGTTTTCCAGAACACAATTACAAACAAAGAAAATTTCGCCCTTACAGTCAGTTACTAAATTGGGCATTACGCCATAAAATTATCACCTTAGCTATTGCAGTTATCTTTTTTATTAGTAGTTTGCAACTGATTCCACTACTTCCGAAAGGATTAACTGGTGCTGAGGATCGGGGAGTGAGTATAGTTTCCCTAGAATTGTCTCCTGGTTCAACTTTAGCAGAAACAGAACAAGCCACACAACAAATAATGCAACTGTTACAAGAAAATCAAGTTGTCACTAGCGTATTTGCTAATGTGGGTAGCGAATTTGTGAACAAAAGTAGATTATACGTTACGATCTTACCCAGAAAAGAAAGAAATTTTTCTCAAAAAGAATTTGAAAAACAGGCACGACCATTATTTCAGAATATTCCAGGAGCACGAATTAATTTTGTTAGTATGGGTGCTGGGGGTACGGGTAAGGATTTAACCATTGTTCTGAACAGCGACAATGCAGTTACTTTACAACAGACATCTGATGCTTTAGAACGACAAATGCGAGAGGTTCCGGGGTTGGTGGATGTGACTTCTAGTGCTAGTTTAGTGAAACCAGAAATTTTGATCCAACCATTACCTGCCAGAGCAGGAGATTTAGGAGTTTCAGTACAGGCGATCGCTCGTACCGCATCATTAGCTACTATCGGAGATAATGAGAAAAATTTAGCTAAGTTTGATCTGGCAGATCGTCAAATTCCAATTCGGGTACAATTGGCAGAGGAATTTAGAAATGACTTAGATGTAATTAAAAATTTACGCATTCCCAGTAAAAATGGTAGGTTGGTACCATTATCTGCAGTAGCTGAGATTAGTGTCGGTAGTGGACCTGCGCAAATAAAACGTTTTAACCGTTATCGTCAAGTTTCCTTTGGGGCAAATTTACAGGGTATTTCTCTGGGAGATGCACTAACAGAGGTTAAATCATTACCAGCAATAAATCCACTACCTCTTGATATCAGTGAACAATCTGATGGTAGTGCAAAACTTATGATGGATGTGTTTAATGGTTTTGCAAGTGCTTTAGGTTTATCAGTATTGTGTATTTATGCAATTTTAGTGTTACTATACAATAACTTTCTTTATCCTATAGTAATTTTGGTAGCATTACCTTTATCAATTGGTGGTGCATTGTTAGGGTTGCTAATTTTCCAGAAAGAGTTAGGTTTGTTTGCTTTAATTGGAATTGTACTGTTGATGGGTTTGGTGACAAAAAATGCGATTTTGTTAGTAGACTGTTCCTTAGCCAATGAAGAAAAAGGAATGGCTCGGTTCCATGCAGTCCGAGAAGCTGGTATTTCTCGCTTGCGGCCAATTTTAATGACTACATTTTCAACCATGGCCGGAATGTTACCTATTGCCCTAGAATTAGGAGCAGGAGGTCCAGTCAGAAGTCCCATGGCGATCGCTGTCATTGGTGGTTTAACTGTGTCAACGTTATTAACGTTAGTAGTAGTGCCTGTGTTATTTAGTTACGTTGACTTGGTTGCAAAAAATTATGAAAACCACATTAAGGTACAAAGCTACTCGAGCAAGTAAATATGAGTAAATCCAAATTTACAGCCTATTCAATGGTATAATTAAAGATAAATTAAGATGGTTGTTACAACTTTCATGCTTTAAAATATAGCTAAGGTATATCTAAAGGGTATCAAAAAGGTAGCACTAGGTAAGCTAAAATGAATAGCGCGAACACAACTGGATTTTATCTACAGAAAAAGTAGCCATATTATTAAACCTGCAAACTAAAAATATTCAAAACAAATGCTCTAGGCATAACTTTAAATTTATTCGTGATCTAGAATGAGGTTATATAGTATATGTATATGTAACTAAGAATAAGCAGACATTAAAGCAATGGGAAAGCGTTTGAGTCTCAAAGAGCATATTTCTGCAGCTAGACTTTAGGAAAAAAACGAAATCAAACTACCTTAGTCTATCTCCAAACCAACTCAGTGGGACATTGTCTGGCTATTGGCGGTTCCAAGAGTTAAGAAGTAGCTACAGTGACTGGGTTGAGCTTGCAATGGTAAGAGGCGATATAGCTGCCCATCGGTTCCGCAAAAGCTCAACGGTTTTACAAAGGAAGACCAGCAGCGAATGCAGATGGTCGTCACCAGAACCAGGGAGCAAAACCTTTGCTCCCGGAACAGCAGCAAGCTCTACTGGTACAACTTTTAGAAGGAGTGCCTCCTGGTGGAGGGATATAGAGCGACCCAAAGGTAGCGCTCTGAGGGAGAGTGTAGTACAAGCAAAAGGTCCACTAAACTTAGAAAATAAATAAGTTTTATTTTTTTATTTTAATTAATGTATTATTCAGCTTATTCTCTAAAAGTACCATTGTATCTACCTAAAACCTTGCTTGTAAGCACTTGAGAGTCTGGGGAAACAGCCTTACTCTTAAAACATTTTAGGCGTGTTACGCCACTACTAACTTTAGAGAAAAATTTAAGCTAAACTTTTCAATAGACATCTACAAAAATGCTGGTTTTGTTACGTCAGCGTAAGGGCTTGAAAACCTTTCCTAGAGATGTCTAATATACAAACTTAATACATCTCACTATGGTAAAATTAAAAAAGTGGCACTTAGCAATACTCGCTATTCCCCCTCTTGCTGTAGTAGCCTTCCTAATGATATCCGCTGGCAGACAAATAAATAATTGGGGTATTAACTGGGTCTGGGGAATATTCATCCTTATTTTTGTCGGCTGGCGTAGGTTGCTAGTCAAATGGACTCGACCTACAGTTGCACAAATGGAAGAAGTAATAGCAGAAGTTAACAAAGAAATTCCCGCCATAGACAACACGAGAAACCAACCTTTAGAAAACGAAGCCACTAAACAACTAGAGATCACTCTCCAAGAAATTATCAAATCATGCCGTAACGACCCTCCATTCTGGGAAGACTGGCAAATATTCTGGCAACGTTGTCAAGAAGTGGTGGCTGCTGTTGCTCATGCTTACTATCCCGAAGTCAAATATCCTCTACTTAATATTTATATCCCTCAAGCTTACAGTTTAATTCGAGGTACTGTTGATGACATAGACAGATGGATACAAAAATTATCCCCTACCCTGAATCAAATAACTGTTGGTCAAGCATATCAGGGATATGAAATTTATCGGAAGTTAGAACCCTCAGCTCGAAAACTTTTCCAAGTTTTGGGTTGGGCGCAATGGTTACTTAACCCTGTAGCAGCAGCCGCTAAAGTCGCAAGTCGCGGTTACAATGAACGAGCAAATCAGCAATTGTTGGCTAATTTGAGTCAAATATTGCGGGAAGTGGCGTTGCGAAATTTGTCTCAACAGGCGATCGCTATTTATGGAGGTAGTAAGTTAGAATTTTTAGACTCTGCTATTTCTACTCAGACTCTCCCGAAAGCAGAAACTAAAACTCTCGAACAAATTCTGGCACAAGCTCAACCGACGGAAACTGTTGAGCAAAAACCTGTTAATATTTTATTGGTGGGGCGTACGGGAGCAGGAAAAAGTAGTTTAATTAATACTCTATTTGCTGCAGAGCGTGCTGAGGTCGATGTGTTGCCAAGCACGGATGAAATTAAAAATTATCAGTGGCAAACTCAAATGGGAGAAATTCTTAACCTTTGGGATACTCCTGGTTATGAACAAGTTAACCGTGCCGACCTGCGAGAATTGGTGCTTGACTATGCTAAAACTGTTGATTTATTGTTGTTAGTTAACCCTGCTCTTGACCCTGCCTTGCAAATGGATATAGATTTTCTCCAAGATCTCAAAGGAGAAGTTGCTAATTTGCCTACTATTATAATTATAACCCAAGTCGACCGTTTACGACCGATACGGGAATGGCAACCACCTTATGATTGGATCTGGGGCAAAAATGCTAAGGAAAAATCTATTCGGGAGGCGACTCAATATCGGGCAGAAATTTTGGGAGATTTTTGTAGTCAAGTTTTACCTGTTGTAACGGCGGATATTAAAAATAATAGAAATGGTTGGAATGTTGATGCCATATCTTTGTCACTCTTAGAAGCTATTGCTCCTGCTAAACAACTACGTCTAGCTAAGTTTTTGTGCGATCGCAAAGCTCGTTCTGTAGCAGCAGCTCAAATTATTAACCATTATACTTTTCAAATGGCTACTACTCAAGGATTAACTGCTTTATTGAAAAGCCCAGTATTGCAGTTTATTTCTACTTTAACAACAGGTTCACCAGCTTTAGCTTATGTGCTAGCAGAAAAAATTCCTGTGGAAGATTTGCCTATAGTTATTGGTAAATTACAGATGGCTTATGATTTATTTTCCTTATTGAGTGAGGATACAAATTTGGGCAGTTTTGATCTGTTAGCATTGTGGCCTTTATTATTAGAAAATCCTGCTGCACCAGACCTTAATGCTTGGGCATTTGGTCACGCTTTGGTAGAATATTGGATGCAGGATTTGAGTATTATACAATTGCAACAGCGGTTTAATAATTATTTAAAAATCTAATTATTCTCTAACTAAGAGGCTGTTTGAGAAGTACCACGAGGGGTTGATTAATCCTTTTGACAAACACCTCTTCCCTAACCTCCCACCACAACGGTTTGGGAGGTTAATAAGCCTCTCTTTTTGTAGGATAGAGGTGCGGATGAAATTTCACCATCAAGGACACAAGAGTTAGTCATAAGCAGAAGTTTCCTTTATGTGTTGGCTGAGAACCACCAGTTATATATCTAGTTTCCTAGTTTTCAGGGCTAACAAGTCCCACAAATTCACTAAATTTGTTAAACCTAGTTACTTATTTTGAGCTTTTAATGTTGGTTTATCATACCAATTATCATGCATTATTGCTAACTTTTTGTAAAACTTCAGTTATTAAATAATTAATGTAAAGGAAATAATACCAATTTTATTAACTTAGGCTACACTGCTTATCATTTATATACAACAAATGTGAAATAATTTTATGAAATGACTATAGCATAAAAGTTTTGAGCCTAGAAAATCTTAATGCATAAATGCATGACTTTCGTGAAATGGTATTATTTCCCTAATCAAATATCAAGTTGAAAAGTTTTTGATAAATGGTATAAGTCCTGTTTAAGATACTCCTAATTTTGCCCTTACAAAATTAATACAAGATTCTTTAGCCAGGGTTTCCCTCACCACAGTTTTGAACTTTAAAGATATAGAACTTCAGCAGAGAGTTCTTGAATATTAAGCTGTAGGTTATCGCATTTGATGTTGTGTGGCAGAACGCAATTCATTAAGAGCTTGATCAATTTTGGACAATTCTGGATGTTGTTCCAAATTGGCCATTGCTTTAGCCTTAGGAATTTTTACTTTTTTGGCTTGTTCTAGGGTTTCATTAATAATACGTTCCCGATATTGTTCTAGTCCTTTGATGACTTCTTCTATTTCTTTTTCTTGGGTTGTTGGTACTGAAGTATTAGCTTTTAAAGTTTCAGACATAATAATTTTCTCATTAATTTTGGTATTTTTCTACAATTTATCATCCTAGATTTAGGGATTAGTTGCTAGTATATGTAAAGAAAGGTAAACAAAATTCCCAAATTATTATGGAAATTAAACAAATTCAGGTATACTTGAAAAGTTCTGATTCTCAAGAAAGATTGAAAGCACTGACTGAGTTAAGGAACTACGAGAGTGAAATTGTAGTTCCCCTGCTAAAAACCAGACAACAAGACCCAGAATTTCTAGTCCGTTCATTTGTGGCAATGGGGTTAGGGAATAAACGTACTCCTGAAGGTTTTAAAATATTGCTAGAAATGATGCAAAATGACCCAGACTACAACGTGCGAGCGGAAGCAGCAAATTCTCTATCTAAGTTTGGAGCCCAAGCAATTCCTTTTTTAGTAGAAAAATTTCGCCAAGACAATAATTGGTTGATGCGTCGGAGCATTCTGGCACCTCTGATAGATATGCCATTTCCTGAAGCACTATACGAAGTGTGTATGTGCGCGATCGCTGATGAAGATACAACAGTGCAGGAAGTTGCCATTAGTGCTTTAGGTAAGTTAGCAGGGACAAAGAAGGAAACTGAGGCTTTGCAAAAACTATTAGCTTTTGTCAGTGCCGAATCTTGGAATATCCGGTTACGAGCTGCTCAAGGGTTAGGGAAATTTGACGTTCCTCAAGCAAAAGCAGCTTTGAATTATCTTAGCAAAGATGACAATTATAAAGTAGTAGCAGCTGCTTTAGAGAGCTCGCTATCATAAAAATTATAGCATAGTACTATGCACAAGTCAAAAGTTAAAAGTAATCTCTAACTGAGTTGGAATATTTATAAACGTCCCCACCATATTTGGGTAATGCTGTATTTAATCAACTACTTACAGTAGTTTTTGGGTTAATGAACTAGATTAAAAAATGATAACCCACTCTGGGACGTTGCACACAACGTCCCTACAAGACTATGACTATTTTAGACAACAAAAAAACCCCTTAATTTTTCTTTTTTTTAGTGGCTTTGTTGCATAAAATTGTGATGAGAGAGTATAAATAGTATTAGGATAGAAATTTGTTGCATAAAGATGGCGATATAGCTGCCTAACTTGCTCCATCAATAATGTTGACTATCCCCCTACTCTTCTGCTGAAGATACAGGTTGAAAAGTTTGTGAAAAATAGTATAAGTTACTATAACTCCTACTATTCTTTTATCTTCTCAATTCTCTTCATCATCTTATCCCGTTCTTCTAGCTTTCCTTGTTGCTGGTAAATTTCTGCTGCTTTGTGCAAGTCATCAATACCTGCTTTAAATTCTCCTAACTGAATATATCCTTCGCTACGAAAAGAATAAACGTGAGGCAAATTAGGATTAATATTCAAAGCACTAGTTTGATCCTTGATCGCTTGGGTATAGTTTTTTAACTTCAGATAAATTAACCCTCGGTTAACATAAGCATCAATTTTTCTCGGATATATTCGTAATACTTCATTATAGTCTAAAATAGCTTGCTCTAAATCTCCCATCTCAGTATGAATTAAGCCTAAATTATAGTAAGCTAAACCATACTTAGGATTAATTTTTAGCGCTTGATAGCAATCAGTAGTTGCTCCAGAAAAATCTCCTAATTTCAAAAGTGCTAAAGCCCTATTATTATAGGCTGGAACATATTTGGGATGAATGCGTAAAGTTTCACCAAAGTCCCTCATGGCTCCCTGAAAGTCTCCTGTTTGAAAGCGAGAATTTCCCAGATTATTATATGCTTCAGCGTAATTAGGATTAATTTGTATAGCTGCTTCAAAGTCTTTCATTGCTCCTGGAATATCCCCTCGTCTAAACTTTGTAAAACCACGGTTGTTATGACCTTCAGCATAGTTAGGATTAATTTGTATAGCTGCTTCAAAGTTTTCCATTGCCCCTGAGATATCTCCTCTTCTCAGTCTCACAATACCCATATCGTTATAAGCTTGATGATATTTAGGGTTCAAACGTATAGCATTCTCAAAATCAGCGATCGCACTTAAAATATCTCCCATGCTGCGTTTAGTATTAGCTCGTTGGTAATAAGCTTCTGCATTGTTGGGTTGAAGTTGCACTGCAGAATCTAAGTCTTTGAGGGCACCTTCATGATCTCCAAGATCAAAACGAACTATACTTCGTTTGATATAAGCATCTATATACTTAGGATGGAGCTGTATAACTTTGTTTAAATCATCTAGTGAACCCTGATTATCTTTGGTCAAACGACGAATTATAGCCCTGTTGTAGATAGCTTCAGGATGTTTAGGATTAAGCTTGATAGCATCATTGAAATCAGCGATCGCTCCCTCTATATCTTTAACCTCAAACCTGACAATACCTCGCTGAGTGTAAGCATCTACAACTCTAGGATGAAGTTGTAATACTTTTGTAAAGTCATTCATTGCATCTTGGTTATGCCCAAGAAAACGATAAGCAATACCTCTATTATAATAAGCTTCTGGTTTGTTGGGATTAAGTTTTATGGCTTGATTATAATCTGCTATAGCTCCTTGCTTATCTCCTGCCTTAAAACGGACTACTCCTAAGTTTTGATAAATTTGAGAATCTTGAGAATCTACTTTCAGGGCTTGGGAAAAAAGCTCTATGGCTTCATTAAATTCTCCTAGTTCTACATAAGCTGCCCCTAAATTATTATAGGTTTGTAGGTCTTTTGGTTCTAGTTCTAGTGCTTTTTTAAAATTTTCTATAGCTCCTTTTAAGTTTCCCATTTGGGCAATTGCAATAGCTCTGTTATGATATAATAAATAATTATTCTTTTCTAAGAAAATAGCTTGATTATAATCTTCAATAGCACCAGTATGATCTCTTTTTTGTAGTTTGATTAACCCTTGGTTGTGCAATACATTTACTGCTTCCTGGCGACATTTTTCAACTTTTTCGCTCATAGCTGCTATTTGATATTGCGTCATAGCTTCTTTCCATTGTTTTTTCTTTTCAAATTCTCTAGCTCGACAAAATGCTGCTTTCTGAGGTATTTTTGCTCGGTCATATTCAATAGCAGCTTTTAACCATTGCCTCTTTTTTTCAAGTTCCATAGCACGGTATTCTGCTTTTTTTTGAGGAACTTTCATCCAGCACCGTTTAGCATTACTAAAATCTGGAATTTCTTCCCATTTTTGAGCTGCTTCTGACCATTTGAAGTTTGCTTCTAGCTGAGAAGCTTCACAAATTTTTTGCTTCTTATATTCTCCTATATTTGCCCAAGATTTTGCTGCTTCTTGCCATTTTCCTACTTTCTCAAATAACAGTGCTGCTTCTTGCCATTCTGTTAACTCAACAAAAATTTCTGCTGCTTCATAATAAGCTTGTTTTTGAATTAAAAACTTACCTTGAGCTTGTTTCTCTAAAATCACATCTCCAGATTTATTAAAGCATTCTTTTGCTTGTTGATAAAACTCAGACTTAAGATAATATTCTCCTTGCTGACGCCATCTTTCTGGGCTAGTTTCTATACAATCACTTCTTACTAATTCAGGAATTATTGACTGAAATAAACCTCTTAATTCTGGTTCTTGCCAAAGCTGACTAGGCCTTGATTCCCAAATATTTAAAATTCGACTAGCACGAGTAATTCCTACATAAAGTAAGTTGAATTCTAGTTGTAGTTGTGGTTTTTCTTTTTCTTTTAGTATCCCACCTCGTATTACTTTACTCCAAAGTTTTGCTTGTGGCTGAAAAAAATCTACAATGAAAACTGTATCGAATTCTAGTCCTTTTATTTCTTCAATTGTAAAAACAAAACTAGAATTTAAGTCGGCTCTAATTTTTTCTTTGTCTGATTCTTTTCGGACTAATATAGCATCACCAGGATACAAAGATGTTTCTTTTAATATTCCTATTAATGTTTGATAATCTGCTGAAATTAGCCTTGCTAATTGACCAGAAATACTGTTACTTATTGAATAATTACTTACAGATTTTGCTAAGTATCGAGAACGTAATTTTAGTAGTTGATTTGCTAAATTCACTAGGCTTCCTACACTGCGAAAGTTAAATTTCAAAGTTTGTTGATATACTTGTCTGTGGGGATAAAATTTATTTTTTAGTGTTTCCCAACGAAAACCACTGGGACTAATCATTTGATAAGAGTCTCCTGCAAAAAATAAATTTCCGCTGGGAGCAACTAAATTAAATAACAACTCTAATTGTATTTCTGTCAAATCTTGTACTTCGTCACAAACAATTAAATCATATTTTTTCCTAGGATTATTTTTTAGCAATTGCAAGACTTGTCTGACTATATCTATTTCATCATATAGTTTTTCTTTTTGAAGTTTTTTTTGATACCATTCTGCTATTTTGTATATCTCTCGGCGATTTTTGTTAGACATTGAAATGACACGATTTCTCGTTATTTTTTCATATTCTTTCTCAGATAAAATATCTTCTGTTATGGCTAACTGTTTTCCTTTGATTATACCTCGAATTTCTTCCCATATTAAATTTGTTGGATATTGTTTTTTTCCAGGATGTGCTCTGTACATTTCTGAAAATACTTGATAGTTTACCTCATCTTGTAAATAATATATTTTTTGATGCTTTTTGAGAATTTCTAAACATAGCTTCTGTATATTTTTAAACTCAAAAATTACTTGGTTGTTTGATTTCTTTGATTCTAGTTCTAATTGACAGTTGGTAGTCACTATTTTATAAAATTGTTCTTCAGCATTATTCACAAGCAAATCATTATAAGCAATATATAAACGTCTTCCTAAGTTTTTATACTGTCTTTTTTGGATCATTCTATATAATGCTACTGTAGTTTTTCCTGTGCCTGCACTACCACTTAATAATAGATTTCCTGACAATTTAGCTAATTTATATTCTTCTGGAGTCAGCTTTAAAGGTAAATCTGTATTTTGCTCAATAATTGCTTTTTGCCATTCTGTTTCTGACTCTAATACTCGCCACTGAATATTTCCTAACAATTCATCATCTGTTAAATCTGAGTTTGTTTCTAAGTCTAAAGCTTTCATAGCTTCAATATTTGCTTTTTCTACTGATGAATATAATATATTTTTATCTATATTATTATCCTGGTTTTTGAAATTGTTCGTTTCCAGAATAACTTCAAATTCTGGTGTTTCTAACCATTCAGCATCAGGTCTGTTTTTCCTAGCTTTAGCACGTCGGGATACATCATCATGATCTACACAAATATCTTGAATTGCTAGATAAACTTGCGCTTTTCCTGTTTCTGGCCTTTGTGATTTATCGTAGGTGAAAATTAAGCGACTAGCACTATTAATTCTAGCTTCCCATACTCTTTTGTTTATTCCTTTCAGCTTTTTTACCCGCAACCCACTATTAAATTTTTGCTGTTTCAGTGTTTGAATACATTCCCATACTCTCTTTTGCAAATTACTTCCTATTTCTTTTCGGAGAAACTCAACTATATCGGGGTGTAAAACTGCAGGTAGTGACATACATTGACTTTTTACTCTTGCTTTTTAATTTTATAGATAGTTTAACACAATATTATTTTTCATATAATTTATTTAACATAGATTGATTTTTTCCTCGTTACTTTTTTTTTCTACAATTATTTATAACTACTATCAGTTCAGGTTTTCAGATAACAAATATTACTTCATTAATATTGTTTTTTATGCCTATATAGATGTATTGTATAGTACAGAAATATGTCCTTTTTTTTGTTAAGCATATTACCTGAGTTAAAGTTATTAAAAAATATGACATTTATTCTAACTAATGACGATGGAATTAATGCTCCGGGTATTAAAGCACTTTGGGAAGCTATCAATAATGCTGATTCGGCTATACCGTCTTTCGACAAAAGTATTATTGTTGCTCCTCAGGGACAATTCTCTGGTTGTGGGCATCAAGTTACTACTAACCGACCAATTAATGTGCAACGTTTGTCTGAAGATAGGTATGCGATCGCAGGTACCCCAGCAGATTGTACTCGAATTGCAATAACACATGTTAATACAAATGTCAAATGGGTGCTTTCTGGTATTAACTCAGGTGGTAACATGGGTTATGATACTTATGTATCTGGAACAGTAGCAGCAGTAAGAGAAGCAGCATTTTATAAAATCCCAGGAATTGCCCTTTCTCAATATCGTCAAGGGAAAAAGCCTGTGAACTGGGAAAGAGTAACTGGTTTAGCCAGAAGCGTATTAATAAATTTACTCAAGCGCCCTATTGAGCAAGGAGCTTTTTGGAATGTAAACTTCCCCTATTTAGAACCGGAAGCACCAGACCCGGAAATAGTATTTTGCAAAACATCTATCCAACCATTGCCAATAGCTTATCAGAAGGACGGAGAAGATTTTTCTTATACAGGAAAATATGAAGAACGCGATCGCACTCCTGGCACAGATGTAGATGTTTGCCTTTCTGGTAAAATTGCCGTTACAAAAATTAAACTTTCATAGATATTGCTGTATAGCTTAAACTATTGAAACATTATACCAATTTCATAAACTTAAAACTTCACTTATAAAAGTGATCTATCAAGCTTGAAGTCGAAGATATCAAGCTATGTGTAGTCTAACTTTAGGAAATTGGTATTACTGCTTCATAAAACTGATATAAAACATCATAATAAGTGATATTTTAATCTTTACTTCCTGCTTCCACTGAAGCTGTCGGCAGTTACTCATCCACAAGCATTAACGAGTATTCCTCAATAGTACCTCTCAAATTTATACTGGCGTTTAAATCTCAATAAAATAGATAAACCACACTCTGAGCAGTCATAAGCCCTTAGATGTAATAGCATATCTTGAAAATGACCCCAGTTTGAATAAGTCTTTGATGATGAAAAAAAACTGTCAACTACTACTAACTCCGAGCCCTACCATTGGCACTTGTATTCTAGTTGTCTGCGAAGCTCACAAAATCTTTGCTCTGTAATTGGTTTAGCCAGCTTATGATCAGCTTTTCATGTCGCTGTGCAAAACATCCCACTAACCTTTAAGTCTTCAATGACAACAGCGCCGTGCTTTAAAACTTGCGTATGTTGTCAATTTATCAAGTGCATCTTTACGGATGTTTGCTAATTTTCCATGCAATTTAGGTATCTTCAACCGTGCTTTTTTCCAGTTATTAAAACCTATTTCTTTATTGTGAGGCCTTGCATTCTAGACAGTTTAGTTTCAAATCTGCGATCATATTTCACACTTTCCAATACTTCACCATCACTTAATGTAGCTAAAGTTTTCACTCCTAAACATACACCAACTACATCAGTTTTTTTTGATGTAGTTCTGCCATAAAATTCATAGCTACAGCTAATATACCAGTCAACTTTTTGTCTACTAATAGTGTTTTTTTTGTTGTTGCCTGTGCCAGGGCTCATAAGTTTTGACAATACCAATAAAAGGTAATTTGTGACTCCATCCGTTTAATTCTATTGGTTTTCCGCAATTATCAATGGTCCAAGAATCATACTTACCTTTTTTCTTAAATCTTGGATACTTACCTAACCCTTGTTTGCGAAGCATTCCGAAGGCAAAGAACCTCTTAAATGCTTCAGCTAAGTGGATGAAAACGTATTGATGAACTCTAGACGACAATTTTTTCATCTATAAAGTTTTGTCAATTCCGTCTTGGTCAAATCAAAAAAAACATGTAGTTTGTGCTATGTTAGTCTGGAATTTTCTCAAAAGGTTAGCAGTAAAAATAGGAAAAACTATGTACATAGTCAAACATGAATTACTCTCAGACTATTTGAGCTAAGAATTGAAGAAAACTACAATAAAATTCAGGGTTTCCAATGATTTTGTAAGCATTTTTTACTCTAGTGTTAATAATGGTAATTTTATTAAAGCGATCGCTATAAATTTGTAACCTTTGGCGGAGCATGGTGGCGGCAGCTACATTACTCTATTTAGCATACTCTATATATAGTATCTTTGCCTAAATTTTAAGTTTATAACTGTGATTTTCGGGTTGCCAGAAATAACTATCATATTATACTGCTTTATAATGTAAATTGTTAACTAAGTCAAAACTCCTCCCAAAGAAACCCCCTGACTCCACAGCAAGATTTTAACAACTCAAAGCTTTGATACTCTCCGTAATTTGAAGTAATTATTTCACATATGTATATATTTTAAAACTATTTGTAACATTCTTTTTTAATCCTTAGTATAAAAATACTTTTTCAGCAAACCGTATATAGAAAATGATCTTCTAAAATTTCCCCCTATTGATATTGATAGAAACTCTCACTATAAATTTCCGGATATTCCATAGAGGTTGAGTATGAAGAAAATAGATAGCCTATTTACCAATCTCTAAATCAATGTATCAATATATATTATCAACAAGTATTTTTATCAGTCCTGTTCTTATAGGACTGAACGCAATTCCAGAAACTACTAGTAACTTCACACATATACCACAACTAAAATCTGCGGGGCAAAGCCCTATACAACTTGCTGCTCACAAACTAGAGCAAGAAGACGTGACAGCAGGCACATCACGAGATACTAGAGACTAATAAACAAAAAACATAGTGAAAACTTACCTGTCGAGATAATAAACCAGGTGCTTTACCCTAATTATTATTTTTTTATCTCACGAAATTTCATTAATTAACCTAGTTTTTAATCACATCAAGTATGCCTGCTTTAGAGTGTTATAACAAGCAAGGTTTATGGAAGAGGAACGTCTTTTAGTATATCTATATGCTGTGGTTTTATTTGATAATAAATTAATTGTTCAATAGTTGTAAAAAAAACATCTCAGTTTTCTGTTTTAGTACTTGCCATCAAATACTGTAACCAATTTATTTGAAAACAAATATCTAGAGACTGTCTGGCTAGCGAGAGTTTTTTTGTTATTTTCTGCCAGCACAATACAACCATGATCTCATACTCCATAGTCATTCAATTAAACTGTTTTCACCACTTATTTTTCCTGTAATTATCTGAGTTCAATAGTTAGTCGTCGCTCCTGAATTTTAACTGTAGCGATCGCTTATATCATGCCCCTTTAAATACCCATCGTGTTGTAGAAAAAAAATCAGGGAGTTAGGAGCAATTTTTGTCTAAGGAAAAGCATTTTTATTATCACTCACTAATAAGACTTGATCTAAGCTTGTTCTTGTAAACACACCAAACCTTTCTTTGACTAATTGACTTTGAAGATGTCAGAAATAATTGGAAACTAAAGCTCTGAAATAATTTTCTGAAATTACTGATCACGTCAAAGGTTTGAATTTTGAAAATCTTACTTGCCCCTTTTGGAAGTGGTAAGGGTGGGAGTGAATTTCTAGCTTCCCTGAAACGGTATTAATTCTTGAGAAATTATAGTTAAATTAGATTGATAACACAGCTTTTTTCAGTTCTCAATATCTATAACTAATGACCTCGCAAAAATATAACTAATTCTTGTATTAAAGCATCTATAAAAGCATCAAGTGTCACATATCAGTTATCAGATGTTAAGTTTAAAAATCAACAAATTGACAACATCTGACTACCACATTCATTAATTTTAGCTCGTTAAACCTGAATAACTTTTGACTTAAATCATTTTCTATCTTTGCCTTCTTCCAACAAACCTCAAACCACAAAACCAACAAACCACCAAACCTACTAAAACTAAATAGATGAATAATTACTAATGATCATAATCTATAATATTAGATCATTCGTTTGTCTTGAGTAAAAATTTCAGAGGAAAACTCTCACTATTCATGACTATTGAGACACTATGAATTATTTTTCCCCTCAACATACCTCTGCCACATTTCCTCATAAGCCTTCTCCATCTCCAGGGTAAACTTTTTAGCATTCCACAACGGGGCAGTTTGCCTCGACTTTCTCAACTTCCAGGATATCTCCTGCCGCAACTTTTCATCTTTCCCTAACCTAATACCCCATTCCACATATTCTTCATCACTCCAAGCAATACCTTCAGTGATGCCAGTATTCATCATCATTGTATAACTATTGCGTGCGGCAAACTGTTGACCAACCCTTGTTACCATAGGGATGCACATCCAGAGAGTTTCTAGAGTGGTGGTAGCACCATTGTAGGGATAAGTATCTAAAACAATATCTGCAATACCTAAATTAGCTCGGTGAGTTTGTTCTAGACTGACCTCTTCTATCGGTATAAGACGATCGCTACTAATACCTTCTGACTCAGCAATATCGATCAATAATTCAGATAAAGTGTCTGAGTCACCTAAATTTTTAAATAAGAAGTAACTCTGGGGAACTTCCTTGAGGATTTTCATTTGCAGTCTGACAGTATCGGGATTATATTTATGACCTCTCTGAGCAGTAAAATAAACTACTGCATCACTGGGAATACCTAAATCTTCTCGTTTGATGCTAGGTACGTCTACCTCAAAACCATTTACAGCTAAATAAGTTTGAGGTAGACGCCAAATTTTATGGGGGTAATAGTCTTGAGCATTTTCTGGCAAAACATAAGGATCGGCGATAAAATAATCAACAGTTGGTATTCCTGAAGCATCCCAACCTAGCCATGTTACTTGAATTGGTGCTGCCTTCATTGCCATAATTGAACAACTATTAGTTAATGTTGTACTATCTAAATCAATTAAAATATCTATTTCGTCTTCATAAATATCTTCTGCCATTTCTGTACTGACAATACCGTAAACATGAGCTTTTGTAGCTTGATTAATATACCACTGTTGTAGAGAATCATTGCGATTTTCTGCCCCCTGTAAATAGGCATAAATTTCATATTTTTCTCGATTGTGATATTTAAATAGCCATCGGGCAATCCATCCTACAGAATGTTTTCTTAAACAATGGGATAAATACCCGATTTTTAGAGTTTTTTTTGTCGGATGTATTTGTTTTTGTGAGAATAACTTCTGATGATATTTATTGATTTTTTCAGAACAAGCTTTTGCTAAATTCAGTTGACATAGCTCTGCTACCTGAGTGCGGATTTTCATGTTTTTTTCTGGGCAATCTCTGGCATAGGGGAAGAAAAAAACAGAACTATACAAACGTATCGCTGCTCCGGCAAGTTCTTGGGGAGATTCTGTAATCAGAGATTGTAATAGCTTTTCTTCTTTTTCAACAGCTTCTTGAACTTCTTTGTCACATCCTTTTGACGCTATTAAAGAACGACAAACTAAATAATAATCTATAACTTTTTCAAAGGTTTTTTTTGATAAAGCAGAACTCTTTTGGGCATACTCAATACCTAGATCATACTCTTTTAAGTCTGTGCTAAATTGCGCCATAGTTCTCAAGACTTCCTTATTCTCTGGCACAAAATTCAACAATATTTCTGTATATTTTCTGGCGACTCCTACTTCTGCAAAGGAGTAAGCAATCTGATATATGGGTGGTATTAAACAACTAACAAGCGCAGGTTTATCCTCTATTTTTTCTGCAACAACTGAGGCAAATTCTATAGATGATAAGTTGATGGGGTCGTATTCCATCAGATCTCTTAATAGATATAGCAAGAAAGTTTGATCAAGTTCTTGAGCCCTGCTATTTTCTAGTTGTTTAATAACTTGATATTCAGTCAATTTATCTGCTGTATAGTTTTCAATAGTAATAGACAAATAAATTAAATGCAATAAATTATGAATATCAGTGGGGTTAATTTCCCGAGTGTGTTGTCTGATGAGCCAAGAAACAGAATAATTTTCTGCTGTTGCTTGTCTATTTGCTTCTGTTACCAATACCTGTACTAATTTTTCTGTCCACAGCTCAATCTCTTCTGTGTCTCCATCCACCATACCTAATAACCAGGTTGTCTGTGCCTCCTGTTCTTTTCCTTGCAATAGTAAAATTAAACCTAACTGCCAGTAGTATGATTTGCATTCAGGATCAGCGTTTATTGCTTGCTTATAAAAATTTGCTGCTTTTGCATAATTTCCATTTCTGAAACAAGCATCAGCTTCTTCTTGCCAAGATTCCATATTGCCGAAAGTATTTTTGGGAAGCATATTACACAATTAAACTTGATTTTTATACAAAACAGGGCCTTGGTGATTTTGGCTATGGCCTTGCATTAACACTAATCACCTAACTATTAACCGAAAAGCATTTTATACTTAGCTAAGTTTAGTTATTATAGCTTGGCTCACCAAAACTAAAAATAGATAGTACTGAATGTACTACCTATTTTTAAGTTTACATTTTTATTAGTCAAGTCTTCTTGAAGTATGAGATATACTTCCCACGTTTGTGGTATGGACTTTAATACCACTGTTTATTATCTTGATGAATTCTCCTGGCCATGGACCAATAGTATAGGGTGGGTAACAACCCAGAGACCAAGATAATAGTAGATTTCTTACGCCCTCTATGGCAGAACTAAAACCAGTACAGAATACAAGGACAAGTAAACCAACCTAATGAGTTAAAATTCTCAGTCTTTGAAAAAAGTACAGGTTTCAGCCTTTTAGAGCGGATACAAACAAGTCTGAAGATTATGCCAGAGACTATAAGGACACTGTGAAGCCTCCTGTATCAGCACATTTAGTTGCAGTAGCAGTAGGAGCGGTTTGATTAGTTGCGGCATCTTTTGATTGATCCCCACTCTCACAAAGGGCGGTTTCGGAAGTCAGGGCTCCAGATGCTTGAGTCAGATATATTAGACCAGCATAATATTTCAAACCCTGTGCAGCGTTTTTGGTCCAAGCATTTACTCCACCTGCGCCGGCTGTAGTTCCTACAAGTTCATATGTGTAATTGTTAGTTCCAGTTCTGATACCTAGGCCAAGCTTACCTATGTCGGCTATGGCAGTTATAAACGTACCTTTCTCTGCATAATAAGCCTGCTGGCCCTTAGCTATAGAAGCTATATATTGCTTCGCTTCAGACTGCTTGGCCTTATTAGCTTGGTTCAAGAAAGAGGGCAATGCAATGGCGGACAAAATACCGATAATGATAATAACCACCAACAATTCAATTAGGGTAAAGCCCTCTTCTTTTCTTTTCTTAGCAACGTGCTGTAAAAACTTAGCCTTAAATTCAGTTTTCATTTTTTCTCCTAATAAGGTTTTAGGTTAACATTTTGTTTTCTTGAATCTAACATACCCACATTGATCAAATTTCATATCACCTTCCAAGAATTTTTTTTTTCAGAGATATGTAAGTACGATTTATCAAGGCTTTTCGAGATTTTCTCAATTATGGGAGTAAAAGATGAGGAAGACTGGGGGGATCTAAAGCTCTAAAAGCACATACAAAAACGGACTTAAAGTATCCAATAACTCCGTAACGTCCTCCCAGGCACTTTCCTCGTCTATAGGTTCCAGAGTAGTAGGGTCTAATGGCTTACCCTTAAACAACCGATCTACTAAAGATTGGACATTACAAACTCCATCCCACAGATGCAGCATACAAGGAGCAATACTACTATCTACACTAATAGGGGACAAAGTAGGTAACTTAACATAAGGTTTAGGTTAACATTTTGTTTTCTTGAATCTAACATACCCACATTGATCAAATTTCATATCACCCTCCAAGAAATTTTTTTTTCAGAGATATGTAAGTACCATTTATCAAGGCTTTTCGAGATTTTATCAATTATGGGAGTAAAAGATGAGGAAGACTAGGGGGGATCTAAAGCTCTAAAAGCACATACAAAAATGGGTCTAAAGTCTCCAATAACTCCGTAATGTCCTCCCAGGCACTTTCCTCGTCTATAGGTTCCAGAGTAATAGGGTCTAATGGCCTAGTCTTAAATAACCGATCTACCAAAGATTGGACATTACAAACCCCATCCCACAGAGGCAGCAGACAAGGAGCAATACTACTATCTACACTAATAGGGGACAAGGTGGGTGACTTAACATAATGACTAATCTCAAAAGGCTTATGGTTATTGATACAGTTAATTAAGTCTTCCTTAGTTTGAGAATTTCGCAACTGGGGATGAAGTTGTACCCTGGCCCTTTCCCAGTCAGAGTCAGTCCATTCTACAACAGGGAGAAAAGGCAGAGCTTGTTGAGGATGGCCACACCAAAAGTCCAGCAGACGGTGCATAGACTGTAAAAGCTCAAATAAATGGAGTCGTTCTTCCAAAGAAATCTCAGACAAGCCCACTGCAAGAAAAACTGGCAAATCATCCTCATTTTCAAACAAATCCAAAACCTCCCACTGTCGCCATTTGAGCATACTAATAAACTCTAAATTCGCACTTTTTAGAGCAGCAAAAACTTCCGGGATAGTATAGCCTTTATCCCCAAGCAACAAGTAATTCGACAGTAACCATTGTGCATCTTTTGCCCTTTCTGGATTCCAAACTTTTTGCTTAAGAATAATTGAGTCTTTCAAAGCATTCATAGTTTTTCGTGCGGCCTCCATCTCCATTTCTCCAGGATTTTCATTCATTAATCCCATCATTTGGAGCGTTTCCTGTAGCCGAAAATAATAGTGGCGTTGGAAGGAACTATGGAGATTTGTTCTAATAATTCCATCAGGTTTTAAAACAGCTTTCATAGCCTTCAAACCGACCACTATATCAGGTAATAAATACAGAGCTTCATCATTATTAATATAGTCAAATTTTAAGCCTAAGCTTGGCAATTCTTCTATAGACAAAACATGAAATTCAGCATTATCAAAACCATGATATTGGAGACGTTGACGAGCTAATTCTACAGACTTTTCGGAAATATCAATACCGACTATCTTTGCTCCCGGATTTGCCTCTGCTAAAACTAATGACTTATAACCACTGCCACATGCGGCATCTAAAATCATTTTACCTTTTGTTTCTATTACCTTTTGATTTCTCAGATAATATGGAGTAATAAAATTATGAAGAAAAAGTAATTCATAGTCATCTTTAGGAGACTTTTCTACAGGAATTTTAGGATAGGGTAGTCCATCAAATTGTTGACGAATTTTTGCTTGTAATTCTGATTCTGAATTGTTCATATTGACTTGATTAGTAAGGCTGAGTTATAAGTATAGTTATTTTGTATCCTTTGTAAAAAAAAGCCCTTGCCCGAGGATAGTTACCCTCTTTTTAAGGCAGTAGGGAGAACCCAACTTTCCATTGGTATAAAATTTAATCATTAAACATTGTAAACTATGAATAATCAAACTGGGTTTATCCTCAAAGTTCTAATGCTTTCTGGGGGACTTTCCCTAGTCATCAAATATGGTGGCCCTTATCTATCCATTCCCTCCACGGCCATTAATGCTCTAATTCCTGTGCTTATGTTTCCCATAGTTGTAGGGATATTATTGGGGTGGCGACTTTGGCAGCAAATTGAAAATGTAGAGTAACAGAATGGTTGAGGCCATAAGGTGCTAATTCCACAAGGTCTTAAATATTTGTACTTCATATACTTGGAGTTTGCTATGTAGCATATCTCAATAATTAGGAAGCGATCGCTCAAATAAAAACATCAAATATCAAGTTTATTTCAACTTCCAAATCATAATTTTTTCGACATTACAGTTTAATAAAATCAGGGGTATTTTGAGTCACGAAAATTAAACTATAAGCTGGAGCGATCGCTAGATTTTTTTTGACGATAAAAACCCAGAATTAGACCATAAATTTCTGAGATATTTTTATAAGTAAAAAAATTAAAATATTAAATATTTGTACCTCATGTACTTGGAAATTGCTATATAGTAAATCCCAATAATTAATAAGCGATCGCTCAAATAAAAACATCAAACATCAAGTTTATTTCAACCTCCAAATCAGAATTTTTTTTCGACATTACAGTTGAATAAAATTAAGAAAATTTTGAGTCACGAAAATTAAACTATAACCTGGAGCGATCGCCAACCTAGTCTTTTTATTAGCTTAAACCGACTTCTTGACTTATAAACATAATTAGAATATATTAATTCATATATTTGCAACCTATACTTTAACTCTAATTCCTGTGAACCTAGGTAATTGGATTGGTATATTTACCATCCTCACTTCTATATACATATTGTGGCAAATTCGTCAATTATTATTGTTAGTATTTACTGCAATGGTAATCGCTACCACTCTTAATAAACTATCCAGAAAGCTCCAAAGTTTAAAAATCAAACGTTCTCTAGCTGTATTAATATCCGTCAGCTTATTTATTTTACTAATTGTCACCTTTTTCTGGGTAATTGTTCCCCCTTTAGCAGAACAGTTTCAACAACTAATCACTATTGTCCCCCAGGGAATTAACAAATTAAATGACTGGTTGAATATACTTAGAGATCAATTACCAAATCAACTGAAAGAACAATTACCAGATATTGATATTAATGAAATTATTCCTCAACTACAACCAATACTTAATCAATTAATTAATAATGCTGGAGAATTTGTTGGTAATACTTTTGGGATATTTCTGAGCTTACTACTAACCTTTGTATTAAGCATGATGATGTTAGTAGATCCAATCTCTTATCGTCAAGGGATGATCAAATTATTCCCCTCTTTTTATCGACAACGAGTGAACTTAATTTTAGATAATTGTGAAATAGCCTTAGGAGGATGGGTACTTCATTCTTTATTGAAGATGAGTGTAGTTACTTTACTCAGTTTTATAGGTTTATCTATATTGAAAATTCCTCTGAGTTCTGCTCAAGCGGTTTTAGCAGGGGTACTAACCTTAATACCACATATTGGACTAATTATCAGTATAATTCCTCCAATGGTGATCGCTCTTTTATATTCACCCTTAAAATCTGCTTTAGTTTTACTAATTTACATTCTCATTCAACAAATTGAACATAATATTTTGAATCCTTACTTCATAGTCAAAAAAGTATCTTTGTTACCTGCGATCACATTAATTTCTCAAGTATTCTTTGCTCATTTTTTTGGTGTTTTAGGGCTTGTACTAGCCTTACCTTTAACAATTATTTGTCAAGTATGGGTCAAGGAATTATTGATCACAGATATTCTTGATAACTGGCAACTTGAAAATATTCCTCCTCAAAGATAGCATATTAATGCTTTACCTAAAAAAAAGCTCAAGTTCTAGAATCAAAAAATTGATTAGAGAATTGAAAAAAAAATATTCCCACTGCAAAAGCTGCCGCAGCAAACCCCAAGAGGGATAAGTGCAGTGAAACGAAAGGAGTAAGTTACCCTAGTCTAGTGCATCTGTTTTTTTGTTTCCGACTGCCCGCCCGCGACTAATTAATGAATAAAATGATACATACAGCCCTTTCCCATGTTATCAAATACAACCACAGAGGTAAGACACCGGCAGCAAGTGATTTCACCAAAAATCTGCTGTACCTATTCAAAAAAAACAACTAAAAACTCGCCCAATGAGCGAAGGAGGCTTTAACACAAATTCTTCAGTAAATATTTTTCCTTGTTCCTATCTTTCAACCCATCCTTTTTACCGCCTATTCTTTAAAACCATCAATAGATGAGAACAATTGCTGAAATTAACCACAAAATCTCCCAGAAAAAAGCTGTTGTCTGGACAATAACAGAACTCAAAGCCAGAATTACCGAAACAAGCATTACCCAAGCTGCAAAAGAAGTTGATGTAATTACAACTGGCGCTTTTGAGCCAATGGAGTCATCTGGAGCCATCATCAACTTGGGACATACTGATCCCCCCATCAAAATTCGCTCCTGTTGGCTAGATAGTGTCCCTGCTTACTCAGGCTTTGGAGCTGTAGATTTGTACCTTGGGGCAACTCAAATAGCTGAAGATACTGAAGAATTTAAAGAACGAGGTGGCGGCCATGTAATCGAAGACCTAATCGCAGGTAAACCTGTTCACCTGAGAGCAATTGGTCAAGTAACAGATTGTTATCCTCGAAGTACTTTTGAAACTACTATTACTCGTGAGACAATTAACCAATTTTATTTATTTAACCCACGAAATTTATATCAAAATTTTATAGTTGGTGTGAATGGTGGCGATCGCCCTCTGTTTACTTATCTTGGTCCTCTAATGCCCAACTTAGGTAATGCAGTTTATTCTAACTCTGGTGCTATTTCCCCATTATTCAATGACCCAGACTTAGAAATAATTGGTGTTGGTACCCGGATATTTTTGGGTGGTGGTATTGGGTATATCACTTGGGAAGGTACTCAGCACTTTCCCCTACAAAAACGTCTTTCTAATCGAACCCCTATTGGACCTGCTGCGACTTTAGCCTTAATTGGAGATGCCAAACAAATGCAACCTCAATGGGTGCGTGGTTGTTATTTTAAAAATTACGGTCCATCAATTATGTTAGGTGTAGGAATTCCTCTACCCGTTTTGAATGAAAAAGTAGTAGCTAACTGTTCTATTCAAGACCAAGATATTGTAGCGCCAGTTGTAGATTTTTCTATTCCCCGGCGGGTGCGCCCAACTTTTGGTCTAGTGAGTTATGCTCAACTCAAATCTGGTCGGATAAAAATAGAGGGCAAACTTGTGAGGAGTGCCCCCCTTGCAAGTATCTTTCTATCTCATCAAATTGCCTTGGAGCTAAAAGAATGGATCGAAGCAGGAGAATTTACTCTAACTGAATCAGTTGCTCAACTTCCGATGGATCGAACTTTCTTACCATTTCTGGAACGTTAAGTTCTCCACAAAAAAAACCGGCATTTTCCTAAACTTTACTGAAAAAATTAATTCCCTTGCTCACTTGAGTTTTGATTTCTTTTAATTGGTTTAGGAAGAGGTTCTTTACGAATAGGAATTGAACTTGTTACATAATTATCACTTTTGTGAGAAAACCCTTGTGAATAACTACTTTTTCTATAATTATCTCTATTATTAAATGTTCTTTTGTCCTTTGATATAAATTGGCGACGATTATTTAAAAACAGACTACCAATATCATTAGCATATTGAATAACAAGAGATGTATTCTGGCGCTGAATATGTAAATCCCAGAAATGATTCAATGGGCGATCGCCTAAATTCCCTTTAAGTTTCAGCTTAAAAAACTTAGAAGTTTCTTCACCTTTGCGGGCTAATTGTTGTACCTTAACTACTACATATTCTTCCTCTTGAGATTGATAAATCACTTCTCCTCGAATAGAAAAATAACCATCACCTAAAGTAACTAAATCATCTATCTCAGTTTCCGGACTAGGAAAAACAGTACTTGGTTGAGAATTATCTATATTTTCTGATACTTCTGGTATTTCTTGACTTTGGTTATCTTCAACGGTGGGAGAAATACTTAGAGATGAAGTTGTTTGTTGCTGTTCTTCATTTGTTAATTCAGTAGAGAATTTTGCCTTGGTTCCTAGAGTTTCTGGTTCCCATACCCCCATAATTTGAATATGTAGGTCATTATTTTCTTGTCTGGTACGAGGATAAACTACCCAGAGATGATCTGACTCTAGATCTAAATGATTTTTTAATAGACTCATTACCCGGCCTAACAATACAGCATCTATTTCTGAATCATCTGGTGTTCGTAGGCTACCTCGTGTAAATTGTTCTGTAGAAGGTTGATAACGACCTCGAACTAAACCTATGGCCCGGTACTGTTGGGGTTCGCTAGGGGGAGCAATTGGATGTTGTCGTACAGTGGTAATATTATGAGTCAGAGTATTAGTTGTAGTTTCTTCCTCGTAGTTAGATTTAGCAAAATTTAATGGTTTCGTATCTGTCACAGCTAAAGTATTAGTATTATTAGTCTCTTGATCCTGTTCTTGGGCCATATCTATGCCTGAAAATTCATTTATTGATTTCACAGAGGTATCATAACTTAAAGCATTAGTTTTTCTAGGAAGACTTTGCTTAATATCTGGTTTATTAATAGCTTGCTCATTGGGATAGGCCTTGTGATCTGTTGTAAACTTATTTGTTTTGTGAGAGTGGTTAACAGAATAATTCATAACAACTCCTATGATCAGAGATATATACCGTGTGAGAATTTAGACAAATATAATCAATAATCTATACAAGAATTATAGTCTTAGATTAAAAAAAAAGTTAATGTTATGGCAGTCCTCAGGGCGGTTAGAAGATTCTCATCCCTCTCAAATTTAGTTCGTGCTGCAAATTTAACTTCTAAGTTCTGACTCTTGCTATAAATTCTCTAAAACAGAACAATAACACGGTTCTTTTGAACTTAACTGTTAATACCGATCAAAATTTTATAAAAATTGGATTAATTAATTTAAACTAAATTTTATAGTAAACAAAAAAGAGCATAAATTATCTACCGAAATAATTAGTGAAAATCAAAAAATTATTTTAGAGGCATAATATCTATTTTGACTGGTTAAAAACCTTAACCTACCCCCAACTGCAAGAGAAGTGGGGAAAAATCAACATGGCTCATTAGATTAAAGCACTCAAAGAATTTATAAAAAAAACTGTATGAATGATTTAAAATTATAAAATAGTATATAATTATAGCATTAACCCATAAGAATTGCTATAAGTCCTTTATTATCAGAAGGAGCATTTAAGTATAAATTGGGGTTTAGCCAAGAAGAAAGAACCAGTAGTCAGATTGAAAGTTTTAGTAGCGCAGAATTTAAGATTGCCCTGATCAGAACTTTATAACTGGAGTCGAACAACTGTAGCTAAGAAAAGATTGATTTCCTAAGTAGGCCTGGAGATTTAGGCCAAGTTAAATGTCCACTCTGAAAAACAGGAACAAGGCCAAATTGGACAACTTACTAATTTGGTCCACACTCCAAAAGTGGTCTTTGTTTTGAGAAGATTATTTCTTTTGTTGAAATCTAATTGTGTTGATTGATTTTCTAGCTTAACTTAGTAAAGTGATGGTTAAGTAAGGCTAAAACCTATGTTAAGGTGGGGAGAATTTAATCCAATGGTAGAAAAAAATCGTGGTTTTTTGATGACGGTGGTGGTACTGCTAATAATTGCTTTCTTAGGGTTTTCTCTATCTCCATTGTTAGGAGGATTATTAGAGGCCAATCAACAAAATAGTCAATCAACTCCATCGCCAAATCAGACATCTGTAGCAGATAAAGAAGCAGATTTACTCGCACAAGCACGGGGTTATGAGTTAGTTTTACAAAGGGAGCCAGATAATTTAACTGCACTCCAAGGGCTTTTACAAGTCAAGTTGGAGTTGATTCAATCAGGTAAGAGTAATATTGAGGATATTTTATCCCCACTAGAAAAGTTGTCTGAACTAAATCCTAGTAGTACAGATTATAATGTTTTGCTAGCTCAGGCTAAGGCATATACAGGCGATCGCGAAGGTGCTGCTCAAATTTATCGTTCTCTTCTGGCCATCAAGCCTGGTGATATCAAGGCTTTGCAAGGTTTAGTTAGTTTATTGTTGGAACAGGAACGCCCTGAAGCTGCTATTGGTTTGTTGCAAGACACACTTAAAGCTGCTCCTGTTAAAAATCAAGTAGAAGCTGGAAGCATTGATATAGTATCTGTGCAGTTGATTTTAGGACAGGTTTATGCTCAACAAAAACGCTACGAGGAAGCGATCGCTGTTTATGATGAAGCAATTAAGCTCAGTTCTAAGGATTTTCGGCCTATTTTGGCTAAGGCCATTATATTACAAGAGCAAGGTAATACTGAAGCTTCTCAAGAACTTTTTAATAAAGCAATAGAAATAGCTCCTGCAGGATTTAAGGATCAAATTAAGCTAAAAGCATCAGCTAATGACTCTGAGGCACAGGCATCTCCAGAGGCAAATTCTACTGAGACTGAAAAACAAGAATAATTTTATTCTCTAGATAGACAAAAAAAAGGGTTTCAAGCCTGCCCCTTCTGGGGCGACTTTTTCAAAGATGGGGGGAGACTCATCAAAATATGTTTTTTATTTTTTGGTTGTGATACTATGTCCGGGTAAATAATTAGATTTTAGTATAAAGAAGGTACTTATAGATTTTTTCCCTATATCTACTCTAACCATGCTACCGGAGATGATATGACTAGACTTGAAGAAACAGGAATATTTGGTAATAAAAGAGAAAAAAACGTAGATTTTAAGAGCTATTTATAGTAACCATAACTGAGGGTTGGCTGAAAAAGTCTGTTATTGAGAGGATTGAAAAAATTCCCATTACCAATAAAAAGAGTTTTTTTGAACTAATAGGAAAAAATTTGGTTTTCTATAGATTTTTGCTATCTGGGCTAAACGACTAGATAAATATGAGCAAATAAATAGTTAGCCAAGAAGTCGCAAATACTCAACCTTAATGCAAATATCCATTGCCAAATTTAAGCCCGCATCTAATGCTTTATTTGCTGACTGCCAATTTGTAACTCCTAGCTGAGTCCAAATAGTTTTGGCGTGGATAGCGATCGCAGCTTCTACTATTTCTGGCAAATATTCAGAACGGCCGAAAACATTAACAATATCAACAGGTTCAGGAATATTTTGTAAGGTAGCATAAGTAGGTTGACTATCAATTTCTTTAACTATAGGATTAACTGGATAAACTTTGTAACCTACCTCTCGTAAAAACTGAGCAATTTGATAGCTAGTACGCTCCGGTTTTTCCGAATTATCCACTATAGCAATTATTTTCGAACTTTTCAATATATCTCGCTTTAAACGATCATTTCTATTCAAATTTGCCATGACTTTTCCAAGAAATACGGGACTATCAATAGAACTATGTTAAAATATAAATATAACCTGATATTTTCCTCTAAATGAAGTTGTATTTTAATGTTCTTATATAATAAAAAATCTTATTTTATTTATTAGTCATTGACTGACTAATAAAATAACCCAAAAGTAAAAGGCCTAGTATATGGTCAGAGAATTGTTCTCCTTTTTTACAGTAACCCTAGGGATATTCTTCTCAATTATCAATCCCCGCTTCCTCTACATACACTATCTACCAGCACTTCAATGCAAGGATTTTTTTTGACTTTTGTCGCTGTTGTTCATCTCTGTGTTGATAACCATAAGTTTTTTTAGGAGTAATTCCCATTTTTTTTTCAGGGGATCGCTCACATTCTACTGCCTGAGTTCCTCTCCCCAGTGACTATCATGCTTGCTGAAACTCTCGGAATTTTTCTAAGTCTTTGATTTTCAGCTTACATCCTTTCTGAAATTCTGTCAAAGCTTTACAGCCTCCTATTTCTTTTCTGCCCTTGAGCCATCCACCTAAAATATTTCTACTGATGCCAAAATTCCAGCTAACTTCGCTCTGGCTTTGGCCATTATTAAAAGCCTTGATCGTTTTTTGTTGCAAATCATGACTTAAGGATGCTAGCATCGGGTATCTGGTTATCTACTCTATTATTTTCTCTTCTATTCTACCTTAACCTTCTCATATCTTGCCTCGTAATGCTATATTAATCGTAAATAGTCTCATAATTGCTTACTAGCTAGTCTAATTAGTCGAGTTAATAATATCAAATCTTGGGTTGACAAATTAACTAAATATGTTCCAATTTTTGCAATGAATATGGAGTTAGCTAGGTTTGATTTTCAAAAGATTATTAATTCAGAAATTCAAGGCAAAAAATATCAAATTGGTGAGTTATTTGGATATGAAGTTAGGCAATAAGAAATTCAAAAAGTTTAATTATACTTACGTCTATTGTGGAACAAAAGAAGCCATATTTAATTGAAACAATTTTTATCTAAGGTCTCATGGTGATATTGATAGAGTATACAATTGAGTTCTAATTTGTGTGAAGTGTAATCAAGCTAAAAGTGCTAAATTATCTGCTCTTCTTTCTATTAAATAAACTATTATTCTTAACAATGACTGTGAGTAGATTAGGAAAGTTCTAAATTTTAAGGATAAAAGTAATTTATGATGCTGGTTGCTTTCTTCCTAACACTAAAAGTAATTTATAATTTTGGGTCTCCAGCAACTATTTATTGATGAATAAACCAATTAATATTTTTGAATATGAGTCTTTAGCACCAAAATATTTATCTCAAATGGCGCTAGATTATTATGCTAGTGGTGCATGGGATGAAGTTACTTTACGAGATAACCGTACTGCTTATGAAAAATATAAACTTCGACCTCGGATGTTAGTAGACGTTAGCCAGCGAAATTTAAGTACAAAAATTTTGGGGCAACTTATGAAAATGCCGATTTTAATTGCCCCTATGGCTTTTCAATGTTTGGCGCACCCAGAAGGAGAGTTAGCAACAGCAAGAGTAGCAGCAGATCATGGTATAACAATGGTATTAAGTACCATGTCAACAAAAAGTTTAGAAGATGTGGCATTAGCGACAAATGTCCCACAAAGTCTGTGGTTTCAACTCTATGTACATCGCGATCGGTTTCTGACTCGAACTTTAGTTGAAAGAGCTAAAGCAGCAGGTTATCAAGCACTATGTTTGACAGTTGATGCGCCAGTTTTAGGTGTTAGGGAACGAGACCGAAGAAATCAATTTACTCTACCATCTGGCCTGGAGTTAGCTAATTTAACATCAATGGCAAATTTAGAGATTCCTGAGACAGAAGAGGAGTCTGGGTTATTTGCTTATGTTGCTAATCAATTTGACCCAGCTCTTACCTGGCAAGATCTTGAGTGGTTACAGTCGTTAACGTCATTACCTGTAATAGTTAAAGGAATTTTACGGGGAGATGATGCTGTTCGAGCAGTTGAACATGGGGCCAAAGGAATTATTGTTTCTAATCATGGAGGTAGACAGTTGGATGGAGCGATCGCTACTATTGATGCTCTCCCAGAAGTAGTTGCAGCGGTAGGAAATAAAGTTGATGTGTTGATGGATGGTGGTATCCGTAGAGGTACAGATATTCTCAAAGCTTTAGCATTGGGAGCAAAAGCAGTTTTAATTGGGCGTCCGGTTTTGTGGGCCTTAGCGGTGAATGGAGAAACTGGGGTACATCATTTGTTGGAGCTATTACGTAATGAATTAGATGTGGCTATGGCTTTGAGTGGATGTGCTAAGGTAGAAAATATAAATCCTAGTTTGGTACGTTAATTCAGAAAGTAAAACTTATATAGAGATTTTTTTTGTTGATATAAGGACTAAAAAAATGAACAAATCTAAACTTGTTAATAATTCGAAAGTAAATGAAACTAGAAATACAGGTATAGCTTACCTTTTATGGTGTTCCTCTTTTTTGGGTATTTGTGGATTACATAGATTTTATTCAGGAAAATATTTCACAGGCCTTATTTGGTTTATAACTTTTGGTTTATTCGGAATAGGTCAAATTTTTGACTTATTTTTTATTCCTGGAATGGTAGAAGAGAAAAATCTTAAACTGCTGAAGAAACAGTTAGATTCTGGGGATGTATTTAATTACTTACCCCAGGAACAAATAGAAAAGATTTTAGACAAAAATCCTACCAAGTCAGACACACAAATTATTCTTGAATTAGCCAAAAAACATCCGGAAGGAATTTCAATAGCAGATTGTATAATTGCTACAAATAAAACAGTAGCAGAAATGAAAGATCTTTTAAAAAGCTTATATAAAGAGGGATTAGTAGAAATGGAAAATCACCCCGAAACAGGAGCAGTTATTTATAAAGTTTTTTAAAAAAAAAATATGTAATACTAAGGGTAAAAAAATAATCTTACAAATAATCGGGAAAATCAATAAATATCTAATAAGATTTATCTTTAATTAAAAAGGAATCTTTAAAATAATATCATAATATTTTAACTATTTATAGGCTTAAAAGCTAGTTAAAAGCTATATATAAAAGTCTTGTTCCTAACTAACTGAATAATACTTTAACTCAAAGAGAACGCTGATTAATAAGAGATAGAAGTATCGTGGGAGGGTAGCTTTGACTAAACTTTTGGTTAATAACTTATTCAGCCAAATAATTTTTAACTTGATGTCCTAGGTGACAAAGTTTGTGCCTACCAAAAATACTTAGTGAGTGATGGTAAGTAAAATTAATTAATATAGCATTCTAGCAGTTAGCTAAAAAATGCTGAGAACTAACTGCTGAGAACTAACTACTAATAACTAACTACTAATAACTAAATGCTTACCATCTAAATTTTTGAAAAATCTTTTTTCTTTTCTACCAATAAAGCTTTAGCTTTTGTCCGCATTTTAGCATGAGATACTACTCCTTCATAAGCATAACGATTATAACCATTATTAACAATTAATTCTTCTAAATAACGGACTCTTTCTGCTGTCTCTGGGTGAGTAGATAACCAAGCAAGAACACCCATATCTTCTTTCCCTTCATTAAGAGTAACCATCAGATTTCTTACCCCATCTGCAGCATAACCTGCTGATACTAAAATTCTGGTTCCTAATACATCTGCTTGACGTTCCATTTTTCGACTATAGTTAAGCACAATTAAATTACTAACTGTAGCCCCAGCATAAGGAACATATTGCACCACGCTATTAATTAAATTACCTTCAGACATTAACTTAAATCCATGGGATAATACAGTATGAGCTAGTTCATGAGCAAGTAAACCTGCTAATTCTGCTTCTGATTTAGTTTTAAATATTGCTCCTAAATTCAGAAATATTTGCCCCCCTGGTAAAGCAAAAGCATTGAGGTTTTCATCATTGACTATATAAAAATTATATTCAAATTCATTTCTACCTGTCATATCTGCAAGTTTTTTGCCCATGTTATTGACATATTTGATAATTTCTTCATCCTCAACTATAGGTAAATTTTTTTGAGCATAATTTGCTATGGTTTTGCCAATTCTTGATTCTCCTTGGAGCATCATTGCTGTTGTTTGAACTGCATTTATAGCCGCAAATGGATTACCAGTAATAGCTACACCTAATGCTCCAGTCACAACATTAGCAATTGTATTTCTTCTTAATCTTGATTTAAGCTGAGATTGAAATTTTTTTCTATAGGTTTCTGCTAATTGATTAAATTCATCAAATTGGGAATTTTGGGTGTTCATTAAAGCAAATTGTTGAGCAGATAAACTTGCTTCTAACCATTTTTTATCATCTGCTAGAGCAGTAATTGTTGCTTTAATTAATTCTGGTTCATTGGGATATAAACCTGTTGCTTGATGTAAGACTTCTAAGGCTAATTCTGTTTGTTCATCAGCTTTTAAATTTTCTGCTAGTTGAATATGGGCAGGAATAAATTCAGGATACTCTTTAACTAATAATTGTAAAGATATAAATGTCTGAGTTTCAATATTTTTGACTAAACCTTCCTGTGCTTGTCGCCAATATACTTGAGCAGTTATGGGTAATTCTGTAGGTTCATATACTGCTTGAGGACGATCAAGTTGGAGTTCAATATCTCCAGTAAATGGTTCTTTTACTTCTCGATAAAGTTTTTCTGCTGCTGCTTTTTCTCCTGCTAAATAAAGTCTGTCTGCTGCTGCTAATTTTTCCTCTTGTGTTTGAGGCTTAGAGTTAGTAGAAAAAATTTTTTTTGACTGAGAATTTTTCGGTTTTTTTTCTAGATTAGGGATTATACTTTCGGTTACTAAATGTGAATCAAGCCGGTAATAATCTATATGTATTGGGTTTTGTTTATTCACCCAATTTAGGGAAGCTAATTTTTTATTATCAGTATTTAACTGGAGGTAATATGACTGGGAATTTCTGGGTTTATTTTCTAGAAAATTGATCTCTGCTAAGGCTAAGTTTTGCTGGGCAAATATGCTGAGTATAATTGTGATATAATTTAGTAAGGGTTTCATAATTTTACATATTTTTTAAATTTTCAAAACATTTTTTTTGTTAAAAATATTATTAACTATTAAAAAACTAGTTGGATAATTGCTTTTTCTATACTTTATAACAACTGGAAGCCCTATAAATACCTTTATCCCAAATAATAATGCTCTGTTTGTTTTGGATATGTTTGATTAATTACGAAATAAAATTAATAGTCTTCTCTGTATTTATTTTTGGATAATCAAAGGGTGATAACAGTTTTTCTTCAATAATTAATTATACCATAATCAATCTGTTTTTTGAATCTATTTTTGAGATGAATATCAATTATAATATTTTTTTCTCCCTAAATATATCTACAAATATTTCCCAAAATTCAATAATACTTATCTAAAAAAAACTATTAATTGCTCTAAATATTGATATATAATTTTTATATTTTAGTCTATATTTACTTTTTTTTCATCCTATCAATATTATCCATTTCTCCTATATTTACATATTTTTTTTGTGTTTTACAAATACAGTGCTACTAATTTTTTAAATAGCTTTTAAAGCATATAATTAAGTCGTCACAATCTTAAATAAACTTACTCAAATTACTTTGCTAAAATTACTTTGCTAAAATTGCCTATAAATAGACTAAAAATTAATGATATTTTTCCAGCAAATAGGGAATAGATTTGGAGACAATAGGAATAAATGATCAATTATTTCTATAGAATAATTCATTTTCTTTTTTATTTTTGGAGATATCTATTCTAGTTAAAATAATCTCGCACAATCTTGATAATTCTCTCGGAGGCATGACCATCACCGAAAGGATTAATTGCCATTGCCATCTTTTTATATTTAGCATTATCACTCAATAATTCTTCAGCAACAGCCACAATATTACTAGAACTAGTCCCAACAATTTTAGCTGTTCCAGCTATTATTGCTTCTGGTCTTTCCGTTGTTTCTCGTAATACTAAAACAGGTTTACCTAAACTTGGAGCTTCTTCCTGTAAACCCCCAGAATCAGTTAGGATTAAATAACAATTTTTAATTGCCCCTACCAACTCACTATAATCAAAAGGTTCCTCTAAAAATATTCTTGGATGACTCCCTAAAATTGCTTTTAAAGGTTCCCTAACTGTGGGATTTTTATGCAGAGGTAAAACCAAAGCAGTATCAGGAAATTTATCTAAAATTTGCAGAAATGCTTGAGCAATTTCTTTTAAAGGTTCCCCCCAATTTTCTCGCCGATGAACTGTTGCTAATATTACCCTATATTTTAACCAATCTAAACCATCAATATGACATATAGCTTGAGATTTTGCTACCTTAAGTAAGGCATCAATTACCGTATTTCCTGTTTGATAAACTTTTCCTAATACTCCAGATTTTTGTAAATTTTCCACAGCTAAAGTTGTAGGAGCAAAATGCAATTGAGCTATCTGAGAAATTAAACGGCGGTTTACCTCTTCGGGATAGGGATTAAATAAATTATTAGTTCGTAAACCTGCCTCCAGATGACCGACAGGAATTTTTTGATAAAATGCAGCTAGGGCAGCAGCAAAAGTGGTACTAGTATCTCCTTGAACTAATACTAATTTGGGCTTTAACTGTAGGAATAATTCTTCTAGTCCTTGCAAACTTCGGCACATAATATCCGTCAATGTTTGTCTAGTTTGCATAATGGCTAAATCCTGGTTAGGATTAATATCAAATAATTTCATTACTTGGGCAACCATTTCTTTATGTTGACCAGTTAAAATTACCAGGGTTTTAAAATCAGGAGAGTTTTGAAAAAGTTGAATAACTGGTGCTAGTTTGATGGCTTCGGGGCGAGTTCCTAAGATAATTGCTATTTGGATCGGAATTTTTAGCATTTAAATTTAACTTTATATGTTTTGAGGCAATAATTATAATTATATAGTATTTTAGTCAAGTAGATATTCTATAACTAGAGAATATAGAGGTACTTATTACTGCAATTATCTCCCAAAAGTGAATCCTATATTTTATATTTCTGAAAGCTGAAAGCTAAGATTTAGTTGATTTATAATATTTTTATTATGAGTTTTTTTTTGCAGTTATAAAAAGTATAGCAATCCCATATTGGTCGCAACAGATATAATAGTAAGAATAACAGATCTAA
>JAGGDU010000174.1 GCA_018457135.1 Trichodesmium erythraeum GBRTRLIN201 | reverse complement strand
TTTTATGGCAAATTTTTTCTGAAATTATTTTACCTTATTTCCCAACAACTCTATTTATATTCTGACTTAGAGTCGAGGAATAATAGTGTTCTACTAAATGCCATTTATATTCTCATGTAATTTCTATTACTGGCAACCATTGATTCCAATAATCCCAATACTTATCACCAACGGTCTTGTTGGGGAAATGTTGGAAATTTATGGCAGTGGCTTGAAGGCGGAAATAAGGAATATCCTGAGGAATTAACCGCTATTAAAAATCAGGCAACCGTACCTGAGATCAAATTAAAATTTGGCACTAATTATTTCAGTCTTTTTTCAATGTTCTCTGGTCCATCACACTCAATGTTAATAAGTAAACTATAAATAAAACCTAAAAAAGTTATGAGTAAAACCTTACTAGTTCCTATCCATACTGATGCTCTATGTTTAAAAGAGGATAAACAAGCTGTCAGAGCTATGGTTGACTATACGTTATTGCCTTATAAATATAAGGAGCATACTTACAACTCAGGAAGCGAAAATTTAAGTAAAACAGCTTTAGGCCCATTATTTAACCACGAATTTACCCTGAAAAAAGGAATCCATCTCCATTGGTCTTTACCTGATGCTCTAACAAATGGACAGCACGACAGTAATGGAACAACTTTTCCAGTAGTTCCCAACCGTTGGTTAATTGTACGTAAAGGGGGAGAAACAGAAGAGAAAACTTGGGTTATTGAAAGTGACTATTTATACCCTGAGTTAGATCCGAATGATAGTAGTAGTAGTCCACCAAATGCCATTAATATTCTCATTCAACCCCCTGATCTAGCAACCGTTGATCCCAAAAAGCCTGATACTTATCAATACCAACGGTATCGTTATATGGGGAAATGTTGGGAATTAAGTCAGTGGCCAGAAGAAGGTGGTGAAAACCCAGAATATGCTGAAGAATTAACCGCTATGGGCAACCAGGCAACCATCCCTATTTTTGATGAAGTTAAAGCTACCTTTGCAGCCTTTTATCCTAACTGTTATAGTGTTTTTGGGTTTCATGATCCTGATTTTGAAACTGATACACCTCCTAAAGACTTACAATATGATGTAATTGGTTGGTATAGTGATGCAGAAGACGACTGTTTAAAACAGTTTGTCGAAGCTAATAGTTGTACAACAGCTGAAGAATTCTTACAAGCTCTACAAGAGCAGTTTTATTGGACTTTTGAAGGTGTAAAAGATATACTACATCGCACTCTTTATCATTCTCGCATAACTTTTACCGGGGCAGGGAATTGGCCAACTTTGGAAACACCCACTCTTGCCATTGGCAATTCAGACTCAGAAGCTATTTCTGCTTATTTAGCCCAGGAATTTAATGGGGATACTAATGACTCGGGAAAAACTGTCCGTAAAAGTATTCAGGATACCTTAGAAACGTTACATTTATCAGAGCGCTTGGAATCTCGAAAACTGGATCTTGATGCTAAATTCCGAGAAGGTCGACAGGAAAGAGGATTTGGGGCACAAAATGAGGGTGTTTTGTGGTTATTGATGCCTCGATCTTCCCAACTCGAACAACCCAACACAAAAACTAGTTTAGATTTACTTCCCGATCATCTTGCTCAGTTATTAAATGAATTGAACGCGCTCCAAGAAGACTATAATCAGGCTTGGTTAGATATTGGTTCATTGCGCGATCGCTTGTATACTCAGTGGTATTACTCTATTACACATAAAACAAGTCCTACCAATTTTTACCAGATATTCAATAAAACAAGTCTAATTCCCTTACGAACAGCGATCGCTAAAACGGGAGAATTAGAATTTACTCAAGACGAGAAAGGAAACACTACAGTTACTAGTAAAACCTTACCGTTTGGCATTCTATCTTGGTTAAATACTTATTTCAGTAATTATGTGGATACTATGCAACTAGCCACTAACAGCTCTTTTAACAAATGGGAAGACATACAAGTTGAATTTAAGAACTGTGGGGTAGAAATATCGGATAGCCCAATTGTCTCCAAGATTATTGATGATCAAGAATGGGAAATACAAGATAATGGACTAACCTATCCTGTCAAAGTCGAAGGCGGTATTTTTACTATTTATATTCCACCGAGTGAGGCTCAAGTTGCCTTTAATCTGGTCAAGAAACTTAATGAGTTATCCCAAGCCATAACAACTTATAACGAAAATTCAGCCACTCAATATCAACTTCGGACCTTTCCAACTCAAAGTTACTGGCGAGGCAATGATCCTGTTATTTTATTAGCAGGGGAATCGACAAAATCACCCCTACGGTTTGGACAAGATGGACGGTTACACGATGACGATTTATTGGAATGTATTCCTTTAGATTTTGATATTACAGAAATTCTCAATAATCATCAGGATCTACTGAATCAAATAAATAGCTTACAACCTGATGAGAGCAAAGAATCGATTAATTTCATCACTTGGACTCAACAACCTTGGAATCCTTTTGCTTTCCATTGGTCCGTTCTGAACTATCCTTGTCGTGATATAGAGTCTTCAACAGTTCAAGACTATAACTCTAATCAGATTTTGGATAACTATGAGTTGCAAAAAAATGCCATTGATTTGAAACTTAGAGATGGAAAAGAAAGCAGCTTTATCTCCAATGGTAATACGTACAGTGGGTTTAGTATTTTAACCCCATCGGCGGGAACAGAGTTAATCCTAAGACTGAGCACTTACCTCAATGAACAATTACTGCCTAATTACTACTCCAAAAATAATATTTCTGAAAAAGATCAAACCTCAAACTATTTGGATGATAATTTAGATGAAATTACCAACTGGTATCAAGAGGAAAATCAATTAGAGATACAAGAACAACAGGCAGCCGATCCTACTTTTATAGCTTTGTGGGCTTATAGAAAGATGAAAACACTAGATTGTCAGGCACAAATGCTTGGTGGTTTCAATGATACTCTTTTATTAGGACAACCGACACTACAACTACAAGTAGATGATCCCCTTGATACTGATAATATTGGCCAACTAGTTACAGAACAAGTGCGTTGGAGTTTAGGGAATAGGCTACAACACAAAATTCTCTCAGGTGATATTTTTAACCCGATTCGTAGTGGTGGATTTTCAGTTAAGAAGTTGTGGTTAATTGATACCTTCGGACAATACCAAGAAGTCGTTAATGATTCCAATCAGAATACTAAAATTGTCACAACTTATCAAATGACCCCAGCCGATAAAAATTCTGTGAATTATCAAGCCATTTTACCTCCCCGTATTGCTCAATCCTCCCGTCTTAACTTCCATTGGTTATCAGCAGATGCCTTACAGGAAGTTGAATATACTAAAATCCCTGCCAGGACACCTGTTTGTGGTTGGATTGTTCCTAATAATTTGGATAGTAACCTAGCTATCTATGATAATCAAGGTCGCAGTTTGGGCTCCATTGATTTACTGGGAAATTGGCGTAATGCCCCAGGAGTAAAACTATCTCGTGATCATAATGGTTATCCTCTGTTAGGAAATGATCATCTACAGAAGTTGGCTCACCATCTTTTAGAACAAGGGAAAGATTTTCAACAGCAGTTTCTTTCTACTGTGGATAATGCCTTAGAAACCATTGACCCCGAAAGTTTCGCTCAAAATACCGGTTTAGCCTTATTAGTCGGACGACCGATGGCTATTGTTAGAGCCACTTTTAGTTTAGAGGTAAAAGGTTTACCCGCTTGTGATCCGACGGTTCTGGTTCAGGAAGAAAATGAATTTCCTTCTTATGGTTTTACAGGAGTACAAGTTCCCATTCGCTTAGGGGATTATCAACAACTCAATGATGGACTGGTGGGTTATTGGAAAGAAATACCCAAGGCCAACGGGATAGAGGGCGATTATGAATATGAAAACAATATCTTCTATGCCACTCAAAGCAATTTAGTAGATAGTAACAACATTATTACCGATAGTGAGGGAATCGTTCACTTTCTGCAAAACGTGGATGCTGAACCCCAAAGCGTAACAATGTTAATTGACCCCAGGGGCTTAGTTCATGCTTCTTGTGGTGTTTTACCTAATCAAGAATTGCGTTTACCCTCCGAGCATTATAACCAAGCCTTAGAGAAAATGGAGGTGAACTTCCTTTCTACTCCCATTTTGTCTAATTCTGGGGAACTAGCCATGCCTTTATCTCCAGAAGCTAATGCAACTTGGTCTTGGGTATCGTTAACTAAGTCAGAGAACGGGGAAGAATGGACGGAAAGAGCAACTATTAAACCTATTAACACCAGAGCAACATTTACTCAAATGCAAGAAGCCTTGGAAGGATGGTTGCAACTTAGTCGAGCCAACATCACAGATGAATAACTCACTTGTGGGCTAGCCCTCTGGGCTACCTTTCTATTCTATTTAGCTGAAGTCGCTATTGAGCCTCACACCAAATGGTGTGAGATGAATCAGACAGGCTAATAATGTGATACAAATGAACAATCAAAACATGCTTTTTGGGGAACTAAAATTATGCAAAAATCTCCTAATATTGATGCTGAAATTGTAGCAGGACTAAATGACATTCAAGCTTTTATTAATTTAATTCAGACAGAGTTTTTATTTGATGATGTTAGTTTAAATACCATTGATATCTTTACTCTTAGGCAAGCAAGCTGCACCCAAGATCAGAACAATTTTACTTTTACGTTAGGTGTTACCATTGCCATTGAACAAGATGAGGGCCAGGGCTTAACCACTAAAGAACTCAGTGGTAGCCTGGTAATTGAGATCAAAACTGATGATAATGGAAATAATTACAAAGGTGTATATGGGGGATCTTTATCAATTCCAATAAAACCAACAGGAGCTCTTGTCTTTCGTTTAGATTATCAAACTAAAACTGAATCCGGTAAAAATACTAAATTAGTGGTAGGTTCATTAGATGCTAATGCTAACCAAAATCTGGGTAATGTTAATTTATCAAATTTAGTTAGTGAAATTTGTCCATCATTAACTGATCTATTTCCTGATGAATTGTTGAATTTTTCTTTGGGTTCGGATGTTATTTTTGTTATTAATAGCACAAATAATGGTCAAAGAAATCAAAATAAAATGCTATTTAGCATTGGCTTTGATGCAGAAATTGCCTTGAGTGATATTCCATTAGCCGGGTCTTTACTTCCCCCTAATTCCCTAGAAGGTGAATTTGCTTTTGAATTTTTAGTTTCCTTCCAAAAATTTACACAAAAAGAAGTTAAAACCATTAATAGCTTACTAGAAGAACTGGGTACCAAGTTACTAATTAAACCCCCTTGTAGTTCTATTAACAATCTAGAAAGAGGGGCAAGTATTGGCGCACACTTCAAAATTGCTCAGTTTGTTCAAGCTTGGTTATTACCTTTAGTTAAAACGCCTCCCACTGCTGCAGGGGGTAGTCGTAGTTTGAGCACAACAACAAATAATGTCAGTGGTAAGGTCAGTTCAGATGAAGTAATTACCCCTACAGATAATGGAGCTTGGTTAAATACTCAAAAACTCTTTAGACGGCTTTACTTCCAAAAGGTAGGACTGGTTTATAAAAAAATTGCTCAGTTTGTTCAAGCTTGGTTATTACCTTTAGTTAAAACGCCTCCCACTGCTGCAGGGGGTAGTCGTAGTTTGACCACAACAACAAATAATGACAGTGGTAACGTCAGCTCAGATGGAGTAATTACCCTAGCAGATAATGGGGTTTGGTTAAATATTCAAAAATCTTTTGGACCGCTTTACTTCGATAAAGTAGGACTAGTTTACACAAAAGGCGAAATGCGTCTGACCCCGAAATTTATTATTGAGGTCTCTCGCTTTACTCTGGCACTAAATGGACTGTATATTAGTAGTGGTTTAACTGCTTTTAAGCCTCACTTTAATCTTGATGGCTTTGGTTTGGAATTAAAAACCCGCAGTTTGGAAATGGGGGGTGCTTTCCTAGTAGCACATGGAGCAGAAGGGCAGAACAACTATGATGAATATTTAGGAATAGTCACTGTAAGTTTTCAAAAGAAAGTTGGCCCTGCCTTAGCCCTTTCTGCTATTGGTTCTTTTACTGATTATCAGAATAGTGACCAATTTGCCCTATTTCTCTATTTAGCAGCAGATTATCCCTTCGGTGGTCCCCCATTCTTCTTTGTTACCGGAATCTCTGGTGGGTTTGGCTATAACCATGACTTAATTATTCCGCCCCTTGAAGATATTAAAAAGTTTCCCCTAGTTACTGAAGCTCTAAAAGGACCTCAAAAAATTGATCCTGATCAAACAGGAGAAATTATTACTGAAAAATTGGAGGCCTTAAATAAATATATTCCCCCCTCTATTGGCTCTGGGTTTGGGGCGCTCGGACTGAAATTTACTGGCTGTAAAATTGTCGATGGGTTTGGGTTAATTACTCTGGGAATAAGTCAGAATGAGTTTGAAATTAACTTACTGGGTATTGCCACAATGATGTTACCCACTAAACTAAAAGACAATTATGAACCGATCGCTATGGCGGAATTAGCGATCGCTGGCCGCTTCAACCCAATGGAAGGGGTGATTCTAATTCAAGGACAACTGACGGAAAATTCCTACATCTTTAGTCGCAATTGTCGGTTAACGGGTGGCTTTGCTTACGGGTTATGGTTTTTGGGTGATTTTGTATTTACTCAAGGGGGTTATCATCCTCGCTTTCAAGTGCCTGATTATTACCCTAATGTGCCTCGACTGGGCTTGAATTGGCAAATTGACAGTCATTCCCATATTACTGCTCAGGCTTATTTTGCTATCTGTGGTCACGGGATCATGGCCGGAGGACTGATGGACATTCGCTATCAACTGGGGTCAGTTTGGGCCCATTTTGAGGCAGGACTTGATTTACTCCTCGGTTGGGCACCCTATCATTATGATGTGAATGTTTACTGCTCTGTCAGGGTAGGTGTTGGTGCACTTTCGGTAGGTTTAGGTATGGGGGTTCATATCTGGGGCCCTGACTTTGGCGGTAAATTAGAGCTTCGTGTTTTTGTGTGCAAAGTTACTATTAAAATTGGGGATCAAAGTTCCATTTATCCAGTGCCCATTAAATGGGATGAGTTTGAGGACACCTTTTTACCTGAACCCGAAAATGTTTGTAGTCTCACCTCTATTAATGGGTTAGTCAAACAAGTTCTTGAACCAACAAGAAAAGAAGAACAAAAGGAAGTTTGGATTATTAATCCCACTGTTTTTGAAATGAGTACTGATAGCTTAGTTCCTACAAAACAAGCGTTTGTTGGAGAACAGAAGAAAGAAATTAATACAGATACTAATTTTGGTATTAATTCAATGGGAGTGGATAATAATGAATTGGACACTACCCATAAGGTGACAATTTGTAAAGACTCCAGAGAAAGAGCAGAAGACAAGTTTAAGTTTGAACCTATCACTAAACTTGCATCCACTTCTACTTGGGGAGAACCTAATATGGTGAATGGTCATATTAAACCCCCTGAAGTCAATGGGAAGCAATTTATAGAGAATGTGTTCTTTGGTTTCCGCATTCTACCAGCAGAACTCCCTAAAGCAGGTAAAACTCATGAAATTGGAGTTGAACATTTACAGTATGAGACTGAAAAGGTTGAGGATGCTTATCTTTGGGAGTCTTGTACCCCCTTTGTGCCTAATCCCAACTTAGATGAAGAAAATAAACGAAATAAAATTATGCAAACAGTAGGCAGTAATGAACAACGTAACAAGATTTTAGCCGCTTTGGGCTGGGATGTTTATCAAGTGGATATGAATGAGGATGAGGCTGAGGCGATCGCTAATAGTTTCGTCTTTGCCCCCCTCATTAAATTAACCTAAAGATTCTAATGCTGCTGTCAACTTAGAGTACTATGTATTTTATTTGGCTTAAGTTAAGAGCAATTTAAAGCCTAGATTATAGAATAGGTAAGCTATAGACTGCGGTCAGTGCTATATTCGTGAAACACTGAAGCTAGCTCCAAAGCCTATGTAATTCCTGATCCATGTAAGTTTGGGTTAAGTTTAGTATAAGGGGAGCATTAGACTTGTCGCTTTATCACTTAAAAAATCACCTAAAACCAAGTTCAGCAAAGATTGTAGCTATTGGAAAACAAGAAAAATAAAACTTTTGCTCCGTCTAAGTTAGAGCGATTTTTCCCTCTGTTTAGCGACAGCTCTATTGACTTAATCAAAGAATAACAATATAGTGTCATCAAGCATACTATACAACTTATAACTAATATGAAGGAACTAAGTTTATGTCACCCATAATGCCGTTTGAGTTTTTCTGGTGTTATGAGCCAGAAGACGAAGATGAGGAAGAATATTGCCAATGTTTACTGTTAGGAACACCTGAGACAGTTACCCCACTCCATATTGGTCTCAGAAATACTCTTTCTGATAAGGTTATCACAATTGCTTCCATTCCAGAGGTAACGATAGCTAGTGCTGAACATTATCATTTTAAATTAACGTTTCAGCCAGGAATTTTAGCTGATCCCGACCAAATTAAGATTGAAGAAACCGAAAGTTGGTCACTTTATATCAAAACAGATCCTAACTATGTGTGTTTGTATTTATTGTGGACAGAAGCACCAATAATCCTCAACCCTGGTCAAGAAACAGAGGTTATCTTAACAGGGGTTGCTGGTTTGGCTAATAACAGTGCTACAGAGGCTATCTTAACAGAGGTTATTGATTTGGCTAATAACAGTGCTAGCGCCAGAGCAGTCGCTGATGTCAACATTAACTGGATAATTGGAGAGAAAAACATTAGCATAGCGGAAGTTAAATTCCCTGGACAAGATGATTCGTATGATACAACAACTACCCTAACATTAGAAATGAAAAAAACATCTGGAAAATCTAACATCCCTCTCTATGTCGGTTTTGTGGGTTCTAATAAAGTTTTCAATACCCACGATAACAATAGCCGTCTGCAACTGCGAATTACTAACACAAATCTTTCAAATGCAGATAACTCAGCAATTACCTTTAATTATAATGCAAACTCGGATCAATGTTCTCAGTTAGTGATTGTTTTAGAAGTAGGAGATAAAGATTCGGTTCCTTGGGCATTAGGTACTCAAGATGATGTCAATGGTGTTAATATTACTATTAATAATTGGCAGCAACTTAGTGATGGTCCGGAAGAAATTCAGGTTAACGGTCAAACTAAGGCTTTGGAATGGACGTTTATTCCTCAAGAATCTGATGTGGTCTTAAACTCGCAAGAAACCTTGTTAATTAACTTGGATGGTATTACTACAGCGCACCCCACAGGAGAGACTAACCTGTATTTACGCTATCAATATATTGATGGTTACCGAGACGGACAATTTGTTTGTCAAATTGAAAAAGCTCCCTTAGTTTTTGATGAGAAAGTCCGCATAGGAACCAACAAATCATTAGATGGACTTCTCACCGTGAAAGATGGGATTAGTCTAGATGCTCCAGGGGAAATTAACCACACGGGCACTTTGATTTTTCGGTCTGATACCGATACATCAAATGATGATATATCTGTCAAATTTTATAAACAGAAAAATGACTTACCCTTGATGGAATTAACATCGCGCGGTGATTTGCAATTTCCTGCCAAAAGTGGTCAGACTGGACAAAGAATTAACTTATGGGGTCCAGAGTATGGAGTTGGAACACAAGGCAATACCACTTATTTCCGAACAAACGGATACTTTGCTTGGTATCTAGGAGGTAGTCATGAAGAAACAAGTACAACCCCTGGTGATGGGGGTCGCACACAGATGCTGCTTGATCAGGAAGGTAACCTAGAAGTTGGGTGTGGACGAATTAAAGATAGCACTGGCTGGGTCGTTCCTGTAGGGACAATTGTTCCTTATGCAGGTTTAACAGCCCCTGAAGGTTGGTTGTTATGCAATGGTCAGTCATACGACTGGGAGCAGTATTCAGAATTATACAAGGTGCTTGATGAAATAAAGGTTCTTCCAGATTTAAAAGGAAGATTTATCATCGGTGTTGGAGATAAAGATGGCTACTCCTACAGTCTTAATGCCAAAGGCGGAGAAGAAAAGCACACGTTAACAAAAGACGAAATGCCAAGCCATGATCATAGTAAGGGTGAATATAAATTCATTTTAAAAAAGGATGGAAAAGTGACTACCTCAAACAATGTTAATAACAGTCTCAGAGAGCCAAATCTTGGCTCTTGTGAAGCTCTTCAGGTAATAGGAAACAATAAACCTTTCGAAAACCGACCACCTTATTATGCACTTAATTACATCATCAAAACATAATTTTTTGTGGGCTAACTACTGAAGTAAAATAATTAACATAATTGTACACTAGGTTGGGTTGAACAAAGTGAAACCCAACATCCATTAACCTTTTGTTTGGTTACGTTACTGCTAACCCAACCAACTCAATTATAAACTAACAAAAAGGAGTCATTCCCATGCCAACAACTGAAAAAGGAAAAGTTCAATTTATCCAATTCCATCAGCCTGCATTAGAAAGTGGAACTTATGACTTAAAAGTCGAACAAACCATCAAAGCAGGGGATAAAATTGATAACAATGGTAATGGTAAAACCTATAGTCGTGAACTAACTTTTGTTGTCCAAGGTGAACGATTTGGTCCCTTATCTCCTAATGATATTTATGCCGTTTTTCCTCCCCCTGAAAGTTTAGGAGAACATTCCAACGTTTTACCCCATATTACTTTTAAAAGAAGTACCTTGCCTTGGGAACGTTACCCTGGACAAACAGATGACAACTTGCCTTGGTTAATTTTATTATTATTCCGAGAAAGCGATTTTGACGGGAATGAAGAGGATAAACCCAAACCCAAAAATGTTACCCTTTCGGAATTAATTACAGAAAACTCTCCTAATATTAAATATCCTACAATGGTATTAGAATTAGGACAAACGCCAAACCAACAAGTGACTGTTATTGATGTTAAAAAGAAATATCTTCAAGACATTTTACCAACTTACGAGGATCTTTCTTATACTGCTCATGTTCGTCGAAGATTACTAGCATCAGCATCAGAAGAAAATCTAAAGCTACTTGAGAAAGAATATTCTACAATTATTTGTAATCGTCTCCCCGAACCCAGTGGCAAAAGTACGGTTTATTTAGTGTCAATAGAAGGGCGTTATTCTAATAATAAATTTTATTTTATGGATGCAAAAGAAGACGATTTAATTCGCTTTGTTAGTTTAGCGAGTTGGGAATTTTCTTGTATTGATCCTGAGCAAAGTTTCACCAAATTATTGCAAAGATTAAATCATGCTCCTTCCTCGCCAAGACTTCCCAAAAGTGATAATGAAAAAGCAGAAGAATACTTAAAAAAAGGATACGTTACTATTCCCCATTCCCTCCGAAAAGGAAGTAAAACCTATTCTTGGTATAGCAGTCCCCTAGGTACAGCTTTTAATGATAAAGAACAAGAAATCTATGAGTTTCCTATGAAAGCATCGGATCAACTATTACGCTATGATTCCGAAATTGGAATGTTTGATATTTCCTATTCTGCTGCTTGGCAATTAGGTCGAATGTTAATGTTAGAAAATCAAGGGTTAGCGGTTCAACTATTCAAATGGAAACGAGAAGTTGTACAGAATATCAAACGTTTGCAACAACAACAGACCCATTTACGACTAATTAACTCCACAAGTAGCAAAACAAAAAAAATTATCCCAAACCCTGTCAAACAATGGTTTCAAGGGTTAGGATTATTACAAGGTGTTCCTTTTAATTATTTAGTACCTGATGAGGGCTTATTACCCCCAGAATCTATCCGTTTCTTCTGTTTAGATTCTGTTTGGATAGACTGCTTACAGGATGGTGCGTTTAGTGTTGGTCGTGTTACGAAAGGTGATTTATCAGACGATAAAAAAATTATAGAACTTAACAATTTTCTGCGTCAGCAAAATAAAACAATTAGTGGAATTATTATGCGATCGCAAGTAGTTTCTGGTTGGCCTGGTTTACTGGTTGATGGATATGATCAGGTTGTAAGTGATTTAGATTCAATTGACCCCACAGAAGCCAATCTTTTACCCCTACTACGAATGGAAACCTTAGCTAAAGATGTGTTACTTTGTTTATTTGAAGGAGAAATCAAAACCGTTGATATTCACTTACAACCGGAGTCAATGCACTTTGGGTTAGATGCACCAACGGAAGATTCTCCAGAATGGTCAAAAAATCTACGAAATAGTGAAGGAGAATTAATGGAAAACTCTATTCCTATTCCTTGGAAGAATGAAGAAAAAGAAGTGATTGATTTACAAAAGTTCGCTACACAAATGAAGGAGACTCTAAGCAGCTCAGATGAAGATGAATTTACCTCTGGTCAATTTGGCTTACAAATGATAGAAGGTGTTCAAAAAGTTAGACTTGTTTTTAAGGAGTCAGTCTAATTGGAGCAGAAAAAAACGTCAATAGATTTCAGAAAAAGGCGTTGGTAAATTAAGGGATGAATTAAGCCGCAATAGGCACCTCTCCAAATTTGAGAAGCGTGAATCAACAGACGGATAGAATGTTTGAGCATTTTAATACATTTTGAGTAACACAAAGTTTTACGATGTAAGCGGGCCTTGGGGTAGCGTAAACTGGTGTTTTCCCCTTCTACGCGGGTATTATGGGTCTTACTTACGATCTGATCTCCGTCAGGGATAAAGCCTGGAAGCGACCCCATTGCCATCAGTAACCTAAAAGTAACACTGCCAAAAGGCTATCGCCTGCCATAACGGTTGAAAAGTATCAGCACTGTGGTTTACTACTACCAAACCTAGAATTCTCGGACGGAAATGGTCTAGCGCAGTCCACAACCATACCTTGTTTTTCTTAGTAACCAACAAAAATTTCAAGTTCATCAAGTTCTCCTACTTGAGGCAGTTGCTCTGGGTATAAGGCATCAGGTAAGCGTTCCCCGGTGTGTTTGATTCAATTGATAATAGTTGGATGTGTAATCCCTGTCACCCGCGCAATTCCTCTAATACCCATACCGTTAACGTACATTCTCAAGCACAGCCTTTTGACATCATCGCTGTATCCTGGTGGGTGAGAAGGTTCGATGAACTGACGGCTACAAGGGACACAAATATAGTTCTGCTTGCCTAGTCGATGGCCATTTTTGCGGATATGCTGGCAGCCACAGCCAGGACATTGCATAGATTCAAATCTCACAGGTGTTAATGACGTCAACTATTATAAACCAACAAACTATTTTTAAAAAATAGACTTATCCCGCTATCTATAATGAATAAAGGAGTGATACGGCTAACGCCACCCTCCGCGAACATAAATAATAGTTGCCACAGCAGGAATATTCATGGTCTGAAAAATGCGATCTTGTACATATTAGACATCTCCAAAAATTATCACTTCCCTTACTGTCACTATCTTCTCCAGAGCGATCGCCAGCTCCTCTAGATAGTCATTTTTTATGATAT
>JAGGDU010000173.1:11090-13650 GCA_018457135.1 Trichodesmium erythraeum GBRTRLIN201 | reverse complement strand
TTGTAGCAACAACGGTTCTGCTGCTTCATATTTTCCTTGTGAATAATATAAATTTTTCAGGTTGTTGAGACTAACAGCAATATTTGGATGATTTTCAGGGAGGACGGTTTTAACGATTTTAAATGCTTGTAGGTACAATGGTTCTGCTGCTTCGTATTTTCCTTGTGCAAAATATAATGCTGCCAAACAGTTATAAACAGTTGCAATATCAGCATTGTTTTTATCTAGACGTCTTTCTGCTATTTCTCTACCTCTATCTAACCAAGGTTGTGCCAGTGAGTACAATGCTTGACAATGATAGAACCCACCTAAGCTGATAAAAGGTAAAATCAAATCATCATCACTCAAATACTCTGCCAAATTTTCTGCTACTTCCGTAATGTGAGGTATATCAACCTTAACTTCTTTAACTTTTTCCACAGTAATATACTCATCATAAGGAATTTTCCTTACCGCATCTGCTATTACCCCACAAATATTTCCCTTCATTTCCTCAACCAAGTCAAACTCAAGCAACTTATTTTTATTTCTGAAAAATTCTCGTATAAGTGGATGAAACTCATAACAATTTTCACCAAGTGATTGCAACAAACTTAAATTCACCAACTTGTCATCTCGCCTATCCTCCAACTCTACTTCATCAACCTCAGGCAAACATCCCTCCACCAAATACCAAGGAATTCGAGCACAAGCAAACAAACTCAAAAAACACCCCAACTCCTGATCATCCTCATCCAACTCTTGCCAACTAAACTCAAAAGCAGCCGCCACCCCTCTCCTCCCTGTCATATCCTGAGAAAACACCTTGAGAGACCTATGTTCTAATCCTAACCTCTCACCTGTTTTTGCCAAAGATAAACTAGTCTTCCGCTCCAAATAACGCGCCACCAACTCCAGCCCCAAAGGTAAAAACCCTAAATCATTACACAATGCCTCAGCCTCCTCTAGCTCCCCCCCCTATCCGACCATCCCCAACAAAAGAAATCAACAACTCTAAAGCAGCATCCTTATCTAAAACCTCCAGCTCCAACCTCTGAAAAGACTGCCTCAACCATTTTTGGCGAGTAGTCATCAAAACCTTAAACCTAGACCCCCCTGGCGGTAAAAAATCTGAAATATCTTCATAATTAACAACATCATCAAAAATCAGCAGTACATCACCATCCTGCCAATGACGCCAACAAAAATCTATCCGACTCTACAAGTCATCATCCTTAGAAAAACTGAAATTAAATTCAGACATAGCAAAACTAATAATTTGAACCCCCACATTCTGCCCACGACATTCCAACCAACATATACCACCAGCGTATGTACTTTGTTCCCAATGAAAATAAGCATATTGGAGAGCAACTTCAGTCTTACCAATACCAGCCATACCACTAACAGAAGAAATAGCCACCATTTCAGTTGCTCGCAACTGTTCGTGCAAAGTCCTTATGACCTCATCCCTACCAACAAACCTCTTAGCTCCTCGTCTGCGACGAAAATTTTCAGGTATACTTTTTGAAACTTGAGTATTCTTCTCAGCAGTAAAAACTTTTTCACAGAACCTTATTGTAGAAACATAAACCAAATCATTCTTGCCAGCTTTAGCAATAGAAACGTGATCCGCAGGAACAGCAATAGAGTGAACATCCGTAATTCCAGGATCAGCACTATCCTCATTCACAACCAAAACCCCACCCATAGGCTTAGTTTCATAAAACACCTTAGTTAGAATTCCCAACCGCCCAGTATTTTGTCGATACCATTGATTCAAATCTCGCAAATGAGGTGAATGTTCTTTTAACTCCTCAACATTTACCCTAGGTTTAGTCAAAAAACCTATATTCTCAATTAAATTAGCCAAATGAATTCCCCTGTGTGGAGTAGATAAAAAGACAATTCCCTTAATATGTCGAAGAATACCTTGATACTGAGGAAAATTTTGAGCAGTACGAATTACCTATTTAACAATCAAACCACCCAAACTATGAGTCACAAAAATAAAAGGGGAAGCTCCAATATGATCAACCTCAATAGACTCTAGCAAATAACTAGCCTGGTCAAAACGTGAAATTCCCTGACCAGAATACTTCAAACCAGGAGCTTCATATCCAAAGCTCCAGACATTAACATCTATTTCCTTTCCCCGTAAAATCTCCCCCAGCCAAAAAGGCCAAAAATCAGAACCTTCTGTTTTACCTTGAGGATGCCATGTAGCCCAAGGATGTCCCGCCAAACCATGAACAAAAACAATATCACCAATAGAATCAGAATTTTGACAATCAAAAATCCTAAATAAGCCAATTTGATTATGTTTTGTCATCTTATCTGAGTTTCGTATAACTCTATTGTACACTCGAAATACTTGACTATGCCCGCTAGCGGGGTGAAAGTTTGCACTTTGCCCGAAAAATTGAACAAATAAAAGCAGTAATCAATTTTAGAAGAAATTCAACCGTATCACCACCTCAACTGAAACTTAACACCTGCCACCTACTAAATTTTTAATTCTTCGAGAATGCTACCCAAACTTATATGACACCTTGACACCACAAACTATATTTGAGCCGAT
>JAGGDU010000173.1:0-10990 GCA_018457135.1 Trichodesmium erythraeum GBRTRLIN201 | reverse complement strand
TTGGGAAGAAAATTGCTGAATTTTATGATATGATTCAAATAGTGGGGGAAACATGCCTATATACATGACTCTTTATTCAACACAATAAACTCTATCCTACTATTACCAATATTTTCGCAACTAGAAAAATGAAAAGGAGTAAAAAGGTTTTCCGGGAAAATGCTACCCAAACTTATATGACACCTTGACACCACAAACTATATTTGAGCCGATAAATTTTCATTCTATGGAGCTCCAAAAAAATTAGGGAATCTTGGGAAGAAAATTGCTGAATTTTATGATATGATTCAAATAGTGGGGGAAACATGGCTATATGCATGACTTTTTATTCAACAAAACAAAAAAACGAGTATAATAAATACAAAAATAAAATCAAAAAGTATTTTGAGACAGAAAAACAGACTGAATATTAATGCGATCGCCAACCCTGAAACCCAACTGTATAGCTCTACCAGCCCTGAGCTCAAGAACCCCATCAACAGGAGTATAAGTTCCATAAGTAGGACAAAGCTCAAACGAACAAAGAGGTAAATTAGAAAAAATTGCCCGAACTGCCCCATTCTTCAAAAAAACCATATCCAAAAGAATAAACACATTTCTCCAAAACAAAAATCACATTACGAAGAGGGTCAATAGAAAATAACATACCCTGATTATCTGGCAACTCAGTCCGAAACATCAAACCCACTCACTGCTCAAATGTAGTTCGCGCCACCTCCAAATTAATAACTTGACCAGAAAAAATTTGCCCTGAAATAGGCAACATTTGATCTAACTCCAACCCAACTCCACCTTACCCAAATAAAGAACTAAAATTCGATTCCTCAAGATTTCTCACCCCTGAACTAAAATAACCATATATTAAAACCTACAAATCTTTGCGTGACAGAAGAGATACAGCCCAACTCACTAAACTCAATAAACTCCCCACCGCCATCTCCGGCCAACTCGAACATGATGGGATATGCCCCTTATAATGCGTATTAATTGAAAAATCCAGATCAGAATACCACAACCATTTTCCTTCTTGACGCCATCCAACTTGATCACTAAAAGCTTCCCATATTTTTCGGTCATACTGCCTAGTACCACCCAAGCTCTGATAAATTTGCTTCTGCACAGAAAAACCAAACTTACCATTACTGTATTTTACCCAAAGTTTGTCAATAGTGCCCAAGTCCTCAGAAGGAAAATTATCTATATCTTCAACTCTCAACCAACCCTCCTCTTCTCGCTGTGCCACTGTCAACATACAATTAGTAGTTTCGAGATCTGCCTCTTTCCACTGTTGTGTAGCCAATAAATAACGCAACTTTTGATATTTTATCTCTCTGACTGAAACTAGAGGTACATCAGTAGAAGCAGAATATTGTGGAAGTTGTTGATTTTTTTTATTATGAGAAGAAGACATTTGAGACTGAGGAAAAAACGGAGAAACATAAGAACTATTAACATTAATAGAAACAGATTGTTTTGTAAGTAATAGATTTTGTTGAGAAGGAGAAAAAATTGGTTTTAAATCATCTAAAACAGACTGAACATTCTGATAACGTTTCCTAAGTTTTAGCTCCACCAAACCATCTAAAACTTTCCCCAAATTATCACTAATAAAAGTTTTATTTAAAAAATCTCGCCATACCCATTCCATTTCTATTACATCATATATATCAAAGGGAGTCATCTGAGTCAATAAATATAAACAAACTAGCCCCAAACTATATAAGTCACTAGCTAATTTTAGTTTTCCTACCGACTGTTCTGGAGGGGAATATTCTGCCGAATTAAGAACCGTTCCTGTCACATTAAAACGCTGAAATTTTGGTATTATTTTAGATATTCTAAAGTCAACCAAGACTAACTTTTTATCAGTCTCTCTCCTAATAATATTCTCTGGTTTAATATCCTGATGAATCACATCATAACTGTGCACAAACTGTAATAGAGATAATAAGTCTATTAATAATTCTCGAATCTGAGCTTCATTAAAAACCCCATAATTATTTAACTCTTGTTTCAGGGTTTTTCCTTGAATAAATTCTTGTACTAAATATTGACGACTATCCACAGTAAAATAAGTATAAAGCTCAGGAATTTGTGGATGCTTTCCTAACAACTTCAACTTTTCCCCTTCCTCTGCAAATAACTCAGCAGCTTTTTCCACATTTTCACTTCCCTGAGCTTGAGATAGAAACTGTTTGATCACACAAAAGGGTTTAGAAGGTTTAAGTTCATCAACTGCTAAAAAAGTTCTGCAAAAATTACCTTCTCCGATAATACTTTTGATCCAATAACGTTCTACAAGAAATAATTTATTTCCACATTTCTGAAAAAACTCAGAATTATCGGAATTAGGACTAGGACATTCAGGGTTAAGACATTGAGACATAATAATAAAATTGGGAAAAACTATCTTTAGACTATTATTCTTTCTATGAATTGCATTACTTCTATTTTAAACATTTAACTATTTCTAAAAATTTACTATAATTTTAAAGTCTACAAATATTTGTGTGATAAAAGAGATATCCTATCCCAAAACGACTCCACTTATTTAATGCCACAGCTGCCGGGAGGTGCCCAATATATCCACATATTTTGAGATTAAAACTTAGCTGAGAGTATCCCAACCACCTTCCCTTTCTACGCCATCCAACTTGATCAGCAAAAGCTTCCCATATTTTACTATCGTACTTCCTTGTACCCCCCAAACTCTGATAAATTTGCGTCTGTACAGAAAAACCAAACTGACCATCACTGTATTTTAGCCAAAGTTTATCAATACTGAGCAAGTCTTCACAAGGAAAATTATTTATATCTTTCACTCTCAACCAAAGTTCCTTTTCTCGCTTTGTAACCTTCAACATACACTTAATAGTTTCCTCATCTGCTTCTTTCCATTTTCCTGTAGCTAATAACTCACGCAAATTTTCATAGTTTATTTCTCTAGCTGACACCAGAGGTACATCATTAGAAGCAGAATATTGTGGAAGTCGTTGATTTTTTTTAGTATGAGAAAAAGACGTTTGAGACTGAGGAGGAAACGTATAAATATGAGAACTATTGACATTAGTAGAAACAGATTTTTTTGTAAGCAATGATTTTTTTTGCACAGTAGAAATATCTGGTTGTAAATCATCGAAAACAGACTGAACATTCTGATAACGTTTCCTCAGTTTTGGCTCCACCAAACCATCTAAAACTTTTCCCAATTTATCACTAACAAAATTTCCATTTAAAGAATCTCGCCATACCCATTCCATTTCCATTACATCATACAAATTCAAGGGACGAATATTAGTTAATAAATGCAAACAAACTACCCCCAAACTATACAAGTCACTAGCTAAATGTGATTTACCTATAGACTTTTCTGAAGCGGAATATTCTGCCGAACCAGTAATTGTTAACGTCACAGTATTACGTTGAACTTTTGGTATAATATTAGATACTCCAAAGTCAACCAAGACTAACTTTTTATCAGTTTCTCTCCTAATAATATTCTCTGGTTTAATATCCTGATGAATCACATCATAACTGTGCACAAACTGTAATAGAGATAATAAGTCTATTAATAATTCTCGAATCTGAGCTTCATTAAAAACCCCATAATTATTTAACTCTTGTTTCAGGGTTTTTCCTTGAATAAATTCTTGTACTAAATATTGACGACTATCCACAGTAAAATAAGTATAAGTTTTAGGAATTTGTGGATGCCTTCCTAACAATTTTAACTTTTCCGCTTCCTGTGCAAATTCATTCTTTTGGTAGGGAAGAATAAATTGTTTAATGACACAAAGAGGTTGAGATTTTTGAAATTCATCTACTGCTAAAAAAGTTCTGCAAAAATTACCTTCTCTGATCAGACTTTTTATCCAATAACGTTCTACAAGAAATAATTTATTTCCCCAATTATAACAAAACTCAGAATGATTGGGGTTAGGACTTAGGCACTTAGAGTTAAAAAAATTAGACATGATAATAAATTTTTATAATCTACTAAAATATATTTTTCAATAATAAATAGGAGTTATGCAGCCAAAGAATAAATCTGGTTTATTACCTTAATTATTATTTTTTACTTACCAAATTTTGTTGAGCGGTACAAACCATTAAATTATTTGTAGAGAATAAGAAATAATTATTTCTTCAAGTAATTGGATTAATTAATCTAGTAAAACATAGAGATGAATTATTGAACTTATTATCAGTTATTTTCCTAGAAAAGTTACCATAAATGATGAATCAGGAGTCATAATGTCCATCAAAAAAAATTATAGATTTCCTAACCGCAGGGGCCTTCTACTGAGGAAATGGAGGGAGTGGATAGGGAATGTTGTAAAAAGGTATCCGTACAAGAAAAAAATCAACATTAATCAGCATAAAAGCACAGAAAGAAGTTATTAGTAGAAGAAAAATTATCATACATTTTACTTTAATTTTGAGTAAATGGGATAATTCATTATAATCTCAAATTAATTAGAATTGTCATGAACAAAAAATTCTAGCTTTAGTTTCGCGATCGCTCTAGCAAAACTAGGTAAATAGATTCAAAAACTCCAAGATAACTACTATTAAAATATAATAGAATTTGGGGGAATAATCTATAACAATTATTTAATCTATAAGGTAAAGCTTTAAATTCCCGTGGCACTCGCAAAAAGGGAAGAGCTAACAAAAATCTCTATTTTTACTTGAAAGATAATAGGGGATAGTAAATATACCATAAAATTTGGGAAATTGTAATAGTTAATCCTGTTATTAAATTATAAATTTTACAGAAGGCTCAAAATATTTGGTTAAATCAAACTTGGCACAATCAAAATTCTTAACAATTAACTATTTTTAAGTATTATTTAAGATAATTGCCAAATTTAATAAGGTCAGAAAAATCCCCATTAAATTCCCCCAAGTCATTATGGTTCCAGAATCCTAACTCCTGACTATTGTTAATATTTAGTTATATTTAGTTAATTGCCGAAATTAACTTAATAAGGTTAAAGTTAGGCTGAGTTTATTTAAACTAATATTTAATCCTAATGTGAGGAGTTAATAATTAATGCGAGTCCTATTAATTTATCCCCTATTTCCCAAATCTTTCTGGTCTTTTGAAAAAATTCTAGAATTGATAAATCGCAAAGTAATGCTACCTCCTTTAGGGTTAGTAACAGTAGCAGCTATCTTACCCCAAGAATGGGAATATAAATTAGTTGATAGAAATGTGAGGTCAGTTACAGAAGCAGAATGGGAATGGGCAGATTTAGTCATACTCTCAGCGATGATTGTCCAAAAAGAAGACTTACATGACCAAATTCGAGAGGCAAAACGACGGCATAAATTAGTAGCTTGTGGTGGCCCATATCCCACAGCTTTACCCCAAGAACAACTGGACAGTGGTGTAGATTTTCTGATTTTGGATGAAGGGGAAATTACCTTGCCAATGTTTGTGGATGCTATCAAGAATGGGGAAACTAAAGGCATTTTCCGTGCAGATGGGAATAAACCGGACGTGACAACAACTCCTCTTCCTAGATTCGATTTATTAGAAATGAAATATTATGAATCTATGTCGGTTCAATTTTCCCGTGGTTGTCCGTTCCAATGTGAATTTTGCGATATTATTGTTTTGTATGGTCGCAAACCTCGTACCAAAACGCCAGCACAATTATTAGCAGAGTTAGATTGTTTATACGATTTAGGATGGCGCGGTTCTCTATTTATGGTGGATGACAACTTTATTGGCAACAAGCGTAATGTTAAGTTGTTGCTCAAAGAATTAAAAGTTTGGCAAGCAGAACATCAATATCCATTTAAAATAACTACCGAAGCTTCCGTTAACTTAGCAGAAGATCCAGAATTAATGCAGTTAATGGTAGATTCTAATCTTAGAGCAGTATTTTTGGGAATAGAAACTCCTGATGAAGATAGTTTAGAGTTAACCCATAAATATCAAAATAATCGTAACCCTCTCAATGAAGCAGTAGAGAAAATTATTAAATCTGGTATCAGAGTAATGGCAGGGTTTATTATCGGTTTCGATGGAGAAAAACCAGGAGCAGGCGATCGCATCGTTAAATTTGTGGAAGAGACGACTATTCCCACTGCCATGTTTAGTATGTTGCAAGTCTTACCAAATACAGCACTTTGGCATCGTCTCAAAAAGGAAGGTCGGCTTTTAGATAAAGGTGCTAATATTAATCAAGTAACGCTGACAAATTTTATCCCCACCAGACCAATAGAAGATATTGCAAGAGAATATGTAGAAGCATTCTGGCAGTTGTACGACCATGAAAAGTTTTTAGATCGAACTTATCGGCATTTTCTTATAATGGGAAGTCCCACTGCTAAAAGTATTGCAAAAATGCCAAGTTGGATGGAGTTGCGAGCATTGTTGATTATTTGTTGGCGACAGGGAATAAAACGGAAAACTCGTTGGAAGTTTTGGCATCATTTGTGGAGTATCAGAAAACATAATCCTAGTATTTTGCCACGTTATATTAGTACCTGCGCTCATATAGAACATTTTTATGAGTATCGCAATATTGTTAGAGAAAATATTGAGGTGCAGTTAGCTGAATATTTAGCTAAGAATAAGCAGTTAAATATAATTAAGGAAAAAGTTAACACTCAAAATCAAAAAACAACAGAAGAAGTAGCTTAATACAGAAAAAAAAGTATTTACATGAAGTTTTTGGCAACCTCCTTATAAATTCTGTATGTATAGTATGTATTAAGCTGGAAAATACTGGGCGTTGCTAAAACATTTGTCATGATTTTTACATTACAGTGCTTTTGAAATTGATCAACCAAATTCTTACAACCAAAGCTTTATAGGGATTAATTATTACAGTTAGTCCTTATTGTGGTCTATTAATTATGAAAGCAACTAACTATAGGGTTATATAGCGGTTACTACTTAATGGGATGTACTAAAAGCTTTAATGAACAAGCTTTTTAGCTTAAAATATGTACTTCACTCTTTAAGGAAATGCTATACTGTTTCACAAAAGTTAAAAGTCATACATTCAAAGGTCATCTATTAAGATTTGATCGCCGAAAACACTGATAATTGAAATGACTCCTCTTAACCTTGCTGAATATGTATCTGAAACATTTACATTTACGACAGTTTAGAAACTATCGAGACCAGCAAGTTAAATTTGATGGTGCTAAAACAATTTTGCTTGGAGATAATGCTCAAGGCAAATCTAATTTACTAGAGTCAGTTGAGTTACTTTCTACTCTTAAGTCTCACCGAGCAATTCGCGATCGCGATTTAATTCTAGATAGTAAACAAGCAAGTAAAATTCAAGCATCTTTAGAAAGACAACTGGGAAATATTGACTTGGCTCTAACTCTGCGGAGTCAAGGTAAACGCACTGTAGCAGTTAACGGAGAAACTATTAGTCGCCATTTAGATTTTTTAAGTATTTTGAATGTAGTTCATTTTTCTAGTCTAGATTTAGATTTAGTTAGAGGTGGGCCAGAAGTACGGCGCTATTGGTTAGATAGACTTTTGGTACAACTAGAACCTGTCTATGCTCACATTCTGCTACAGTATAATCAAGTTCTCCGTCAGCGAAATGCTCTGTTAAAGAAAATTCGCCAACAAAAGATGGCTGCAGAAACTACTGGTTCATCACCTTCTATTCTGACTCAGGAGTTGGCCTTGTGGGATGCTCAGTTGGCAACTACTGGGTCTCGAGTGATTCGACGACGACAGCGACTTTTGCAGAAGTTGGCACCTCTAGCTGGTGAGTGGCATTGTGCTATTAGTGGGAGTATGGAAGTTTTCAAAATGGAATATTTAGCAAATGTAATTGTTGATAGTAACGAGTTAATTATTCAGGATAGTTTGGAAGGAGTACGTCAAGCTTTTTTGGAGAAAATTAAAGTCCGGGCGATCGCTGAACAATATCAAGGTACTACGGTGGTAGGTCCTCATCGGGATGATGTAATTTTTACTATTAATGATACTCCCGCACGACAATATGGTTCTCAGGGTCAGCAGCGCACTTTGGTGTTAGCTTTGAAGTTGGCTGAATTACAACTTATTGAAGAAGTGGTGCAGGAACCACCTTTGTTGTTGTTGGATGATGTTTTGGCAGAGTTAGATCTCCATCGCCAAAATCAGTTGTTAGAAGCAATTAGTAATCGTTTTCAAACTTTGATTACTACTACTCATTTGGGGTGTTTTGATGGTCAGTGGTTACAGGATACTCAAATTCTTTCGGTCAAGTCGGGAAATATTAGTTCTTTTTTAGATTTTTAGGTTTTTTAGATTAAATCTGGTACTATTGATATGAATTAGATAATTAATTAGGAGTTAGTACTTATAAATCAAAAGTTAGGAGCCAGAAAAGTCTGGGAATATTGAGCCATCAGCAAATATTCAACATTTCTTGACGCCTAATTAAGTGGGTTTGATATAATATAAAATACTTTAACGTTCCTCATCAAAGATTAATACTATTTTGGGTAAAATGAGGAAATGATTAAGTTCATCTCTAAGTACATTTTTTCTTTTGATATATATTTATATGAAATTTTGGTGTTTGTCCTGAAGTAATATAGCAGTAAATGAACTAATAAAAAATAGTAAGTAAAGGAGGATCTAAATACTAGCTATAAAAGCTACAGTATCTCAAAAAAAAGTTCTTATGAAGGTTAAGTATATTTTTTTTATCTACTAATTACATAATTATGGGGAATATTTCAGATTTAGAAGCAAATATATCACAAATGCAGCAGTTACTAAACGCTGCACAAAATGATATCCAAAAGAAAACTTTTGAAGAAATTATTAATAGATTATCTCAGGAATTAGAAAAGGAAAAGTCTAAATTAAATTATTCTAAAGTCAAGACTATAGAAGTAGATAAACCTTTAGAAGGAAAGGTGAAGAAAAAAATCATTCAACTGGGAAAACATGAAAGTAAAAAAAATCAAAATTTAAAGCTTAAATGTGACTCTAAAATTGAAGAAAAATCACAGCTTGAAACAGAAGAAATATTATACAATAATGAGGAGGAAAGTCTACCTCCAAAACAGGATTATCTTTTCCACGGTTTAGGGGTTTTGTATGGTAGAATAGTTAAACGATATGAGGATAATGATAATTATTATAATGCAATTATTGATGATAAAACTTATCAGTTAATTATTATTAATCCTAGGGTTAGACATTTCATGAAAGTAGATTATAATCCAGAAAAAAATAGATATTTAACTGTTTATCCTAATATAGTACATTATCCTCAACCTAGAGGTGGGAGGAAGGAGCCGAAAGTTAGTTTTACTATTATTGCTGCTAATGATTTCCCTACCTTAGATCTAGAACCTAATGAGTTTAGATTATTTGGATTATGGCAGTTTATCGCTGTGTCAAGATGTCCTGTAATAAGTATTCATAGAAATAGGAAAAATGATGGAAGCGATCGCGTATCAGTTATCAAGGAAAGGTTTAAGAATAATGATAAATTACATAAGAATTTAACTAGGGCTAATCATGTTCCTTTATTATGGAGAGACTCTCCTGTTAAACCTTTTAAGTTTAATCCTAGATTTGATAAGGATAAACAAGGCGATCGCTACTTTTGCAAAATAAAGGCTAAATTTCTGGCATATAGAGGTGTTTGGGGTTTCCAAGAATTACTTGTAGAACCTACTCTTGATATTCCCAAATTTTATAAGCCTATTAAAATAGCTTTCTCTTAAAATTAAAGGGGCAAATATTACAAAGACTCCTCAAAAGTTGACAGCTAGAGATTAAAAGTCTATTAGTAATATCTGACTAAGTTTTAGAGTGTAGCTATGCCAATTATAAATAATTAAAAAGTTCTCTTAACAAAGAACAGTTATGTTTATTCTTAACTGACTATTAGGACTAACTCATTTGTTAAGTTTTAGTAGGTTTGCTGTTAGAAAACAAAAATAAAAAATGATTGAAGTCAAAGGTAATAGAGAAAAACCAGGATAAAAATTAATGTCTTTAGTAGTAAGCCACTATCAATTTGTTAATTTTTAACCTAAGGCCTAAAACCTAAAACTTAAAGTCTAACACCCAAAACCTAATACCTAAAACGCAAGAGATAGCTTCCAAAAAATTCAGATCATCTATTTGAGAAATATCCGATAATAGCCTGACATATTTATCAGCAAATTTGAGTTTTCATCCTATTTCAATTGCTAATAATAATGTCTGTTGAATTTGAACGTTTTTTTTGGACATCTTCAGAATCTTTGTGGGATATCTCAGCATTCTTTTGGGATATCTCCAGACTTTTTTTCTCCTGCTATTTCATCTCCTTTTTTAATTACATTTCCCGGCTTATCCCAGCAACCCAACTATTTACCATTTAGATTTTTAAAGAGATTGTCCCATAGGGTTAATCCTAGATTAATATGGGCCAACTCAGTATTTTTTTTATTTATTTTGTGTCTACTTATAAAATACCACAAAGCCGAAATATTTGCAAGACATTTTGACTAAATTTTTTAATTGGTTATAGACAACATAATAAGAGGCCCGTAACTTTCTATAGTCTATTAATTTACTTCCTAATTCATTGCCTGGAGTGGGAGAAACTATTTCAATGACTAAGTCTGGTGGTTTGCCAAATTTCCAGAATAAATAAGAACGAATATTGCCTTTGGGCTATTCTTGAGTGCCAATAATATTTAAGCTGAAAAATACATCTGGGACTATTGCTGAGTCTCTTATATTGGAGAATAAACCTAATATAGTTTTCGTAATTTGTCTTTTGAAGAAATATGGGGAATTTGAGAAGCGATCGCCTCCAACTGTTTCAGATCATCTACTTGGGAAATATCAGATAATAGCCCGACATATTCATCACCACACTAGAATTTCAATCCCATTTCAACTACTAACAATAATGCCTGTTTAATTTGAGTTTCTTTTTGGGATATCTCCAGATTTTTTGAGGTTTTAGGTTTGAAGTTTTAAGTCTCAATTTTTTGAGGTTTTAGG
>JAGGDU010000172.1:4062-13738 GCA_018457135.1 Trichodesmium erythraeum GBRTRLIN201 | reverse complement strand
TCAGGCTGATGTTGATTCACAGACATCTTCAGAGGTACCAGTAGATGAAAATTTAGCAATAAATACTCAAGGCAAAATTACTGATTTTAAGCATAGTAATGCTGACTACCAACAAGAAAAAACTTTGTCTCAAAAAGATACACAAGAGACTATCCAAAGCTTAACTGAAGAACTTCAACTACATCCAAATCAGGCTCATATATACTACCAGCGAGGGGAAATATTCTTTCAACATAAAAATTATCAGGAGGCGAAAGCTGACTTTACTGAAGCTCTCCAACTTAATCCTGATGAAGCCATCTATTTCAATAAAAGGGGCATTGCTCGTTCCTGTTTAGAAGATTATCAGGGGGGACTTGATGATTTTACTGCTGCGATTACAATTAATCCCACTAACCTTGATGCTTGTAGCAACAGAGGATATCTTTACTATAGTGTCATCAAAGATTACAAACTTGCTATTGAAGATTTTACTACAGTCATACAAGCTAATCCTAAAGATGTAGATGCTTATAATTATCGAGGTATTTGTCTTTATGAAATTCAAGAGTTTTATGGAGCAATAGCTGATTTTACTGAAGCCATTAAAATTAATCCTAAAGATGCAAATACTTATTATCATCGAGCTATTTCTAATTATAAAATAGGGGATAATCAACAGGCAATAGATGATTGTACAGAAGCAATTAAACTTGAACCTACAGATGCAAGATATTATCGTAATCGCGCTATGCTTCGTTATGACACTGAAGATAATCAGGGGGGACTAGATGACCTTCAAAAAGCTGCTGATATATATCAAAAACAAGGTCAAAATGATGATTATCAAGAAGTAATAAAAATGATGAGAAAATTAAAAAAATAATCAGTAGTTCAAAAAACTAAATTTTTGTTGGCGATCGCTAATCACTAAAAAAATGAATTATCAAGAATTATAAATTTAGATTTTACAGCAGGTTCCAAGTCTAGGAAGTACCAAATATTCATGATTAAAGTATTGTAGGCATATTTTTCTAGGATAGCTGTACCTCAAGCTTGATGAAACCTGCTGTTATATAAAATCCAGTAGCATTAGCATAATTAGATAGTTAATTAGGAGGAGCGAGGATCGAGTCATAGTAGAAATTTATTTGAGGTTGGCTGATGAACTCCCAAAGAATTGACTTCTAAAGGCTAGTGCACTTTCGTGTTTAAAAAAGGTAACTGCCCAAGTAGAGCGAGTAAAAAAACGACGTGTGGGTCATAACTTATTGTTGCGTCTGCACAATTTCCAGAGTGATGTTTTGCCTTTTTTGATGGAACTAGATATTTCCTGGATCAATACAATAATCAAGTAGAACTTAATTTACACATGATGAAGTGGAAGCAGAAAATTTCAGGTTGCTTTCATTCCTTTGAGAAAAGCAGTTTCATTTGTCAACATCCATTCTTTTCTTTCCACTGCTTCTAAGCATAATTATAATCTGTCGTTAGTTTATTACTATAGCGCTACTTGATGATGTATTTTTTTTGTCTACCTCCATTACTAATAACTAGGCAGTCACGAAAAAAGTACAAGCTTTTAACTCTAGAAAACTCATATAAGGAAGGTCTTGTTTGCGATCTCATTAGTAGACAGTGACAAGGGAAAATCTATCCAACTACCTCCTAATTAATTCCCATTTCTCCTAAGTTATGAGTTCTACCTGAACCGATACATACCTTTTAAGCAAGCCCTATTTATAACAGTCTAACCATAGCGCCCAAATATTACTAAATGTTGAAATCTAGTGATTACTAACTTCTGACTTCCTCGTAGCGCTTAAGCCTTTTTTGATAGTTTTAAGCACAATTAAATCCATATACCACTGAATTATTGGAGCTAATAGACTATGAAATTTATCTAACAAAGTCATTTCTAAACCCGGAGTAATTACAAAACTTTTTTTCCTAACTCCCCGCAATATTTTAACAGCAATATCTCTGGCATTCCATACCCCAGAAGTAGCAGTAATATTTTTAGTTTCTAAAGGCTTAGTTTTATTCTCTTCTTCTAACTGTGGGGTATCCGTATCTGGTGGGTAAACAACAGAAACAGAAATTCCAGACAACTTCAATTCTCCCCGCAAAGATTCTGCTAAACCTCGAATAGCAAACTTACTAGGACAATAGGGAGTATAACCATAAATTCCGATCAAACCAGCACCAGAAGAAATCATCACTATTTGTCCTTTTTTTTGTTGTTCCATCATGGGCAAAACTGCTCGTACACAATAGAGGGAACCAAAATAATTAATTGCCATTGTTTCTTCAAATATTTCTATTGGTAACTTCTGAAAATAACCAGGATAAGAGATACCTGCAGCAGTAATTAATAAATCTGGAACACCTATTTCCTTAATAGCTTGGTGAATCCCATTTTCTACCTCTAATCTATTAGCAACATTTATAGGTGTAGTAATAATCTTCTGTTTTGGGTTAATAACATTAGCAGCTATTTCTACTCTTGCTGCTTCTAATTTTTGAGCATTACGAGCGATAATTGCTATATTGCTTCCAACACCTGCTAAAAGTTTAGCTATTTCTTTACCTATACCACTAGAGCCACCTGTAATGATTACATGTTTCCACATAAATTTTCAATGTTGCTTGGCTGTTCCATTGTTGTATGAATTAGACCCCATATACTAATAGCCAGAATATAATTTCACTACCTATCTTGTCATTACAACAAACTTTATTCTTAACCTATTACAATCATACTAACTTTTTGAGTATAAATTAAAATCCGTGAGTAATATTTCAGTCTAGGGGTAAATACTAGCTGTTTAACTTCCTCCCGGATATTTTCAGGCTTAGACAACGAGTTAATTAAAAATACTATTCTAAAGCACCAATATAATCAACAGAAGAGCACCCACAAATATCAACTGTTGGCTCTCCCTTAAAAGTAATCAAGGTAGAAATACGACGACTCCCGTAGTCGCTTGCTACCTGATGGTTTTAGTCTTTGATTGTTTGTAAATACAAAGAATGATAAAAATTATTCTATGTATTTATTATATTCACTTCAATATTGTTACTAAATCATTTTTCAATGTATTTGTCTAAAGTATTAGCTAATGTAGTCTTAGGAACGGCACCCACAACCATATCAACTCTTTCCCCTCCCTTAAATATCATCAAGGTAGGAATACTACGAATCCCATACTGGCTTGCTACATTAGGATTCTCGTCAGTATTTAATTTCACTACTTTGACTTGTCCTTCATATTGCTTTGATATATCTTCAACTACAGGAGCAACCATCCTGCATGGCCCGCACCAAGGTGCCCAGAAATCTACTAACACTGGAATATTACTCTCAAGCACCTCTTCCTTGAAACTAGCATCAGTTACTGGATTTGTATTTGACATTCCTAAGTAATCCTCTTATATTGATTTTAGTTAAGTTAGTTAAACTATGCTATCGTCTGGAATAAGTGTATATTAAAAATTTGATTAACCAAGACTTTTTCACATGTTTATAGATTCTGAAACAATTGTTTTAAAAGTCTATGTTGCAATATACTCATTATCTCTATCCAACCACGGTTGTTTTTGAGGAACAACACAGGATAGCCAAACCTTGTGATTATAACTTAGAATTATATTTCTTCTGAATTAACTCGGTATCTTTTGATAATTAAACCAAAGATGATTGGGAATTTAATGAGAAAAGAAGATTTAATAATGGCTATGTGATTTAAGACTATTATAAAGAAAATGCAATACTTAACCTATTAACAGCTTACACATTAAATCTTTACAACATCACCAAAGTTTTTATTTTGTGTAAATACAAAGAAGGATTAAAAGTTTTTCTATGTATTTATTATATTCACTTAAATATTATTATTAAATTATTTTGAAGTCTGCTTTTCTTCGTTTGAAAGGTGCTTTTCTAAAGTGCTAGCTAATGTAGTCTTAGGAACGGCACCCACAACCATATCAACTCTTTGGCCTCCCTTAAATATCATCAAGGTAGGAATACTACGAATCCCATACTTGCTTGCTGTATTAGGATTCTCGTCAGTATTTAATTTCACTACTTTGACTTTGTCTTTAAATTGCTGTGCTATCTCACTAACTACAGGAGCAACCATCTTGCATGGCCCACACCAAGGTGCCCAGAAATCTACTAACACTGGAATGTCACTATGAAGCACATCTTTATCGAAACTACTATCAGTTACTTGTGGCACATCTTGTTTTGTTTCTTTTTCTGTTGATTTTTCCATTCCTAATTAATCCTTTATGACATTAATTTTAATTGTATGTAAATACAAAGAATGATTCAAAATTTTTCTATGCATTTATTATATTCATTTAAATATTGTTGTTAAATCATGATTGAATGTACTTTTCTTTAAGTATTAGCTAATTTAGTCAACAGAACAGCATCCATGAGCATATCAACTATTAGTCATCCCTTGAAAATTATCAAGTTAGGAATACTACGAGTCATATAAATTCTTGCTGTACTAGAATTTTCTTCAGTGTTTAATTTAAATACTTTAGTTTTTTTTCATGTTCTTTTATCAACTTATCAAATACAGGACTTACGATCTGACATATCCTGCACTACGGTACCCAAAAATCAATCAAAACTAGAATAGAGCTCTCATCCAGTATTTTTTTTATAGAAACATTTATACTGTTAGGAATTCCGGTTAGCATTCTGATTCAAATTAAGTACTTGACATTATTTAAGTAATCTTTTTATTTTGATTTTAGTTAGTTCAATTATGCCATTGTCTGAAACAAGTAAGTCAGTCTTGAAATTATTTACTATGTAACAAAATATAAATTAACTTCAAGTTAACTCTGTAGAGGGTCTTGAAGTCAGTATACAAATCTTAATATAGCTAAGTTTTTTTCATGCTTACCTACTTATATCTTAGGCATTTATTGAAAATTTAATCGGCTAGACTTTTTCACACTTTTATAGATTTTAAAAAGTTATGTTAAAAGTCTATTTTACAATATGGTCATTTATCTCTATCCTACAAAAGTTATTTTTAAGGTATAACCAATAATTACCAAACCTTATGATTATAATTTAGACTTATATCTTTTTTAAAACCATTTGGTATCTAATTGATAATTAAATCAAGGCTAACCTCTGATTTAATTAGTAAAGGATAGTGAATAACACCCATATAACTTAAGATTATTCTACAGTAAGTGTAATACTTAACCTACTAAAAGTCTAAATCTTAAATATTTAATAGCATCACAATTTAAAGTTATAGGTGTTACTATCAGAGTCTTTGTATTTAAAAACCCATAGTTTTAACAGTTAGTAATTAGCAAACTTTCTCACTCCCTACACTGCAACAACACCGATGCTCATTATTTTATTTCGCCTAACCTAGTAACATCCATCTGTTTTGACAGTTTTTAGTTCTCCGTTTGACAAAAGCGTTCCCTTGTTAAACAAGTTTATAAACATATAAATTTTTACTTTACTTTTTAACTTTTGTCAAGGAATTAACCAATTTTTTTGGGAGACCTTTTCCAAACTAGATTACTACATATCAGTAATCTTGAAAAGGTTTGTGTGTTATTTTTTTTACTAACTATTGCTCCTAACTAGTTTAATACCAGCTATAAAAACTACTAACATTACCTTTTGTATTATATTAGCAAATTGTTGGCAGGAACGCAATATTGATTGGTCTTTCTCTACTAGCTAAATGCTTTCGAGATCAGGGCTTATGCCAAGTATCTAATTGTAGTGTAAAAACCTGAATAAATTACCAAAAATATAACATACATAGTGGCACTGCATAATTGTTACAGATTAGTTAAAGTATTGCTATAGCTGTCAAGATGTCTGCAATACAAGAGTTTGATTTCAACCCCATATTCCGCAGAAAAAAATGTAGTATTTAACAGTGAAAACACTTGAGCCAGCATTTATACTGTTCAAAAAGACTATTTCGCTGTAGCTAAGTATAAATTTAACTATCAATGTACTTAAATATTAGGTTCTCATATAATCTGGGTCAACATTTCCATCCATATTACTCTGGGAGTGATAGAGCCATAAGAATATCAATTGTAGAAATGGGGACTAAATACTTAGGTGACCTTGATAACTTGATTTGAGATATTTTTTATGGTTATCCTATCTCAACTCCAACTTAAGAAGATAGTATCTTTGAAAACTTAGAGACTGTTTGTAAAACAAATCTTAACAATGGCCTGAGTTTTTACTACCAAGTCTCCGTAACATAAATCTAATTATTACAGTCCAAATTAGAGCTTCACCTATCTCAGATAGTTGTTCATACATAGTCCACAGCTAAATTTCGCTTCTGAACTAGCCATCCAAAAGTTCTTTCTACAACCCATCCTCTAGGTAAGACTTCAAATTCTTGAGTATTACCCTTGACTATTTCCACTCCTACTGGGATCAGGTCTGCGATCGCCATAGCAAATTTCGCTTATCTATAACCAGACTCAACCCAAACTAATTGGTCCTTCTGGAAAATTTTCACCCTGTTCCATAACCAGGACTGTAGCCCCTAAGAGTTTTCCCATATCTGCCTCACTAGAAAATGCTCCTAGTAGTATTCCTTGAGTATCAACCAAGATATGACCCTTAAGAGTTTTTACTTTTTTACTATCACCATAGCCGTATACCTCCCCCTTTTTGCTGTTGTTGTTACCCTATGAGAATTAACAGCTGCTGCAGTAGGTTCTTGGTGTCATGCTTCTTGGACTCTTGCCTCTGGCCATAGAGTATGATTCATTTGTTCCCAAACACAATATCCGTGGAATTTACGCAATTTTTTTGACACAGTTTGCCAAGATGGTAGCTCGTGGGGCAAAGAACCTCAATTAGAACCAGACTAAAAGATATAGAATCTACAATTTACTACTTCTGTGAGGTTAGCATTTAGTTTTGGCCTTCGTTGAGAGAGGTTTCGGTAGCAGAGGTTTGAGTAGTTCCCATTTGCGAGGGCCTAGAACCCTGGCTAAAGATTTTCACTGACATTTATTTGATAGTGCTCATTGTTTTTTTTATTTTCCTACCTTCAATACCTCTTTATGGCCATTTTTAGCTTTTTTTTTTACAAATAGTCTCTTAGAGGAAAAACTTTAATAATTGGAGAGGTTCCTCAGTTAAATTGGATATTTCTTTTACCCCAAAATTAATCAACATCTGTATTCACGGAAAACATTGAAATATCCAACGTATATTGGTCAGTTTGTGGAATTACACAATTAGTTTTTTACAGTAGATTTATGTAGTTTTAAATTTAATATAATTGATGTTTGCCTCAAGTAATTATCAACAAATACAAGCCCATAAATAACCAATTATCTTTAATTATATGGGGATATTTTTCAAGATTCTATCAGACAAAAAGAGAGGGTAAAAAATTATAAAAAAACTTTATAATGAATCCTGAAATTTATATTTAGAAATAATTTATTTTGTAGTTGAAACCATAGTATATAGAACATTTGTCACTAATATAAATTTACATAATCTTTTTTGTGTGTTTAAAAAATTAATAATAATAGTTATTTTACTTTGTATTTAAGTAAATAAACATCCACTCTTATTATCTTCTAATTTTTGAATATTAATTCTGGTAAAGTTGATTATAAAAATACTTTGTTAAAAGTTACTTAGTGTGACTTACACAACTTAATTATTAAAATTAAGCTATAATGCTTGTTCATTAAGCATTTGACCTTAAAGCTTTCATTAGATGAGATAAACAACCCGTAACACCATGCCTCTTTACTTTTAAAGCTAGTGTGAAAAGTTTGACAATTCTTGAAAAAATCAACCTCAAAAAATATGATTCTGCCATTATCTAGGTAGATTACTAGGGGAGAATTAAAGGAAAAAAATATTGTAAATAGCCAATAACTCTATTGGAGTAGTTTAGAATCGTCTACATCATTTCATCCTAGATTATCCTTGGGAGTCTACTCAAATAAATCAACCTCGCTTACAAATAATTAATAAACCTTCTACAACTAAATTCTGTCTTGAATTTAGTTTGATTTTAGACGATTATGGACACAAAAAAAGTGGTAGTTTTATATCTGGAGTAAGGCAACAATCAATTGGAGAAATCGGTAAAATAGATATTAGGATAATAACAGTAATAACCCATGATTGCTGATTGCAAAAAAAGTTTCCCTAATCACATCAAATTATATCAAAACTCAAGCTTTTACCAGAGATAAAATATGACAAATTATTTCAGAAAAATCGGATTAAGGAATAGTATAAATAAACTCTACTCTGACCATAGCTCATCCTTTAGGAAAAGTATTAATTAATTCTCACTAAAGCAATAATACAATATTTTTGAAAAAACTTGAAGACCGGAAATTAAAATATGCGCGGAGGCATCGCCAAAAACCGAAAAATAGTAGTTCAACAAAAATAATATCAATAAATAAAAACTAGAAGATATGAAGCTCGCTAAAACTATAATAAAAGAGGAATTAGAGCTAGTTATCTTAAGTATAGAACAAATAAAAATAGTTTGGTTTAGCACATTTAAAGCTTCAATTTTACTCCTTTAAGGATAAAAAACTTTCCCTATCCCTATGAATGCTAATTCCATATAAAAGACAACATAAATTGATTATTTTATTGCCAATTTTGAGAGGTTAAAAATGACATTTAAATGGATATTAAATACCTACTAAAACAGAAACTAGATAGAAGTTTTTTAGCGATAGATGCTCATGATGGTTGGGATTAAAAGAATATCAAGTAGGGGATAAATGGAGACAACATAGCCATTTTATCTTAGTATAAAATAGTTATAATTATATCACATAGCATAGGCTAACTGGAGGATGATAAAGGAAATGGGGGAATAAACCTTGGAAGATTATTTACTGATGCTGATCAAGCTTTTCCTACAGCCATGTTTTTCCGTTTTTTTGATTCGTTGATTAATAATCCTATTGGTTTTTACTTCTCACAAAAAAAGTTTAGGCTATATTTGGGGTGAAAAGTTGCGTAAGTCCCAGTAGTAAAAACTTATAAAATATTACCATCACTACCAATAAAAAATGTCTTGCAACTGCTAAAGTAAGTTCTGGAGTTCAGCCGAAACATCTGATTTAATATCAGAATTCAGCTATTAGCTGTCAGCTCCCAGAAATCTATTAATTGAAGAAACCTAATCTCAAAAAAATGAGCACCAAAATTAATTCACTAAAGGAAAATTTCAGTTTTGAATTATTAGATTATGAGATAGAACATCAAGGGCAAGCAGTTATCGACATTGCTGTTGATATGGATTATAAAGAAGGTATTGGCCAAGAAAATCCCTTTGAATATCCTGATTTTATCCCTATTGCTGAGTTTATTGATAATTTTCTGGTCACCTATCCTAATGAAACTGATTTCTGGGAAATTCTCAATAAAAATCTGATCAGGACTTTGTTAACCCAGCCAATTCCCACTCCTTACGGTGTAGAATATAATCTTGATGAAATCTTAGATTCTTTAACAGTCGATATTCAAGTACAATCAGGTTCATCTGATTTTTCTATTCCCCGTGCTAGTCAAGTAGTAGGTATACCTGAAACAGAGGTAGAAGTTAATTTAGGGGAAAATTTCAGTTTTGAATTATTAGATTATGAGATAGAACATCAAGGGCAAGCA
>JAGGDU010000172.1:0-3962 GCA_018457135.1 Trichodesmium erythraeum GBRTRLIN201 | reverse complement strand
TTCAAGTACAATCAGGTTCATCTGATTTTTCTATTCCCCGTGCTAGTCAAGTAGTTCAAACTGTAGATCAGATTGAAGATACTGAATTACTTCAAGTTGTTTTCGGTACTGCTGGTGATGATATATTCGATAGTGCGTTTCCTGAAGATACTCAATTTGAAGGAGCAAAACAAATATTATTTACTGGTAATGGTAATGATAAGGTTGACGTTTCTCAAATAGGAATAAATAATTGGATTGATACTGGTAGTGGTAATGATATAGTTTTTACGGGTACTAGTAATCGTATTATTTTAGGTAATGATAATGATATTATCTTTGCGGGTACTGGGCAAGGTGGAAATTATATCAGTTTAGGGGAAGGAAAGGATCAACTTTGGGTTAGTACTAATAATAATGATTTACCTGAAAATCTTAACCAAATTAATGATTTTAATCCAGAAGATGATGTCATTGGCTTTGCTAATACTATTTTGAGTTTAGACAATAAAGGAGAGCTTTGGGACTACCAACAATTAGGAAATGATATAATTATTTCCGCTTTTGGACAGGAAATTGCTCAGTTATTCAATACCACTATTACTGAAAGCAATTTTGTCTTTTTTGGGCATCAGCAAAACTTATAGTTTTAGTTAAGATAATAATCATTTGACATTCTCCCCGGTCTAAAAGCCCAAGAATAGTCATATGGGTACCCAGTCCTAAGCCCTCCTGGGAGGGGAATGGGGAGAATAGAGATTCCTAATTCTCATGTCTGGGATGAAAAAGCATATTTTAAATATATTTACTGTTGGCAAATATCCATAAAAAGTACAAATTCATAACTTTTCTGTTTTGTCAAATTCTATCAAGACTTATCCAAATTCCGAGGTATAGAAGCTTTCTCATAGTGGGACTTACACAACTTTTAACCCCAAACATAGCCTAAGCTTTTTTTGTAAGAAGCAAAAACCAATAGTATTATTAGTTAACCAATCAAAAAAACGGAAAAACATAGCTGTACTAAAAGCTTTATCAGAATCAGTAAATATCTTCAAAAGTTGATTCCCCCATTGCCTTTTTCATCCTCTAGTTAGCTTATCCCAAGTGATAAAATTATAATCATTTTTATACTAAGATAAAATAGCTATTTTGTGTCTATTTATCCCTTACTTGATATTTATTCTTTTAATCTAAATCATCATGAGTGTTTCTCGGTAAAAACAACTATATCCAGTTTCTGTTTGAGTAGGTATTTACTATCCATTGAAATGTTATTTTTAACCTCTCAAAATTGGTAATAAAATAATCAATTTATGTTGTCTTTTCTATAGAATTAGCATTCATAGGGATATGGAATTTTTTTTTCTCCTTGAATGGGGTAAAATTAAAGCTTTAAATGTGCTCACCCAAACTGTTTTTAGTTTTTATACACTTAAAATAACTAACTTAAATTCCTCTTTTGGTATAGTTTTAGCGAGCTTCAGCTTCATCTATTCTAGTTTCTATTTCTTGATATGATTTTTGTTGAACTACTATTTTTCAATTTTTAGCGATGCCTCTGCGTATATTTTAATTCCCGGTATTTTAGTTTTTTATTAAATCTTGTATTACTGCTTAAGCTAGAATTAATTAAGACTCTTCGTAAAGGATGAGCTCTAGGCAGAGTATAGTTTACTTATACTATTCCTTAATCCGGTTTTTCTGAAATAATTTGTCATCTTTAACCTCTGGTAAAAAGCTTGAATTTTGATATAGTTTCATGTGGTTAGGGAAACTTTTTTTTGCCATCAGCCATTATGGGTTGTTACTGTTATTATCCTAATATCTATTTTACCGATTTCTCCAGTCTATTGTTGCCTTACTCCAGATGTAAAGTTACCACTTTTTTGGTGTCCCTAATCGTCTAAAGTTAAACTAAATCCTTTCTTGAATTTAGTTGGAGAAGGTTTATTAATTATTTGTAAGTGAGGTTGATTGATTTGAGTTTACTCCCAAGCATAATCTGGGATGAAATGATTTAGCTGATTATAAGCTACTCCAATAAAGTTATTGGCTATTTGCGATATGTTTTTTCTTTAATTATCCCCTAGTAATCAAATTAGAGAATAGCAGAATCATCTTTTTTGAGGTAGATTTTTCCAATAATTCTCAAACTATTGGCACCAGATTTAAAAGTAAGGAGGTATGGTGTTAGGGGTTGTTTGTATAATCTAAATTAAAGCTTTAAGGTTAAATGCTTATTAAACAAGTATTATAGCCTAATTTTACTCATTAAGTTGTGTGATTTACACTGATTTGTATTGGTATAAATTGCTTATTTATACTGACATTTTTGATAATTTTTTATCACTTTTTTCTTGAGAAAAATATGACAAATTACAGTTAAATATTTTTCAAATTAATCTAAGTAATTACTCAAATATTCTCGTTGTTAAATATAAAATATTATCGTGGTAAATGTGGGTTTAACCCCATAGGTTTAGGCTAGGTATTATTTGATATTTATACTTAATAATACTTGTAATATGTTGTACGTAGCTGGGAAAAAAAACCAGATTTTTAGCTGATAAAAGCAGAACTAATCTACTATATTACTATCCAAAAATTCTTCTGATAAATCTAATTATTAAAGGTTTGGAAAACTAAATATTAACTAATTGAGGTTTGCTGAAAAAGTATTTTTGGGGAGTAGAGAGTCAGGATAAATGGGAATCATATAAGAGATATTCGGATATATTTTTCCCGAATTTTTCTACAATTATTATGCAAAAAATGTTAATATAGGTGAATTTTTTAGACTTTAAAAAAGATACTTTTTTTCAAATCAAAAAAGCTAAAATGTTTATAGATAAATGCTTTGATGGTTAATAAACCATTCCTATGTTGTGGTTTTCAATCCTGTTAACAAAATTGTTTTCATGAAGGAACCGCCCAAACTAAAAAGGTCCGGGCGGAGTGTGGTGTGAGGAGTGAAGGGAAACTCTTAAGAGTCTCCCTATCCCTATTCTGACACTTCCTTTCAGATAATTCCAGAGTAATTGATAAATTTAAAAGCTACTTCACAAATTTTGTCAAGATATCTTGAGTTTTATTAAGTAAAGAAATCTACTTACCCATGCCCAAATGTTGGGCTTTTTGATAAACTTTACCCTCAGTTAATAAAGAAGGAGCAATGACCACTTCTACCTGTTGCATTTCCTTCAAGTCCTTAGCTCCCAAAGTTCCCATGCTAGTTTTGAGAGCACCCAACAAATTATGAGTGCCATCATCCAATTGTGCTGGCCCAGAGAGAATTTGCTTTATAGTTCCAGTTGTACCTACTTTAATCCTAGTACCCCTTGGTAATACTGGACTAGGAGTAGCCATACCCCAATGATATCCAGCTCCTGGAGCCTCGGCCGCCCTAGCTATAGGTGAACCGATCATAACTCCATCAGCACCACAAGCAATAGATTTACAAATATCACCCCCAGTAATTAAACCCCCATCGGCAATAACTGGGACATAATTTCCAGTTACTTGATAGTAATCATTTCGTGCTGCTGCACAGTCTGCTATTGCAGTCACTTGGGGAACACCAACCCCTAAAACACCGCGAGATGTACAAGCTGCACCAGGGCCAATACCTACTAATACTCCTGCTGCTCCTGCTTTCATTAAACTTAATGCCACTTCATAAGTAACACAGTTGCCTAAAACAACAGGCATAGGCATTTCTTGACAAAGCTTAACTAAATCAAGCTTTTCTACTGATTCATCTGACACAAACGCAGTTGAAACAACGGTTGCTTGAACAAAAAGTAAGTCTACAGCAGCTTCGGCAATTACTTTCCAATATTTTAGTGCTCCCGCAGGTGTGAAACTTACTGCTACGATACCACCTTGTTTTTTGATTTCTTTAATTCTTTGAGAAATGTTAAACTAAGCCAGGTAAGTTACCTTACCCGACTCGTCTTCAAAACCGGACGTGAGACTTTCAC